>DATGXA010000177.1:0-32537 GCA_035299125.1 Opitutaceae bacterium
ACCAGGCCTCGGGCACGGCGTAGCGCCGCGCGTGGTCCGGCACCCACTGGTAGAAGGCGGTCTCGAACAACGCGACGCGGGGAACGGTGGGATGGCGCTCGCGGAACAGCCGGAGGCCTTCGGCGTAGGGCGGGTTGTGCGCGGGCGCGAGATCGGCGGTGGCGCGGAGCGCCTGCTCGACAGTCTCATCGGCGAGGAGACAGCCGGAGAGTTCGCCGCCCAGCACGGTCTTGAAGCCGACGCCGTCGAGGTCCGCGGCGGTGCGCACATGACCGGCCGCCGCAAGCTCGGCGAGCGACTGGTCGATGGCCGCGCCGTAGTCGGTCACGCGCTCGTGGCCGCCGCGTGCGAGCAAGCGTGCCTGCTCGCCTTCGAGGACGAAGAGGCGGTACTTGAACGAGGTGGAACCGAGGTTGGCGACGAGGAGGCGCACCGGAGGAATTGCGGAATGCGGATTTCGGATTGCGGATTGGCCGGCAGTGCCGGGAACAGGCGCCGTCAGTTTTGCCGAGCGGCGCCCACAGAGTGATTCAGCGAAACGCGAACGATCAGGAACTGGCCCACTTGCCGAGCTGGACGAGGTCGTCGTGCGGACGCGGGATGACCTGGACGGCGACGACTTCGCCGATGCGTTTGGCGGCGTCGGCGCCGGCTTCGACGGCGGCCTTCAGGGAGGCGACATCGCCGCGGAAGAAGGCGGCGACGTTGCCCGAGCCGATCGCCTCGTAGCCGGTGAAGGTGACGTTGGCGGCCTTGAGGGCGGCGTCGATCGCCTCGAGGAGGGCGGTGAGGCCTTTGGTTTCAATCATGCCGAGAGCTTCTTGAGCCATGGTGAGATCCGGTAGGTGGTTACGTGGTTCAGAGGGCGAACTGCTTGAGCAGCTCGGGGTGGGGGCGGGCGATGACGTGGGCGGCGGCGAGTTCGCCGACGCGCTTGGCGGCATCGGCGCCGGCTTCGACGGCGGCCTTGACGCTGCCGACGTCGCCCTTGACGAGGACGGTGACGAGGCCGCCACCGATCTGGATTTGGCGGGCGAGGGTGACGCCGGCCGCTTTGACCATCGCGTCGCTGGCTTCGACAGCGCCGACGTAGCCCTTGGTTTCGATCATACCGAGTGAATCACTCATGGAGGAGCGGGGTTAACGGATTGTTGTTCTACGGTTGAGAGTTGCGGGAAACGAAAGCGGAGCGAGGCGCTCAGGGAAGCAGCTCGCACCGGGTGCCGGGGATGAGGCCGCAGGCGTTGGCCTCGTCGGTGTCGATGTGGACTTCGAGTTTGAAATCCTTGGACACGCGGACGAGCAGGCGGTCGAAGGTCACGCCGCAGGGGCCGCCGATGCGCAGGCGCATGTAGGCGCCGGCCTTCACGCCGTAGAAGGCGGCGTCGTCGGGGTGCATGTGCACGTGCGGGGCGGCGCGAATGACGCCCTCGGGCAGCTCGAGGAAGCCGGCAGGGCCCATGAGCATGCAGCCCGGGGTGCCCTTGATGTCGCCGGAGGCGCGCACCGGGATGTCGAAGCCGAGCGAGATGGCGTCGGTGAAGGCGAGCTCGACCTGGTTGAAATCGCGGCAGGGGCCGAGAATCCGGAGATTGGAAATGACGCGGCTGCGCGGGCCGATGAGGGTGACGCACTCCTCGGCGGCGTACTGGCCGTCCATGTAGAGCCACTTCTTTGGCGTGAGCTGGTGGCCGGGGCCGAAAAGCGTCTCGACCGCCTGGGGGGAGAGGTGGCAGTGGCGCGCGCTGACGTTGACGACCAGCGGGCGCGGCGCCTGCACGGCACGCGGCATCGGGCGCTGGAGCTTCTGGTAGAGGATGCGGCGGACGACGTGGGCGATCTCTTCGCGATGGGGCAGAGTGGCCGGGGACGACATCGGGGCGGGAGATGGGTGGAGGGTGAAGGCGGCGGCACGGGGCGCCGACGTTCGGCGGGACGTTGGCGGTTAAATGATCGAAAGCGATCTTAAAAATTGGAACGAGCCGCGGAGGCCAAAGCGGACAGTCCGCGCCTCGCGCGTGCTGGTGCTCCACGGGGCGGCGATCCGGAAAACGCCTGACCCGCGGTCCCAGGCGCCGGACGCGGACGACGCCCTCGCGCTCAGCCGCGTGGTATACCGAAGGACGGCACAACACGGCAGACCTGCGGAGAGGGGAGCGCCCGGCGCGTGTTCAGCGCGCCGTGATCAACTGGCCCGCGGGGAGGACGATGCTGGCGGCGGCGAGCGCGGCGGGACGGGCGTCGGTGACGAGCGTGAGGGATTTGGCCCAGCCGGTGACGCGATGCGGCGTGGCACGGCCGAGCTTCGTTTGGTCGATGCAGTAGAACACGCGCTCGGTGTGGCGGAGCACGTTCTGCTGGAACGCGGCGATCATCGCGTGCGAGTTCGTGACACCCTCCGCATCGATGCCCTCGCCGCCGAGAAACGCGGCGTCGAAGTGCCATTGCGCGATCGACTCGATTGCCTGTGGTCCGAGCAGGATCGCCTGCCGGTGCAGGAAGATGCCACCGAGCACGTGGAGCTCGATGCCGGTGGCGCCGCCGAGGATGCTGGCGACGGGCAGGCTGTTCGTCACGACGGTGAGTCCGTCGAAATCGTGGCGGCGCAGCATCTGGCGCGCGAGCGACTGCACAGTGGTGCCGGCATCGAGAAATATCGTACCCTCGGTCGGCAACTGGGCGAGGGCGGCGCGGGCGATGCGCTCCTTCGCGGTGCGGGCGCGCTGGGCGCGTTGATCGACGGAGGCGAAGGTGGTGTTGTAGTCGGCGAGAGCGCCGCCGCGGGTGCGCGTGATGTGGCCGCGGGCGGCGACGGTGGCGAGATCGCGGCGCGCGGTGACAACCGATACGCCGAGACGTTTCGCCAGTTCGGCGACCGGGAGAAAGCCGTCGGTGCGGATGAGTTCGCGGAGACGCTCGCGGCGGGCTTCGACGATGTGGAGGGGCACGCGCATGGCTGGAGCGTGGGCCGGCGGTTCGGGCAAGGCGAGCCGGCGTGTGGCGGAGCGTCAGCGGCTCGGGGACGGAGCCGCGGGGGCGCTCGGTCCGCAGGCGGTCGGGAGGAGGTAGAGATCGAAGGTTCCCAGCGGCTCAACCAAGCGCCGGTACCAGGCGTTCAGTTCGGTGTTCGAGGACAAAGAGAGCCAGCGCACCAAGCCGATGCCGCGTCGCCCCGCCTCGGCCGATACGGCGTCGAGGAGCGCGGTGCCGACGCCGGCTCCGCGGCTCGCGGGCACGACGTACAGATCGCCGAGGTGTGCGATGCGCCGGGCGATCAGGCAGGAGACCGTCAGGTACACCGCGGCGAAACCGACCAGTCTATCCTCCGTACACGCGAGCACGATGAAGCCCGTCTTCGCATCGGCGAGGAACTCGGCCAGAAACGCGCGGGTCTGCTCCTCCCCGGCGGAAGTCAGCTGCCCATAGTGCTCCTGATAGGCACGGAACAACGGCAGCAGCGCCGGCAGATCGGCGGGAGTCGCGAGCCGGAGAAGCGGCGGAGTGTGCACGTTTTCCATGTTCCGTGGTGAGGATGTGGCGGCGCGGATGGCGTCAGGCGATGCTGAAGACGCGGCGGAGTTCGTCGATCGCGCTGGCGGGCATCGGCGTGACGGGACCGAGCGGGCGCGCGAGCAGCAACGCCTCGGTGGTGGCCTCGAGCACCTCGAGCCGGTCGAACGCCTCGAGCAGCGTGCGGCCGATGACGAGCGCGCCTTCGTTGGCGATGAGCACGACGGGCGTCTTCTCGAGCGTGAGCTGTGCGGCGATGGCGGCGGCGTCCTCGACGATGCGGAGGAAGGGGAGTTTCACGACGTCGTTCAACACGACGTAGCTCTCGGGGATCGTGTGCGTGCTCAGCGGCGTGTCGGTGACGCAGAACGCGGAGGCGTGCGCGGGCTGGGCGTTGATGATCGCGCCGACCCCGGGCAGCTGCCGGTAGATCTCGGCGTGGAGACGGGCGGCGCGGCTGGGTTGTTGGCCGGCCGAGCAGGCGTCGCCGCGCACGCGCACGATGCCGGCCGGCTCGAGCTCGAGCCGATCTCGGCGGCGCGGCGTGATGAGAAACTCGTCGTCCTCGAGGCGCGCGGAGAAGGCGCCGGCGGTGCTGATGAGCAGGCGCTGGCGATAGCCGCGGTGGACGAAGGAGCAGAGCCGCTGGCGCAGCTCATCCTCGCGCGGCGAGGCGGCGTGAGCGGGGAGGTCGTGATAGGCCGGCATGGTGTCGACCGCGAGCGACTCAGGAGGGAGGACGTTGAGCGCGCCGAGGGTGGCGGCGCGGTTGAGCGTCTGCGCGGCGAACTCGAGCGTTTCGAAACGTTGGAACGCATCGCGGAGGTCGCGACCGCCGACGACCACGCCGTGATTCTCGAGCAGCACGCAGTCGGCGCCGGTGGCGAAGGTGGCGGCGATGTTTTCCCCGAGCTGCTGGGTGCCGGGGCAGGCGTAGGGCGCGGCGGCGACGCGACCGCAAATCTGGAAAACGTGCGACTGGAGGCGTGTGTCCGGAATTTGGCGGCAGATGGAAAACGCCACGAGCGCGCCGGGGTGGGCGTGCACGATCGCGCGCAGATCGGGCCGGCGGCGGTAGATTTCGCGGTGGAACGGCAGTTCCGAGGACGGCGGGTGTTTGCCCTCGTGGCGGCCGTCGGGCAGCACGCAGACGATGTCGTCGGGCGTGAGCGCGCCTTTGTCGACGCGGGCGGGCGTGATCCAGATGCGGCCGTCGGGCTCGCAGATGGAGAGGTTGCCGCCGGAGGTCGTCGTCATGCGTTGGCGGTAGATGCGCTGCATGGTGGCGACGAGCTGGGCGCGCGGGTGGAGCGGAGGCGTGGTCATGTTGGCCGGAGAAAACGGGCGTTGGAGCCGAGGATAGTCGCAGCTACCGGAACGAAAACGGCGGGAAAGAACCAGCTGTTTTGTCGCCCGGTGGACGCGGGACGGACTGTCCGCGCGATTTCGGCGCGGCGCGAGCGGCGATGCGGCCCAAGGTGCGGGGCCTCGCGCGCGGTTGCGCGGGGTGTGCCGGTCGGCGATCGTGCCGACGCCGGTGGCTCGATCTCCCCTGTCGATTTCCATGAAAAAGCTGCTCCTCTTTCCCGCCGGGCTCGCGCTCGGCGCCCTCGCGTTGTTGCCCGCCCCCGCCTCGGCCCAGATCGGGCGGCGTTTCCCGGCGGAGAAGAAGGTCGTTGTCGATTCGGTCACGGGCACGCCGCTGACGTTTCTGACCAGCACGCCGGCCGGCGACTCGAAGATCTACCAGACCCATCACCAGTGGACGGCCGACGGCAAGTGGCTCGTCTTTCGCTCGAACCGCGTGAAGGGCCAGGCGATGGCGGTGAACGAAGAAACTGGCGACATCGTGCAGGTGACGGAGAACGGTTACACCGGCATGCTGTGCCTCGCTGACCATTCGATGAACCTGTACTTCGTGCGCGTGCCGGAGATGAAGCCGAACGACGTCTCGGGCGCACCGGCCTACAGCGACGTGAAGGACCAGACGAAGCCCGCGGAAATCGTCCGCGTGGATCTGGCGAAGGTGTTCGCCGACAGCGCCGCCGGCGCGATGAAGCCTGCGGCGGAGTATGAACACGTGTGCGGCACGGTGCCGCTCGAGATGGGCGCGGTGGGCGACGTGGCGCTCGATCCCACCGAGGAGTTCGTGTACTTCCGGATCGGGAACAAGGAGCTTGCCGCGAAGCACCTCGCGTCCGGCACGAAGATCGATGAGAACTTCGGCCCGCGGAAGATGGGCGCCGGCCCCGGCGGACTCGCGAGTATGAACCTCAAGACCGGCGAGGTGAAGTTCCTCGTCGCGGTGCCGTTCCAGATCGGCCACGTGCAGACGAATCCGTGGGTGCCCGGCGAGATCGTGTTCTGCTGGGAAACCGGCGGGAAGTCTCCGCAGCGCACCTGGACGGTGCGCGCCGACGGCACCGGTCTGCGACCGCTCTACCCGGAGGCGTCCTACGACTGGGTGACACACGAGGCGGTGATCACGAAGGACGAGGTGGCGTTCGCGATCCTCGGGCACCGGCCCGTGGACAACGCCGACGAGTGGGGCAGCTGCGGTTCGCGCGCGCACCCGACCGGCTACGCCGTCGTGAATCTGCGGACGCGCGAGATGCGCATCGAGGGGCAGACGCTCGAGGGCAGCGGATTCTGGCACGTGCATGGTTCGCCCGACGGCCGCTGGGCGGTGGGCGACGATTTCGCGCGCAACCTCTGGCTCATCGATCGTCGCACCGGCGAGAAGCTGCTGCTCACCACCGGCCACAAGGACACCGCGGCCGACCACCTGCACCCGACCTTCAGCGCCGACAGCACGCGCATCCAGATCCAGTCGGCGATGCTGTCGAAGGACAACCGCTCGATGAACATCTGTGTCGTGCCGGTGCCCCAGGCTTGGCTGAAGAAGCAGTACGGGCCTGAGCCCATGAAGGGCGGGCGGCCGTGAGGGGGTGGACGATGCGGTGTCCGAGCGAAAGAGCCATGGAGAGGCGGTCCAGTGCAGTGATGCGCCGTGGCGAGACTCGACGGAGTTTCGCCACGGTTGCGCGCCTCACGGCTGAAAGCCTTGGCGGCTTTCGCTACTGGAGAGAACGGACAACCATGCTGGCGGTGTCGTTTGCCGCTCTTTTTTCGCTCTGCGCTGCCGAGGAAAGGCCTGTTTCGCTCGATCCGCGGTTCGTGGTCGGCGCGGAGATCGTGCGCGACGACTTCGGCGATGGACTCGCGCAATGGCGCGTGGAGCTCGCGGCGGGCGGCACGGTCGAGGCGCGCGACGGTGCGCTGGAGATCGACGTGCCCGGTGGGTGCTCGGTCTGGCTCGCGCGGCCGCTCGAGGGACCGGTCCTCATCTGCTACGAGGCGACTGCGGTGGCCGCGGGTGGGCCGAACGACCGCGTGAGCGACTTGAACTGCTTCTGGATGGCCGACGACGCGCGCAGCCCCGGCGACCTCTTCGCCACGAAACGTACGGGCGTCTTCAGCGACTACGACCAGCTGCGCTGCTACTACGTGGGCTTCGGCGGGAACTCGAACACCACCACCCGCTTTCGCCGCTACATCGGCGAGCGCGGCAACCGGCCGCTGTTGCCCGAGCACGATCTCGCCGGTGCGGATGACCTTCTGGTGCCCAACATGCCGCAGCGCATCCAGCTTGTGGCGGCGGGTGGCACGATCGGTTTCCATCACAACGGACGGCGACTCTTCGCGTACGAGGATCCGGCGCCATACACACGTGGCTGGTTCGCGTTCCGCACGGTCACGAGTCATCTGCGCATCCGCGATTTCCACGTCTACCGGCTCGTGGCAGAGCCGGGAGTCGGGCGAACCGGAAAGCCGTGAGAACCGTCGTCATCGCTCGCAACGACCGCGGGCTCGGCCACGCGCTCGCGGCTTTGCTGCTCGAAACCGGTGATCGCGCCACCGGGCGGCCCGCCGGGCGTTGAGTGCGGCGCGGGCCGTGTGGTGAATCTCCAGCCCGGGCACACTGTTGCGGCGTTCGAGAACGTCGGCTACGCCGCGCTGGTGCGGCGCAGCGCGCAGTGGTGCGCCGGTCTGGAGCGGAGCTGAACGGTGGACTCTTCGTGTTGGAACACGTCGACGAGAATCAGCACCGCGCTCAGCCGAGCCCTACAGACTGAGTCGCTGTGCGCCGGGCCGGAGCGGCACGCGCTTGCCCTGCCACTCGAATTCGCCCTCCACTCCGTTTGGCAGAGTGACTTCGGCTTCGAGGGTCTCGCCGTTGCGGACGAGCTTCACGGCGACTTCGCCCCGCGGATGCGGGACCACGCCCTCGGCGTGCGACAGCGAACCGAGATGGGGGGCGACCAGCACCCGGCCAAAACCCGGCGTCGCGGGCCGGACGCCGAGGACGGTGGCCAGCAGGCCGTAGTTGGGATGGGCGCTCCAGGCATGCGAGTCCGAGCGGGTCGGCTCGGCGGTCTCGGGCGTCGTCGTCAGTCCCAGCGCCAGCATCTCCCGCCACGGGGCCAGCTGCTCGATATAGCGATCGCCCAGCCCTGCCTTCAGCATGGCCTCCCGCACGTAAAATCCGAAGTAGTACGAGGCCTGCTCGAGCGAGCGATCCGCGAGGACCTTCTCCATCACCGCGCGGCGCTCGGGCGCGGGCACGGCGTCGGCGAGGATCGCCAGCGCATTGGTCTGTTGGCTGAACTGCGTGACACCGGGAGCATCCGCGAACAATCCGCGTGACGAATCCCAGGTGCGGCGGCGGACGCTCTCGCACAGTTGCTCCGCGAGCGCCTGCAACCGCGCCGTCTCGCCGGGCCGGCCGACGGCGCCCTCGAGCTCCGCCGCACGGCGCAAAGCGTCCGCGAACATCAGGGTGATGGGCGTGGAGTGTCCCGCCGCGTCCATCGGCGGCACGCCGGCGCGCCAGCTCGGCGCCCAATCGACAAAATTCCACCAGGGTATCCGGCCCACGAATCCGGTTTCGTCGACCTCCTGCGCGTAGCGGTCCAGCACCGCCCGCACGCCCGGAAGACGGGCGCGAACGAAGGCCGCGTCCCCGCGATGCATCCAATGGTCGTGGACCATCAGCACCCACAGCAGCGAAAACGGGGGAATGAGTTGCCGCTCCCGTGTCGGATAGCGGCTGGCGGTCAGCCCATCGGGACCGCGCGAGTGGTCGAACTGGACGATGGCCTCGCGGGCGAGCCGGTCGTCGCCCGCCACGTAGTAGGAGAATAGCGCCTGGATGCGCGCGTCGCCCAGGTATTGGAGCTGCTCGTAGTAAGGCGTGTCGAAATAGGTTTCCCAGGCGCACAGCCGCGAAACCCGCCAGTTGATGCGCCACATGTCACCGATCCACGGCAGATCGCAGGTGAAACGCGCCTGCTCGCGGAAGGGGTAGCCCGTCGAAAGCCCGTGCAAGTCCTCCACGCAAAGGGCCTGTTCCGCCGTCTCGATCTCGACCTGGACATAGCGGTAGGTGTGAAACCACAGCGTCTGGTAGCTGCGGTGTGCGCCGCCGTCGGGGAGGAAGACATCGCGCACGCCCATGATCGACCGACCGTCGACCTCGTCGCGATGGCCCTTGCGGCCGGCCGCATCGACCATCGCTTCGGCGTAGGTCAGGGTCACGCGGGCGCCAAGGCCGCCGCTCAGGTCCAGGACTGCAAACGCGTTGGCCAGGTGTCCCTGGTCGAGGAGCAGCACGGCGCGGGACTTGGGCGGCACGGTGAACGCGCTCCCCAGCGCCGCATCCACGCCAACGGCACGCCGCACCGCGGCAAAACGCAGGTCGCCCTCGTCCATCGGTGGCAACGTGCGCGGCGTGAGTTGCCAGCCCTCCGCGGCCCCGTAGGGCGCCTGACCTCGCGCCGTCCACGTGCCGATGTTCGCGGGCACCGCCCAGGCCGCGTCGTCGAACTCCGGCGACTCCCAGCCCCAGGGGTAGCGGGATCCATCCACGGACTCGCCCGGTGCCGAGACGTAATAACCCCCGACCTCCTCGCTCTTCACGGGCAGGGGCGCGTAGCCCGGGTTCCGCAGCACCTTCCAGGTGCCGGGTGTGCCGACGGCGGCTTCGGCGGCGCTGTCCGCCTGCACGGCGAAACCCGTGCGATGGGTGAATTGGGCGACCGGCGTGTGCGGCCCCCAGTTCCACACCAGCGCGGCGAGCACGTTGTCGCCTTCCTTCAGGTACGGCGCGAGATCGATCGTCTCGTAGCGCCAGTGCGCGAGGTCCGACCGCTGGGGTCCCTCCGCCACGGCCCGGCCGTTGACCTGAAGGCGGTAGCGGTTGTCGGCGGAGACATGCACCACGAAACGCTCCGGCTTGCGCGCGAGGCGAAGCACATTGCGGAAATGGAAAACCCCGAAGCCCCGCGGGTCGGCGTCGGGAGCGGCGACCCAGTCGGCGACATGCGTCGCCTGCGTCTGCGCCACGCTGTCCTGTGCGACCAGTGACACGGTCGTCGCAAGTCCGGCCACGAAGCGAAGAAAGAGCGAAGAAAGGGTTCTCATGGGGGCGCACGACAACAAGGCAGAGCTGCACCGGAATCAACACCGGCAGATTCCTCGAGTCGGGCTTGCGCACGACTGTTCGAAATCCTTGTCGGGTTTTGCTACGCGGAGATGCGGCGGCTCAGTTGCCGCGGAGGGCGGCGTCGCTGCGGGCGGGGCTGGCGGGAAGCGCGAAGGTTTCGGGCGCGTCGGGGTGCGCGGGATCGAAGTCTTCGAAGTCCGGCGACAGGAGAGCGGCGAGCTCGGGGCCGGCGTCGCGCAGCGCCTGGGCGACGCATTTCGCGAGTTGGTAGGCGCCGTAGTTGTTATGATGCGTGGCGTCTTGGCCGCCGGCGCTGAAGGCGAGCGGCGCGCGGGAAGGGCCGAGCGCTTCGTAGAAGGCGACGCTGGCGCGATCGAGGTCGACGAGCGCGACGTTCTCCTCGCCCGCCAACTCGCGGACGGCGGCGGGATAGTCGCCGTGGGTGTTCTTGATCTTGTCGTGTTCGTCGAACGTGCGGCGCTGCATCGAGGTGACGAGAATCGGTGTCACTCCGCGCAGGCGGGCCTCGGCGATGAAGGCGCGGAGGTAGGCTTTGTAGGTGGAGCGCGCCTCGACATACGTCTGCGGCCACTGCGTCTTCTCGTCGTTGTGGCCGAACTGAATGAGGAGGAAGTCGCCCGGCTTCGTTTGGGAGAGGACTTTCGCGAGGCGAAGCTCGGAGAGGAACGACTTCAATGTTTCGCCGGATTCGGCGTGGTTGGCGACGGCGACATCGGTGCGGAGGAAACGCGGCAGCATCTGGCCCCAGCTCGCGGCCGGCTCGTGCGGCTGATCGGTGACGGTCGAATCGCCGATGAGGAAGATGGTCGGCGCGGCGGGCGCGGGCGCTATCTCCACGGAACGGATGCGCGGTGTGGTACCGTTGAACTCGAGCGTGAGCTTGTCGTCCCAGCGCAGCAGGCCGACCTCGCGGGGGTTGAGGAGCACGGCGGTGCCGCCGGGGGCGTTTTGCGGTGGTGGCGGGAGCGAGGCGTTGCGGACGCTGACGGCAAACGTGCGCGTCTCGAACTGGCCGGGCTTGGTGGCGAGCGACTCGAGGAGGAGTTGGCGGGACTCAGCCTTGAGGGTGTTGGCGGAGGGCGCGGCGGCGTCGCCGAAAGTGACGGTGACGCGGTAGTTCCCTTCGGGCACGGCGACCGAGAAGTAGAACGGTGGGTTCGCAGCGGAGGGCGCGGTGCCGAGATCGAAGCCGAAGCCGCGTTCGACGGTGAAAGTGTCGGCGGCGGTGAGTTGCGCGAAGTCGAAGGCGCGCGGCGCGGCGGAGGGCGCGGCGCCGCAGGCGGTCGCGATCAGGAACGGGAGGATGGCGAGGGCGGCGGGGAGGCGCATGGAATTTTCGATTTGCGATTGCCGATTTGAGATTGGGCGGAGGCGGATGCCGGGCGTAAGGCCCGACCCACCAGCGGAGGGGCGAGACGCTTACGCGTTCCGCTACGGGGAGGACTGCTCGGCTATGGAGATGGTTGTTGCGGGTGATCGAACCGGCGGATCTTGGCGTAGAGGTCCTCGAACATCAGGCGGGTGTCCAAGGTAGTGTAGACGCGGATCGGCCGGCCGGCGGGGTTGGGCTCGTAGACGCCGGCGTCGTTGACGAGCGGAGCCGGGCGCTCGCTGTAACTGCTCGAGGACGGATCGCGCTCCCAGGCCGATTGCAGTGCGGTGAGGAGGACGAGCGGGTTATCACCGAGGACGTAGGCTTCGCCGAGCGAGCCCTTGGCGCGTTGGAGGAGATCGTCGAGGCGGCCGAGGAGGAAGGCGCCGAGCGGGGCGCGGGCGTCGATCCGGGCGGTGAGCTCCGCGGTGGAAACGAGCGCTTGGCGATAGGCGTCTCGCGGGACCTGCCAGAGCGGGATCGCGGAGACGTTGAAGACAACCTGGGCGGCGACACGGTCGATGCTGAGGTTGTATTCTATATTTCCGGCTCCAGGCGGCTGCAGCTCGAGGCCGGGGTGCTCGGCACCGCCGATCCAGACGAGGCGCAGGCGCGGTGCGATGCGTGGGTCGAGGAGGTAGGCGCTGGCGATGTTGGTGAGACCGCCGCCGCAGAGGACGTAGAGCGGGACCGTGGTGTCGTCGCGCAGGGCTTCCTGCACGATCAGGCGCGCGCCGGCGGAATCGGCGGGGGTCTTGAGGTCGGCGAGCCCGGTGGTGGAGCCGAGTACGAGGCGCGGAGCGAGGGCGGGCGCGACGATGCGGAGCAAGGCCGAGGCCTGTTCGTGCGCGTGTTCCGGCGTGCCGGGGTGACCGTAGAAGCCGGTGACGTGGTGCTGCGAGGCGACGATGCCGCGGACATCGACCGAGGGCGAAAGGAGCAGATGCGCAAGGAGGAAGAGGCCGTCGGGGTCGCCACCGAAGTCGTTGTCGACGATCACGCGGATACGCTGCGCGGTGGCGAACGCCGGAGGCGGGGTGGCGGAGGCGCGGACAAGAGGCAGAAGCGCGAGGGCGAGCGTGAGGAGAGCAGCGGAGCGACGCATGGAGTTTTCGATTTGCGATTGCCGATCTGAGATTGAGCGGAGGCCGAGTTGGTGCTCGGCGTTCCCGGGGCCGCGCCACGGGATCGTTATGGCGCCGGGGTGCAGTGGATCGTTTCGAGGGCGTGGACGTTCGTGAGGTGGTAGGCAGGGCTAGCGGGAGCGGGGGCGCGGAAACGGGAGAACGTGATGTCTCCGGCGTCGTCGAGGACGACGATCGGGCGCTCGTCGGGTGCTCCGAACTCGTAGCGGAGGTCGCGCACGGTAAGGTGGCGCACGTGGCGGGCGAAAACGGCCGAAGCGGGCAGCAGGCCGAACATGCTCGGCTCGGGATAGGCGCGCGGGCGCTCGGGAACGGCGAACGGTTCGCGCGGGCCGGTGACGCCGGGCTCGTCGGCGCGGAGGAAGAAGGCGTTGACGTGGCGGGCGGACTGCGCGGCGACGTCGGCCAGGGTGATGCCGCCGCGGGAGGCGACGTGCACATCGGAGATCGTGATGTGCTCGAGCGGGTGGTCGGGCAGGCCGACGAGGAGGATCGGGAAACGGCCGTCGACGCCGGAGGCGGTGACGTGGCTGATCTTCACGCGGCGGATCGCGCCGACGGGCGTGCCCTCGGGGCCGCGGGCGCGGTTGCCGAGGCGGAGGAAGATTGGGGAGTTGGAGACATCGCGGAGCGTGAGGTTGGTGGCGACGATGTCCTCGATCACGGCGCCGTCGACGGACTCGAGGGCGAGGCCGCGGGAGCGGTCGAAGGTGCAGTTGGCGATGGTGATGTTACGGAAATCGCCGTTGGACTCGGTGCCGATCTTGATGCGGCCGGTTGGGCCGTCGCGGTCGGGGGCGTGGGTGACGGTGCGACGGAAGGTGCCGTCGAGGAGCGAGCCGATGTCGTAGCCGGTGACGGTGCAGCCGGTGATGGTGATGTTCTCGCAGGCGCGGAGCTCGCCGAGGGCGTAGCTGGTCTTGAGGACGATGGCGTCGTCGTTGGGGGTGTTGACGGCGCAGTTGGCGATGCGGACGTGGCGGCAGCCGTCGATGTCGAAGCCGTCGCGGTTGGTGTCGAGGCGGAGGTTGTCGCAGGTGAGGTGGTCGACGCCGGTGGCGAGGAGGGCGAAGTGGCCGCCGTTGAGGATGGAGAAGTCGCGGAGGGTGATGCCGCGGCAGTTCTTGAGCGCAAAGGCCTTATTGCCGAGGCCGCGGACCTCGGGCGGCGGCTCGCCGGAGCCTCGGGCGGCAGTGCCGTTGGGGCCGGTGGAGACATAGCTCGCGTGGCGGACGAGGCCGGCGGTGCCGTCGATCAGGCCGGGGCCGACGATGGAAACGTTTTCGAGATTCTCGCCCCAGAGCAGGCTGTTGTGCCAGTGGCTGTGTCCGAAGTCTTGGTACTGGTGGAGGTCGCCCCACTCGTTGGGCTCCGGGTCGTCGTAGGCGCCGAGCTCCGGCGAGGGCTTGGCGGCGTGGATGACAGCGCCGGGCTCGAGTTGGAGGCGGAGGTGGCTGCACAGGCGGATGGAGAAGCACAGGTATGTGCCGGCGGGCACGCGTACGGTGCCGCCGCCGGCGGCGCTGGCGGCCGCGATCGCGGCGTTGATCGCGGGGGAATCGAGGGCGACGCCGTCGCCCTTCGCGCCGAAGGCGCGGACGTTGAACTCGCCGTTGGCGGCGCTACTTGGCGGGGCGACGGAGGGCATCGATTTTCGACTGGAGGTTGGCGCAGGTGGTCTCGGCGTTGGCGGCCGCGCCGGGCAGGCCCACGGCGGCTCGCCAGCCCTCGGAACGGGCTTCGCGCCGTTGTTTGACGAGCGGATAGAGCGGGTCGGCGTGGATACGAGAGAGCTCGGCGTCGAGGTCCATGGCGGTGGGCGGGAACTCGAAGCCGAGACCGCGGAGGACGAGCTGCGCCATGAGGAGATGGCCCGCGTCGCCGGGGTGAACAGCGTCGGGTGCGAGGGTGAAGTTGGGTTGATCCGCGCGGCGCCGGGCAAGGTAGGCATTCACGCCGGCGTGGAGATCGATCACTTGCGCGTGCGCGCTGGACAGTGAGGTCTCCCAACGGGCGAAGCTGCCGAGGACTTCGTCGTAGGCTTCGTAAGGCGAGTCGTAACCGAAGACCGGCGCGTCCGTCGGCCGGAGGTTTCGGCCCGGGGCCATGCGGTCGAACGGCGGTGGTGTGAGGAGGATCGTGCGGGCCTGCGCGGCGCGGCAGATCGAGAGAAAGCTCAGCACGCCGGACTCGAACGCCTGCTGACGCGCGGTGGCGGGCGGGTGGTAGATGCCGTCGTTCATGCCGTAACAGGCGACGACGACGGTCGGCTTCACCAACTCGAGGGCGCGTGGCAGGCGCTCGAGCGCGCAAGGGCGGATGGAGCCGTGGGTCGATTCGGTGAGTCCGGAAACCGTTTCGCTACTCAGGCCGATCGCGACGATGTCGAACTGCTCCTGTGGGTACGCGCGGGCGAGATAGTACTCGACGAACGTCACATAGCCGCCCGCCTGGGTGATGCTGTCGCCGAGCCAGAGCACACGCTCGCCGGCCAGTGGCGGTTTGGCGGGCTCGGCGGCGAGGCTCGCGACATAGGCGAGCGCGGCGATCAGGAGAATGGGGCGGAGGCGGAGCTTCATGCGGAACGGGTATTGAGCGAAATCCATGGCGGATTTCGATTCGGAGCAGTGAACGCTACGGGTTTGTTTCGTGGAACTCGATTTCGATCAGCCCGAGTTCGCCGGTATTCCGATTGCGATGGTTCGGATTCGGAGGCGCAGCCCGAATCGGGGCGGAGGGCAAGGCTCTGGGCGGGTTTCCCTGCGGAACAGACGGCTCTGCGAAGACGTTTGATCGAACCGCGGATGGGCGCGAAACCGATGGGACTGCAAACAGTCATGGCTCAAGCGTGGTGTAACATGGGTGACCCGGATCTGCGTCTGAATCTTGCCTCTGGCCTGCGCGTTCATTCGCGCCGATTGGCGATATCTTCTGCCTGATCACGGCGCTGGCGCTGCGGCACGGTGATGTGCGGCGCAGACGGGAGCGGAGCGGCCTCGTCGAGGTAGAAGCTTGGGTGCGGCGGCTGGTTGTAGGCGACGTTCTGCCACGCGATGGCGAGGCGATAGACCGGATCGTGCATGAGCGTGACGAGGCGGTGCTTCGTCGGGATGGTTGTGGTGTAGATCCGTAGCTCGTTGTTGTCGCGGGTACGCCAGACGACTTCCTCGCGCCAGTCCCCGAAGAGATCGGCGCTGAGCGCGGGCGTGGCCTTAGTGCCGTTGTTGGAGACGCAGGCGTGGGCGACGAGCAACGGATCGATAGTGCCGTCATGCCAGTTCCATTTCACGATGCGATTCTGGTCGAGAAGTTCGTGAAGCAGGTCGCCGTCCCAGAGGATGCCGAAGTTGCAGGGGAAGCCGCGCGGGCGGTGCTCGAGGAACTTCTCGCCGTGGGCGGTGTAGAGGCCGTCCATGCCGGAGCCGGCGGCCCAACACTCGGCGCCGGGATGGCGGGGATCGATGTTGAAGGCATTGCCGCGGCCTGGGCCTTCGCCTTTGTCGTCGCCGGAGTCCGCGGCCTTCCGCGAGGGGACGGTGAAGAGCGGGCGACCGGTGGCGGCGTCGCGCAGGCTCATACCTTGTGCGTCAAAGCGCTCTTGGATATCGAAGGCCTCAAGCCCGGGATTGGCAGGCTCGAGATCGGAGACGTGCAACGCGTCGCCGTGGCCCCAGCCGGTGGAGTAGAGGCCGGTGCCGTTGTCGTCGATGACGGCGGCGCCGTAGACGATCTCGTCGCGCCCGTCGCCATCGACGTCGGCGACGGAGAGGTTGTGATTCCCTTGGCCGCGGTAGGCGCGATTGGCCTCGCTGGAATCGCTGTCGAAGACCCAGCGCGAGGCGAGTTTGCCGTTGCGCCAATCCCAGGCGGCGAGCACGGCGCGTGTGTAGTAACCGCGGCACATGACGAGGCTCGGATGCACGCCGTCGAGATAGGCGATGCAGGCGAGGAAGCGGTCGGAGCGGTTTCCGTAACCGTCGCCCCAGATCGCGTTCAGCTGGTCGGCGGTCGGATTCCGAGTGTCGGGATGGCGGCCCGGTAGGTAATCCGTGGTGGCAAGCGCGGCACCAGTGCGGCCGTCGAAGACCGCGAGGAACTCGGGGCCGCGGAGGATGCGGCCCTCGAGGCGCGCGGTGAGCCCAGCGGGCGTGGCGGAGGCTCCGGTGCGATCCTGCGTGGGGACGGCGGCGGCGCCTTGCTCGCGCCAATCGGCGGAGGGATCGCCGATCGGTTTGCCGACGCCATCGAGCGTGCCATCGGCGGTTTTGCAGGCGACCTCGGCGCGGCCATCGCTGTCGAGATCGTAGACGATGAACTGCGTGTAGTGCGCACCCTCGCGGATGTTCTTGCCGAGGTGGATGGTCCAGAGGAGGCGGCCGTCGAGTTCGTAGGCTTGCAGCAATGTGTTGCCGGTCAGGCCGGAGCGGGAGTTGTCCTGCGGGTGCTGCTCCTGCTTGATCACGAGCTCGTACTCGCCGTCGCCGTCGAGATCGCCGGCGGAGGCATCACCGGGTGTGTAGCCTTCGGGCGTATGGAGCGGAATCGAAAGGTAGGGTAGCGGCGGCGCGCCGGTGGACAACGTGAACGTTGCGCTTGGTTGGAGTTCGCGCCCGTCGACCACCGGGCGCACGAAGTAGCCGGTGGTGCGCTCGAGCCGTGCGGTGGTGTCGAGAAACCAGGTGACGTCGCGCAGAGGTGCTTCTGTGAGCTTGGTGGTGCCCGCGGCGGCATCGGGGCGGGAGCCGAACGGGCCGGCCTCCGTCGCCACGCCCGGCGCGGTCGTGCGATAGAGGTCGAAGGCGGTGTTGATCGGATCGGTCGCGAGGAGGCGCCACGAGATGAATACGGAGCCGTCGGGCTGTTGCACGGCGACGATCCCGCGGCCGAGGTTCTCCATGATCCGGGCCGGCGGAGGTTCGGCGGCGAAACAGGCGGGCATGCCGGCGAGCAGCACGGCGAGACAGATGAGTGTGGGAGCGGAATGCATAGGAGATGGGGGCAGAGTTGGTCAGTTCTCGAAGGCGCGCGCAAAGTGCAGGCCGCCACCGTGGATGACGGCGTCGGCGCCCGCACCATGGCGGAGGTGGATCATCTCGGAGCCGGCGAGCAGCGCTGGGCCATAGCCGTACGCGGCGAGGGAATCCGTGGGACGGCGATAATAGAACATCGGGCCGAAGCCCGTGCCTGTGCCGACGCAGGTGCCGTCGACCTGACCGGCCGTGTTGACCTTTGCGGCGACGGCGCTCCAATATACGGATACAATCGGCATGTAGGCCTTGGCATCGAGCCAGCCGCGGTTGATGCCGCGGGCGAACGCGTACACGAACATCGCGGAGGCGGAGGCCGCGAGATAAGGATCGGGCCGGTCGAGAAGCTGGTGCGAGAGGCCGGAGCCGCTTTGGGCGGCGGCGAGGCCGGCACCATGGACGCGGAGTTGGGCGAGGGCCGCAGCTCGGCCGGAGCGGTCGACCGGCAGGACGGCGAGCAGCGCGGCCATCGCGGCGACGGCCCAGCCGTTGGCGCGCGCCCGGTTGAGGCTCGGGTGCGGCCCCATGTTTTCTATCCAGCCGTGGTGGTGGAGGACGTTGGCGAGCACGAACATCCGGGCGGAGAATCGGATGCTCTGCCGGACGGCATCGTCGAAGTAGCCGACATCACCGGTCAGGGCGCCCAGTTGGGCGAGATCGGTCACGGGGTGACCGGCGGCTCGATCGATGATGCGGATGAGCGAGGCGTCTTCGAGATAACTGATCACGCGATCGATCATGGCGCGAATCTGGTCGGCGGACGTGAGCTCGTAGGCGCAAGGATAGCTGGGCGAGGGTGCAGCAGAAGAAGCGGACGGCGTATCGGAGCCCGCGGCGGAGGTGAGCGTAACGGTTGCGAGCCCGAGCACTGTGAGGACGGGGATCTGGCGAGGCATAGGGGAGAGCGGCGGGGCCGCGTGCAAGCGGTTGCGTTCGGCCGGCCGGCAGCGGCCGCCACGAGATGTCGGCTGTGGGCGAAGATCGGATTCGACGAGCGGATTCCACTGTTGGCGGCGCTATTGGCGGGGCAATTGGCGGAGCCTCGGACCGTCCGCGTGCGTGAAGGCGCTCATCGTGCACACCTCTTGCCCCGTTCGGAGTGAAATGCGGACTGTCTGATGGGCGAGCGATTGTCTGGGGAATGCGTTCGGGGTTCGTTGCAGCACGATAGCACGTCACATACCTTTGTGCCGACCCCGGTGCCGCCGTTACCCAGGCAAACAAACATCGGCGTGGGCCACAAAGACAGCCCTGCTCCAAGTGGGCACCCCAACTCCGCTGACAACCCAAAAACTATGACCCTACATCAGCATCTGACACGCAGGCGGCTGCGCCACGTCCCGGTGTCGCTCCTCGCCCTGTTCGCCTCGTCCTCGGGATTCGCCCAACAGGTTGCTCCGGCCGCGGCGCCAACTCCGGCTCCATCTGCCGAAGACGACTCCGATATTGTAGTACTGTCCCCGTTCGAGGTGGTCTCGAGCCAGGATAAGGGCTACTATGCGGCGAATACGCTCGCCGGCAGCCGCATGAACACGAATCTCGCCGACCTCGGCGCGTCGATCTCGGTCATCACGATGCAGCAACTGGAGGACACCGCTTCCACCGACCTGAACGACATCTTTCGTTACGAGGTGAATACGGAAGGTGCGCTCACATACACCCCGGGTACGCAAAGCATGCGAAACGACGGTGTGCTGGATGTGAATGCCGGCGGCACCCAAGGCAACAGCTTGTCTTCGTATACTGTAGCCGGTGCTAACCGTGTACGCGGTCTTGGTTCGCCGAGTGCGGCGATCAACTACTATCCATCCATTGGGGCGGTGCCGTTCGACTCGTACAACACGCAGTCGGTGGAAATCAGCCGTGGTCCGAATTCGATGCTTTTCGGACTCGGTAGTCCGGCGGGTATTGCGAATCAAAGCACGGCGTCGGCGAACCTCAATCGTGAGAGCGGGCGAGTGGAGTTCCGCTTCGACCAATACGGCTCGTTCCGAAGCAGTGTTCGCTTCAACCAACCGCTCATTAAAGACAAGCTTGCGATCTACGGCGCCGCGCTTTTCGACGAGAGACAATTCGACCGGAAGCCTTCGTATGATCGGACCAAGCGTCTCTATGGCGCGCTCACGTTCAAGCCGTTCAAGACGACCACGATCAAGGCGAACGTCGAGAGCTATGAGAACGACAATCGGCGGCCGAACACGCTCACCCCGCGCGATTACGTGACCGAATGGAATCTGGCGGGCCAGCCGTACTACGACCCGACCACGCACAAGATCATGAGTCTGGCGACCGGCCAGGCGTTGAGTATGGTCGTGGACAACGCTTCGTCCCCCTATGCCAACGACCTGCGCAATTTCATTGCGACGCTGCCGGGCTACGACGCGAGCAAATGGAACTCGAACAAGACCACCTACAACGGGGTTAATATCTTCGGTACCAACTGGTCTGCTCAGACTCCTGCTGGCATAGCGCCCTATGTTGCCGGGCAGCCTTTCGGGAACATCTTGTTTGTCCCTGGCATTGCGACCAGCTCCGCCCTCACCGGTCGCAGCAACATGCAGATCGCGGACGGCCAGTTGGTGAATTGGTTCCAGCCGACCTATGGTTACAAGTACCTGACGGCTTTCGGAACGCCCGCGGATCCGACGGTCAATCCAACGACGTACCCGTCCAACACGAACGTCTGGGCTAATCCGACATGGGCGGACTACAACACCCGCACTTGGACAAGTTCGACCGGATGGAGCGCGGTCGGAAACGGGATCTTCGGAAGTAGCTACCGCTACCCCAGCGTGACGGACAAGTCGGTCTATGACTGGACGAAGGTGAACCTCAATTCGATGAATTTCGGGACCCAGAAGAACACCACCTACAACGTCGATCTGGATCAACAGCTGCCTTGGGATCTGCATTTCAACGCCGGGTGGATGCGGCAGGACTTCTTCCAGCGGACGAACTACACGGTGGCTCAGTTGAACGTATCGACCCTCTATGTCGACACGAACAAGTACCTACCGGACGGCACGCTGAATCCCTATTTCGGGAAGCCGTATCTCGAGGACCAGGATCCCGATAGTTACATCACGGAAGAACTGGACGATCACTACCGCGCGATGCTGGCGTGGACGCCCGACTTCACCAGGAACAAGGGCTGGACGAAGTGGTTGGGACGCCATCAGGTGCTCGGCATGTGGTCGAGAGACGAGTACATGACGACAACGATCCGTCAGCGTCTTGGATACGTCGATGCCAGTGGCGACGCCGTATTCCGTTATCTTCGGAATATGAACAACAAGGCCGATGGAACTCCCACCGGCTGGCGAATTATTCCGACCAACGGTGCGACACTGCGGCGAACCTTCTATCTCGCATCGCCCGATGATCCCAACGGCGTGGTCACGCAGTCTGCCGGGTATTGGGATTATCTCAGCTACAGCGGCAATATTTCGGCCTACGACTATGATTCGAGCAGCTTCAAGCCGATGAGTGTCACCACCGCGTTCACGGACATGGATGCGGGAACAGGACGCAACCAACGTATCGTCGATTCGCTCAGCGCAGGCACCACGAGCTATCTCTGGAACGACCGGGTCATCGCCACGTTCGGCGTGCGTCAGGACAAGTACAAGGCCCGCGTGACCAATACCGGCCTTCCGGCGATCAAGGACTCTGCTGGTAACGAACTCGCCCCGGCGATCACCGATGCCGACAAGTTCGTGAATGGTGTCTTCCAGCGCGACTTCCTCTTCAACCGTTGGGGGCCGTACAGTGAGATGACGGGGACCACCCGGACGCTCGGCGGCGTGTTCCGTCCATTCAAAGGATGGACATCGGTCGAGCGGCGCGCCTCGAACGGCTCGGCCTTCTGGCAATTCGTTCGCAGCTTCGGTCTGAGCTACAACAAGTCGGACAATTTCAATCCGCCCAGCACCGCCTACGGCGATTACTACGGCAATAAACTGGCGAAGCCCACCGGTGACGGCAAAGACTACGGCTTCCAGTTCTCGTTATTCGACGAGAAGTTGTTCGCTCGCGTGACTTGGTTCGAGTCGTCGTACCTGAATGAGAACATTGCGGCCCCCGTGGCGTTTGGCCGTGTGACGGGCAATATCGACACCACGCTCTTCCAGAACTGGGCCCGGACCATCGCCCGCATCAACATGGGTGACGATCCGACCTCGGAACACTGGAATGACGCGATTCCTTCGGGTTCGGACAAAGAGAAAGCGATCCAAGCTGCAGCCGAAAAGATCTGGCAGTTACCCTACGCGTTTTACAGCACCACGCCGTACACAATCGGCGCGACCCGCAATGCGGACGCGAAGGGTATCGAAGCGGAGATCAACTACACGCCTACACAAGGGTGGACAATGAAGGCGACATTCGGTAAGCAGGACACGAAATACTCCGACCTGTATCCGGAGCTCGCGCCATGGTTGGCTGAGCGCATGGCGATCTGGAAATCGGCGAAAGCGAGCGATTACCTGCTTCCGCAATACCAGCACTTCGCGACTTATTCCACCTACTCGGCCACCGGAGACGGACGTGAGGTCGACCTCACCAACTTCTGGAGCTCCTACGGCTATAACAGCAATGTCTTCCCGGAGCGGACCTTTGCGAATCCCGAGGCTAACTACAACGGTGTGGTGTTGCCCCAGCTCATGTTAGATCGTGATCTCGAAGGCCAGTCCGTCCAGGGACAGCGCAAGTACCGCGCCTCGTTCCTCACCACCTACACATTCGAGCACGGCCGGCTCAAGGGATTCTCGATCGGTGGCAACGAGCGTTGGGAGTCGAAGGCGGTGATCGGCTACTACGGCAAGGCCAGCGGTGTGAATCTGTACAATGGCGTGCCCGTGCTGGATATGGCCGACATCTCCCGACCGATCTACGACAAGGAACACTTCTACACCGACATGTGGATCTCCTACAGGCGCCCGATTTTCAAGGGAAAGATCCAGATGAAGATCCAGCTCAACGTGAACAACGTGTTCGAGGACGGTGGCCTGCGCCCGGTGGCGGTGAACTATGACGGTACGCCGTATTCGTTCCGTATAGTCGATCCGCGGCAGTTCGTGCTCACGACGACGTTCGACTTCTGATCAGAAAGAATCGAGATTCATCGCTGACCAGCGCCCCTTCGGATATCCGGAGGGGCGCTTCGCTTATACCCGCAGCGGATGGACCCAGACGGTCTTCGTGAGGTGCTCGGGTGTGAACCTCTACACGTTCGTTTCGAGATTTCTGCAACGTAGACGCTGCGACCTCCGGCGAGCCCGCCGGGACCGCGGTTGGAAGTGCAACTCACCGACGGTACCACGGTGCGCGGGGGCGCGGCCAAAGAACCGGCGGTATTGGTCCACGCCGTTCGCCGCATGAGTCATGCCGCCGTTCACCTGCTCGACGCGCTGCAGACGTGGCTCAGCGTTCCCTAGAGGTTTCACACACCCGGAGACGCGAACTGTCCGCATGCGTGCGGTGGGGTGGGGGATTGATCAGCGACGCTTGGAGCCCATGTTTCGGCCTGCATTTCGTACGTCTTCACCGAAGGCGGTTCTCAACCCCTCATTCCTGCCCCCCATGCGCTTCGGCAGTCTCCACATCATCGACATCCTGATCGTCACCGCATATCTCGCGGCCGTCGTCTACATCGGCAAGCGGGCGTCGGAACGAAACACCTCCGAGGACGGCTATTTCCTCGCGGGTCGGAAACTTGGGAAGCTCTACCAGTTCTTCCTCAACTTCGGCAACGCCACCGAGCCGTCGGGTGCGGTGAGCACGGCGAGCTTCGTGTACCAGCAGGGCGCGCCCGGTTCGTGGCTTTCGTTCCAGACAGTCTTCATGAATCCGTACTTCTGGTTCATGAACGTGTGGTTTCGCCGCGCGCGCCTCACCACGGTCTCGGATCTCTTCGAGGACCGGTTCGGCAGCCGCGGACTCGCCCGCTTCTACGCAGTCTTCCAGATCCTCGTCGCCTGCGTTTTCCTCGGGTTCGCCAACGTCACTGCCTACAAGATCGCGTCCTCGCTCGTCGTGAAACAGGAGTCGCAATGGACTGCCGATGACCGCGCCGCCGTCGAAGGGTACAACCAGCTCAAGGTGCTGGAGAAACAGGCCGCTGCCGGCACGCTCGCGCCCGAGGCGAAGGCCCAGCTCGACCTGTTGCGCGATCGCAACGCCCGCGGTGAGCTTCACAGCTACATCACGTTGCTGCCGAACGTCCTGTTCTACGTCGTCTTCGCGGCTGTGGTCGGCACGTACATCGTGCTGGGCGGCATGTCCGCGGCGGCGGTGAACGAGGGGCTCCAGAGCGTGCTCATCATCGTGTTTTCGCTGCTGCTGATCCCGGTCGGACTGCATGCGATCGGCGGGTGGCAGGCGCTGGGCGCGAAGGTGCCGAAGCAGATGTTCGATCTCTTCGGGTCCGGCAATGCGGGCCAGTTCTCGGTCGCGAGCCTCTGCGCGATCCTGCTGGTGAGCATCGTGCAGAACGGCGGTCTGAGCCACAACATGGGTATCTGTGGTTCGGCGAAGAACGAGTTCGCGGCTCGTAGCGGAGTTTCGGGCACGTACCTGAAGCGCTTCATGATCATCCTGTGGGCGTTCGCGGGCCTGATCGCCGTCGCGGTGTTCGGCGTCGGTGGCCTCTCCGATCCGGATTCCACGTGGGGCACTCTCTCGAACAAGCTGCTCGGGCCCGGCCTCATCGGTCTGATGCTCGCCGGCGTGCTCGCGGGCACCATGTCGACCCTGGCCGCCAAGGCGCTCGCGATCTCCTCGCTCTTCGTTCGCAACGTCTATCGCCAGATCTGGCCCGATATCACCCAGCAACAGGGCGTGTTCTACGCGCGGTGCACGATCGTGGTCGTGCTCGCGCTCGGTGCGGTGTCCGCGTGGTTGATGGGTGATTTCCTCTCGATCGTGAACATCGTGCTCACGGTCAACATTCCCTTCGGCGCCGCTGTGCTGATGACCTATTTCTGGCGCCGGCTGACGGTGCAGGCAGTCTGGGCCTGCGTGATCGTTTCGGCCGCGGTGATCATCGTCATCCCTTGGACTGCCTCGAAATTCGAGTTCCTCAGCCACCATCCCGCACTCGTCGAGACGGCGCTCACGCCGGCCGGCAAACCTGCCGGCGTCTACTTCGCGACCGTTGTGCACGAAACTGCCGACGACCTGTCGAGTCCGTTGGTCGGCAGCGGCCGTTTCAACCTCGAGTGTTGGCTGATGAGCAAGGCGGGCCTCGATGCCGCCGCGCTCTCGCCGAGTCAGCGTCTCACGGCGCAGTTCTTCTTCGACGGCCTGTTCCCGTTTGTGCTGCTGATGCTGGTGAGCTGGTTCACGCCGCGCACCGACGCCAATCGCGTCGCCCAGTTCTACGGCAAGATGAAGACGCCCGTCGGCGACACGCCCAAACTCGAAGACGCTGCGATGGCCGAGACGCGCCGTAATCCGACGCGTTTTGATCACACCAAGCTTCTCCCTTGGTCGAACTGGGAATTCTGCCGCTGGGACAAGGTCGACACGATCGGCTTCCTCGCGTGCTGCGCGGCCTCCTTCTCGATCGTGGGCCTCTTTGTCCTGCTGCTCAAATGGGCGGCGCACTGAGCGGTGCGGCTGGTCGTGGCACCTTCGATCATTTCATGAACAACTCGCTTCTGCCCTGCCTTCTCGCCGCGTCGGGCTGTCTCGGCGCGCTCACGCTTTCGGCGCAGACGTCCTCTACGAACCCGGCACCGGATCTGGCGGTGAATCCGGCCGCGACTGCGCGTCCGCTTGATCCGAAGCTGCCGACGGTGTTCGTTGCCGGCGACTCGACCGCGGCGAGAGGGAAGGGCGTCGAGCAGGAAGGCTGGGGCGTGCCACTCGCCGAGTTCTTCGACGCGACGAAGATCAACGTCGTCAATCGCGCGCGCGGCGGCCGCAGCAGCCGGACGTTCATCACCGAAGGGCTTTGGGATGAGCTGATCGCCCACGTGAAGGCCGGCGATTTCGTGCTGATCCAGTTCGGGCACAACGACGGCGGAGCGATCAACGAGGAGCCGCCCGGCTCCACGCGTCCGCTCCGGGCGCGTGGATCGTTGTCCGGTCTCGGCGACGAGGTGCAGGAGATCGACAACGTGCTCACGAAGAAACACGAGGTGGTGCACACGTTCGGTTGGTATCTGCGCAAGATGCTCGCCGATGTGCAGGCGAAGGGCGCGACCCCGATCCTGCTCTCACCGACAGTGCGCCACATCTGGAAGGACGGAATGGTCGAGCGCGGCGCCGGCGGATTCCGCGGCTGGAGCCGACAGGTGGCGAAACAGGCCGGGGGGCCGTTCATCGACCACACTCGGATTGTTGCCGATCAGTATCAGGAAATAGGAGAGGCGGCCACCGCGGCGCTCTTCGGCACGGACCACACGCACACGAACCTAGCCGGCGCTGAGCGCAACGCCGCTGCGGTCGTCGCCGGCCTCAAGGGGCTGCGCGGCGGCCCATGGGAAACGTTCCTCAACGAAAAGGGACGTGCCGTGGCGGCGGACTCGATTGGTTGGCTGAACTTGCCGGAACCCGCCGATCCGGCTCTCCCGAGCATCATGTGCATCGGCGACTCGACCGTGCGCAACGGCTGCGGCGACGGTGCGGGCGGGCAGTGGGGCTGGGGCGATGCGATCCCCGCGCATTTCGACACGGCGAAAATCAACCTCGTCAATCGAGCCATCGGCGGCCTCAGCAGCCGCACCTTCCGTACGCAAGGCCATTGGGCGCGCGCGCTCACGTTGCTCAAGGAGGGCGACTTCCTGCTGCTCCAGTTCGGCCACAACGACGATTCGCCGGTGAACGACGAAAAGCGCGCGCGCGGTACGCTCGCCGGCGTCGGCGAGGAGGCCGAGGAGATCGACAACCTCCTCACCACACAACGCGAGGTCGTGCACACCTATGGTTGGTACCTCCGGCAGTATGTGCGTGAGGCGAAGGCGCGCGGCGTCACGCCGATCATCTGCTCGCCTGTGCCGCGGAAGAAATGGGTCGATGGAAAGGTCCGCCGCACCGCCACGACCTATGCCGGTTGGGCGCGGCAGGTGGCTCAGGAGGAAGGGGCGGCATTCATCGATCTGAGTGAACTTGTCGCCGCTCGCTACGACTCGCTCGGGGCCGCAGCCGTGGAGCCGCTCTTTGCGGATGAACACACTCACACCAGCCGCGCCGGCGCGGAGTTGAATGCGGCGATTCTCGTGGAGGCGTTGCACCAACTACCGGGCAAGCCGTTGGCGCCGTATTTGCGGCAGCAGTAGGCGGCAGCGGTGGCGCGCGGTTCTTGGCCCGGGAATTTCCGTCTCCCATCAACGCCCGGCAAAATGTCGTGGCGGATTTCGTCAGAATTCCGATCCGCCCGCGGCGTTCGAAAGCCTTGGCGGCTTTCGCCACATCACGGCTTGGCAAGCGCCGTCGAGCGGAGCGTGGGACCTTCGACGAGTTTCGCCGGGATCGTGGTGAGCGACGGCTCCACGGGGATGCCGAGCTCGTTGTGCAGCAGTTGGCCAATCACGAGTTCCGCGGCGCGTGTGCCGAGATGCGAGGCGAGCAAATCGAGCGCGGCGCACTCGCCGTTGGTCCGAAGCGAATTCAGGCACACGAACGAGTGCGTCTCCGGCACCTTGGCACCGCAGGCCTTCATCCACTCGACCGCGTTCGGTTGGTGGCCGATCACCACATCGGGATCATACTTCCTGAACCACGTCTCGAAGTCGGCCCGCGTCACCTCGTTCAACCGCAGCGCCGGGACCGAGGCGGTCTTCGGCAGGTACTTCTGCAGCGCGAGGAAGGCGCCTTCCCAGCGGTAGTGCAGTCGCTCGTCGTGGGTGATCTCGATGAAGAGGCCAGGCCGGCGGAAACCGCGTGTGTGCAACTGCTGCAGCAGCGACACCATCGAGCGGTAATGGTCGGAGCAGATGCAGTGGAGCGGCGGGTGATCGATGAAATAGTCGACGTAGACGGCCGTGTACTGCTGCCAGCGTAGACCGGAGAGATCCGGAAAACCGGACGCCGGCAGGATCACCATCGCATGAATCCCGCGCGCCTGGAGGATTGTATCGAGACGGTTGAGTCGGAGCCCCGACGGGCTGAGCTCGAAACGCTCGACCTTGAAGCCGAGCGCGCTGGCCCGCTCGCTCACGCCCGCGAGCACGCTCTGGTTGTAGCGCACAGCGTGCTGCGGCCGTTCGGGCTCCACGACCTCAATCGCCGCGAGCACGCCGCGGAACTTCTGGCTGCGCGATCGCCGGAGCAGCGACATCACCGTGCCGGTGAGCGGATTGCTTTCGTAACCGGCGGCCTTCGCGGCGGCGCGTACGCGCTCGGCCGTCTGCGGATTGACACGGGGCGAACCTCGCAGCGCATCGGAAATCGTCGTGCGAGAGAGACCGAGGGTGCGGGCAAGCGTTCGCAGCGTAGGGGCGGGCATCGGGGCAGGAACAATCGGATTCCGAGGAGGGAACTCAACGGCAAACTGGCCCGCGAGGCCTCCGCGGATTCGAACTGTCCCGCTGTGATGGCAATCGTCTCGGCAGGCTGCGCGCGCACTGTGGATCGCCGACACCCCCCCAAACCGCAACCAACATGATTCGCAAAGCTTTCGTCATGTCCGTAAACGCCGGCTGCGAGGCCGAGTACGAGCGCCGACATCGGCCGATCTGGGCCGAGCTCGAGGCCGTCCTCAAATCCCACGGCGTGCACAACTACTCGATCTTCCTCCAGCCGCAGACGCGTCAGCTGTTTGGTTACGTCGAGATCGAGGATGAGGCGCGTTGGGGGGCGATCGCCGGAACCGCCGCCTGTCAGCGCTGGTGGAAGCACATGGGCGACGTGATGCCGAGCAACTCGGACAACAGCCCCGTCTCGCAGGAGCTACGCGAAGTGTTCCACCTCGACTGATCTTTTCCGGCGGCGCGTGCGGTCGCGCGCTCACGCCGGATTCTCCTACGGCCGCGCTGTCCGTCGTCCGCCCCGCCATGTCATCGCTGACCCGCAGAGACTTTGTTCGCCGTGCGGCGCTTGCCGCGCTCGCCACGCAACTGCCGCGCACGCTCGGTGCAGCGGACGAAGCGAAATCGCCCAAGCCCAACTCGACCGCGTCCGGTCCCGCCACCCCCGTCGTGCGCTGGCTCGACGGACAGCCGCCGGCGAGCCAACCGGGCAGCACGTGGGGCATGCCGTGGCCGCGCGGGCGGCACGCGAAGGCGACAACGTTCACGCTGCGCGATCCGCGCGGTACCGAGATTCCGCTGCAAAGCTGGCCGCTCGCGTTCTGGCCCGACGGCTCGCTGAAGTGGACCGCGCACGCAGTGCCCGCCGATGTGAAACCGGCGGCCGACGCGCAGGTCGAGCCCGGCACACCGCAGGCGCCCAGAAGAGCGCTGACCGTGCGTGAGACGGCGGATGCGATCGAGATCGACACCGGCGTGATCGTAGCGCGGTTGGCGCGCAGCGGCGCGGTGCTGGTCACCAGCGTGCAGCGCGGCGGACAGAGAATTTTGCGGGGCGGACGCTTGGTCGCACTCCGGCAGGAGAAGCCGGATACGGGAGCGGAGCCTGAAGTGCAGAGCGGCGAGATCGCCGCGGCGACGCTCGAGCAGTCCGGTCCGGTGCGCGCGGTCGTGCGCTTCGAAGGCCGGCATGCGAGCGCGGCGGGCGGGCGGCGGTGGTTGCCGTTTGTGGTGCGGCTCTATTTCTACGCCGGAGGGGAGGCGTTCCGCGTGGTGCACACGTTCGTGCACGATGGCGACGAGCGGAAAGAGTTCATCCGCGGGCTGGGGCTGCGATTCGATGTGCCCCTCCGTGGTGAGTTGCACGACCGCCACGTGCGGTTCTCCGGCGAAGGGGCAGGACTCTTTGGCGAAGCGGTGCGCACGGTGACCGGATTGCGGCGTGACCCGGGGGCCGAGGTGCGAGCGGCGCAGATCGCGGGTGTCGCGACTCCGCCGATCGAGAGCTGGGATCCGCGGGCCGGCAGACGGATGCACCTCGTGCCGGCGTTTGCCGACTGGAGCTTGTTTCAGTCGAGCGCGGACGGTTTCGAGATCCGCAAACGCACGGCGGACGGCTGCGCGTGGCTCACCGCGGCCAGAGGCCAGAGGGCGGGCGGCCTCGGCTACATCGGCACGCCGGCGGGTGGCGCGGCGTTTGGCGTGCGGAATTTTTGGCAGAGTTATCCCGGCGAGCTCGCCATCGGCGGCGCTACCGGAGAGGCGGCCGAGGTCACGGCCTGGCTATGGTCGCCGCGCGCCGGGGCGATGGACCTGCGCGGCTATCGCGATGGCTCGGGCATGGACACCTACGCCGAGCAGATCGAGGGACTCGAGATCACGTACGAGGATTACGAGCCCGGTTTCGACCGCCCCGAGGGCGTGGCACGCACCAGCGAGCTTCTCGTGTGGGCGCTTGGGGCGACGCCGTCGCGCGCCCGCCTCGCGGAGCTGGCGGAGGTGGTGCGCACCCCACCGCTGCTCACGAGCACACCGGAGTATCTGCACGCGTGCGGAGTGTTTGGCGGACTGTGGGCGCCGGCTGATCGCTCCACCAAGACCCGCGCGGCGATCGAGGATCGCCTCGATTGGGCGTTTCGTTTCTACGAGGGGCAACGTGAGCAGCGCCGCTGGTACGGGTTCTGGAATTTCGGCGACGTGATGCACACCTACGATGCCGACCGGCACGAATGGCGGTACGACGTGGGCGGCTTCGCATGGGACAACTCAGAGCTGTCGACCGACATCTGGCTCTGGCTCCATTTCCTGCGCACGGGCCGGGCGGATGTGTTCCGCTTCGCCGAGGCGATGACGCGGCATACCGGCGAGGTGGATGTGCATCACCTCGGGCGTTTCGCGCCGCTGGGCTCACGGCACAACGTCCTGCACTGGGGGTGCAGCGCGAAGCAGCTGCGCATCAGCACCGCTACGAACCGGCGGTACTATTACTACCTCACGGGCGACGAACGCGTCGGCGAACTGCTGCGCGAACAAGTCGAGGCCGTGCGAGCGCTCGCCACGGTGCAGGCCAACCGCAAGGTCGCGCCCGAGCGCGTGACCGCGCCCGATCCGAACGCAAAGGAGGTCTACGCCGGCTTCGGCACCGACTGGGGCTCCGCGGCGGCGGCTTGGCTCACCGAATGGGAGCGCACGGGCGACCCGAGGATGCGCGACCGGTTGCTGGCGAGCATGCGCACGATCGGTGGGCAGCCGCGCGGCTTTTTCACGGGCGGGGCGCGGCTGGAGCTCGCGACCGGTGCGTTCGCCCCGGCCGGCGACGACCGGATCACGGTCTCGCACCTCAGCGCCGTATTCGGTCTGGTCGAAGTATGCGGCGAGTTGGTACAGTTGCTGGACGAACCGACGTTCCGGCAAGCATGGCTCGACTACTGCACGCTCTACAACGCCCCGACCGCCGAGCAGGAGCAGCGGCTCGGCGAGCGGCTGCGCGGCAACAACCTCCGACAGGCGCATTCGCGGCTGACGGCGTTCGCGGCGCGTGTGCGTGGCGACTCGGCGCTGGCGCAGCGGGCCTGGCGGGAGTTTTTCGAGGGCGAGCGGGGGGATGCAGGTCTGAGCCGGATGCCCGAGGTGCGCCGGATCGAGGGGCCCGCGGTCCTGCGCCCGGTGGAAGAAGCGGCGTGGGTCTCGACGAACGGCACTGCTCAATGGGGACTTGCGGCGATCCAGTGCCTCGCGCTCATCGGCGACTCGATTCCGGAGGACGGGCGATGAACCTGCACGGCACGGCGGAGCCGCGACACGCGCCCGGAGCCGCCGCAGCTCTGACGGTCAGAGCAGTGTTCCATTGTCCGAACGCGCGTCGAATCGCAGCTTCACGCCGGTGCCGCGATCACGGCATTCGAGCGGCGATCCTCCTCCGCGGCTCGAGCGGCGGCGACAAGTACCCCCACGCCTGCGGTGGCGGCGCCTGAGCCGACGTCCGCTCCACCTTCTCTTTCCCGTTTCCACAGCCATCAACCGTCATGGGTTTCTATTTCGAAGACCATCTGAGCATGCACATGCAGGCCGGTCTGCAGATCGAGCGAACGCTCGACGTGATCGTCCGGCGCTACCGCGGGGTCAACCCGCCGCACGCGCCGTGCTACCGTCCGTACTCGCATCAGGGCATCGTGCGCGGGAAGGATTACCGCTACGCGGCGGACTTCCGGAAGGAGTTCCCGCTGGCGCGCAACGGCGCGTACGTCTATGCGTGGTCCCGAATCTGGGCGGATGCGGCGGGTGACCTGAAGTTCGACCTCTCGGTCGAGTGCCCGACGGTGCTCTACGTGAACCAGCAGCAGGTTTTCCGCTCGACGATCTTCGAAGAGCGCTATCCGGAGAAGCGGCAGAACCTGGTCCTGCCGCTGGTCGCTGGCTGGAACCACGTGGTGCTGCGTTTCAAGAAGACGGATGCCGGCTTCGGCGGCGTGTTCGGCACCTGGCTGGGCAAACTGCCGTACTATTTCCTCATGCCCACCGCGGACCGCTCCGGGCAGGAAGGCTGGCTCTACTGCGAACCCCGGGCAGCGGAGTTGCCGGCGATTCCGGGCCGCGGCTTCGACGAGGAGTCGACCGGCGTGCGGTGGCTGCCGCGCACGCAGTGGACGAAGGCGCAGGCTGCTCAAGGCCAGTGCCGGCGGATCTTTGGCCCGGCGGCGGGCAGCGTAGCCGTAGGTTGGACGCGCGGTGCGTTTCTGCAGGTGGGCGAGGGCGAATACACGCTCGCCGGCCGGGCCCGCGCACCGATCACGGTCTTCGTCGCCGATCGCGAGGTGCTCGCGGTGGCGAAGCCCGGCAAGTTCTCCGCGCGCGTGCGGGTGCCGTTCGGCCATCATCCGGTGATGGTGCGCGCCGCGGGCGCGAAGGGCGATTGGGGCTTCGAACTCACGTTGAGCGATGCGACCGGTCCGGTGGAGTTCGCCAACCCCTGCCCGTTGCAGGGCC
>DATGXA010000178.1:0-3163 GCA_035299125.1 Opitutaceae bacterium
CGGCGTCGTGCACCGCCACACGATCACCTCCGCCACCGCCGGCCGCGAGTACACGTTCCAGGTGTACACGCCGCCCGGCTACGATCCGCGCGCCGCCCGGACCTACCCCGTCGTCGTGCTCTTCCACGGCTACGGCGACGACGAGACCGCCTGGATCGACAACGGCCGCGCGCACCTCATCGCCGACAACCTCATCGCCCGCGGCGCGATGAAACCCGCCGTGATCGTGATGCCCTACGGCCACCCGATCCCCTTCCCGCTCGAACGCGTGGAGGAATACTTCGTCGAGAATCTCCCCGCGATGGAGCGCACGTTGCTCGACGAACTCCTCCCGTTCGTGGAGCGCGAGTACCGCGTCGCCACCGCTTCGGCACAGCGTGCGATCGTCGGCCTCTCGATGGGCGGCGGCCATGCGCTCGGCATCGGCCTCAATCATCCCGAGACGTTCCAATGGGTCGGCGCCTTCAGCGCGGCTGTCCCGCCCGGCGAACCGGCGACGTTCTTCCCCGGCGCGGCCGCCGCGAAGGCGTCGCACAACCCGCGCCTGCTCTGGATCGCGATCGGCCGCGACGACTTCCTGCTCCAGCGCAACGAATCGTTCCGCAGCTGGCTCGCGCAGCGCGAGGCGCCATTCACCTACAAACTCACCGACGGCGGCCACGAGTGGACCAACTGGCGCAACTACCTCGCCGAGTTCCTCCCGCTTCTCTTTCGCTGAGCCTGACGCACGACGTTTTTCCACGGCGAGTTGTCCAACCGCTCGTACGCCGCACAGTGCGCGCGCATGACCTTCGAAGCGTGGATCGTCTTCGGCCTCGTCGCGGCGATGATGGCGGCCTTCATCACCGACCGCTTTCCGCCCGAGGCGGTGGCGTTGGTCGGCGCCGTCACGCTGCTGCTCGCCGGCATCCTCTCGCCGGCCGAGGCCCTCTCCGGCTTCAGCAATCCGGCCACGGTCACGGTCGCGACCATGTTCGTCCTCAGCGCCGGCCTGCAGAAGACCGGCGCACTGGCGGCACTCGGCGCGGTTCTCATGCGCGCGGCGCGGTGGCCGTGGTTGTTGCTGCTCCTGATCATGGTCGTCACGGGTACGATGTCGGCGTTCGTCAACAACACCGCCGCCGTCGCCGTGCTGCTGCCGTTGGTGCTGCTCGCCGCACAGGAGCGGAAGCTGCCCGCCTCGCGTTTTCTCCTGCCGCTCTCGTACGCCGCGCAGTTCGGCGGCGTGTGCACACTCATCGGCACCTCGACCAACCTGCTCGTGAACTCGATCGCGATCCAGGCGGGGTTGCCGGCTTTCTCGATGTTCGAGTTCACCGAGCTGGGCGTGATCCTCTTCGGCGCAGGCACGCTTTACCTGTGGTTGCTCGGCCCCTGGCTCCTGCCCGACCGGCCCGCCGGCGAGATGGTCGAGCGCTACGGACTGGGCGAGTTCATCACCGAGTTCCGCGTGATGCCCGACTCCTCGCTGATCGGCCGGGTCCTCCGCTCGGGCCGACTCCCGGGCGCCGAGGCGGTGGTGCTCGTGGAACTCGTCCGCGACCGACAGCATCTGGTCGTGCCGCAGAACGAGCCCCTCCGCGCCGGTGATCTGCTCATCGTGCGCGGCGAGGCCAAGGACCTGCTCGCGCTCCGCGGCTCCGCGGGCCTCGAGCTCAACCCCGAGTTCAAGCTCCGCGACGCCGTCCTCCAAAGCGGCGATCTCATGCTCGCCGAGGCCATCGTCGCGCCCGGCGCGCCCTTCGCCGGCCAGACCATCGGCGACCTCCGCCTGGGCGACGCCCACGAACTCGCCGTCCTCGCACTTCAACGTCGCGGCGCCGCGCTCCGCAGCCGCCTCGCCCACACGCCGCTCGAGATCGGCGATCTCCTGCTCTTCCTCGGCAGCCGCGACGCCGTGAACCGCCTCACGCAGGACCGCGACTTCATCCTGCTCGGCGAGGTTTCCGCTCCGGCTCTCACCCGCGGCCGCGTGCCGTGGGCCCTCGGCATCATGGGGGCGGTCGTGCTCGTGGCGGCGCTGGGGATCATCGACATCCTGCCCGCTTCGATCCTCGGCGGACTCGCCCTCTGGGCCACCGGCTGCCTCAAGACCGAGGAAGTATTCGAAGCGGTGCAATGGCGCGTGATCGTGCTGCTCGCGGCGATGATCCCGCTCGGCGTCGCCCTGGAGAAAAGCGGCGGGGCCGCGTGGATCGCCCGGCACACGCTGGCGCTCGTCGGTGACAGCTCCCCGGTCTTCGCGCTCGGCGCGCTGTATCTCTTCACCGCGCTGCTCACGGAGTTCATGAGCAACGGCGCCACCGCCGTCCTCGTCGCGCCCCTCGCCATCGGAGCCGCACGCGGGCTCGGTGTCGACCCGCAGCCCTTTCTCATGGCGGTGGTGTTCGGCGCCTCCGCGGGTTTCGCGACGCCGGTCGGCTACCAGACCAATGCGATGGTCTACACCGCGGGCGGCTATCGTTTCACCGATTTCCTCCGGCTCGGACTGCCGCTCGACTTGTTGTTTTTCCTGATCGCTATGTGGGGCATCCCGCATTTCTGGCCGTTCTGAAAACGGCTTCCCCGGCGCCGCCCGATCCCGCACCTTCACCCGATGCGTGCGTCTCTCGAACGCCTCTCGCCCACCGCCCGCCTGATCCTGCGCACCGCCCTCTACGGTCTTGCGGCGGGCGGCGCGGCGGTCGTCTTCCAGCTCGGCATCCACGTATTCTACAATCACGGACTCGTCGCGCTGGCGCAGCTCGGCCTCGGGATCTTCCTCGCCGGCAGCCTGCCGCTGGTCGTGGGCACGGCCGCCTTCTCGAGCTGGCTGCTGCATCGTTTCTGCCCCGAAGCCAACGGCGGCGGCATCCCGCGGTTGAAGCTCACGTTCTGGAAGGATTTCGGCCAATCGCGCCATCGCGTCGCGCCCCTCAAGTGGCTGGGCAGCGTGATCGCCGTCGGCGGCGGCTCCAGCCTCGGCCCCGAGGGGCCCGCCCTCCAGATCGGCGCCGGCGTCGCCTCGAGCCTCGCCGCCGCGACCGGTGAACCGGCCCACCACCGCCGCGCCGCCACCGCCGCCGGTGCCGCCGCGGGACTCGCCGCCGCCTTCAACACCCCGCTCGCCGCCGTCACCTTCGTGCTCGAGGAGATCGTGGGCGACCTCAACATCCGGCTCATC
>DATGXA010000179.1:0-1591 GCA_035299125.1 Opitutaceae bacterium
GCGACGCGTACCGAGCACGACAGCTCGTGGGAAAACGCCTTCGGTGCCCGCCGCGTCGTGCCCGACCATTATCGCGAACTGAAACTCGAGCTCGCGGAGAGCGCCGATGCCTCGCATCGCCTCAATCTGATCGTCCGCGCCTACGACAACGGCGTCGCGCTCCGCTACGAGATTCCCGCGCAACCCGGCCTTGAGACGTACGTCGTCACCGACGAGCTCACGGAGTTCGTTTTCCCGTCCGACTTGAAGTGCTGGGCCGGCAATCCCTCCGGCTGCGCCGAGAACCAGTATCCCGAGAAACGGCTCTCGCAGCTCGATGCGACCGGCTCCGCTCCGCACGTGCTGCCGCTGCTGGTGCAGTTGCCCAACGGCTTCGCCGCGATCGCGGAATCCGACCTGATCGACTGGGCCGGGATGTTTCTCTCCGCCGCCGCACCGCGCGCCGACGGCACGGCGCGCCCCGGCGCGAAAGCCGCTCTCGCTTGGCGCCACGACGGCAACGGCCGCGTCGTCGGCCACGAGCGCCGCGTCAGCCCGTGGCGCGTCGTGATGCTCGCGCGCAGCGCCGCCGAACTGTTGACCAACGACCTCGTCGCCACCCTCGCCACGCCCTCGCGCGTCGCCGACGCCTCGTGGATCAACCCGGGCGTGAGCGCCTGGGATGCGTGGTGGACCGGCGTGAACCCCTCCCAGCCGGAACAGACCGGCGTGTATTCGCGCGGCGACACGCGGTCGCACAAGGAGTTCATCGATTTCGCCGCGGAGATGGGCTTCCGCTACCAGGTCATGGATTGGTTCTGGTACGAGCACATGACGCTCTGGGACAAGGGCCTGAACTCGCCGCCGAACAATCCCTCCGGCGACTTCTCCCGTGCACTGCCCCACATCGACGTGCCCGGCCTCGTCGCCTACGCCCGCGAGCGCGACGTCGGCCTCTGGATCTGGGCGCACTCGCTCGACATCAAAACCTTCGGCATGGAGCGCGCGCTCGAGCACCTCGCGAAGCTCGGCGTCGTCGGCATCAAGGTCGATTTCTTCAACAGCGATTCGCAGGAGACCGTGCAATGGATCACGCAACTGCTCGAGTGCGCCGCGCGCCACCGCCTCATGGTCGACCTCCACGGCGTCTACAAGCCCACCGGTCTCGCCCGCACCTACCCGAACTTCGTGACCCAGGAAGGCGTCTTGGGAAATGAATACAACAAACTCGGCGGCAACCAGTGCGACACCCGCCACACGATCACGCTGCCCTTCACCCGCGGCCTGCTCGGGCCCATGGATTTCACGCCCGGCGGCTTCCTCAATCGCACCGCCACCAACTTCAAGGTCACCTCGCCCGCCGAGGTCATCGGCACCCGCGCGCGCCAGCTCGCCGAGACCGTCGTCTACGTGAGTCCGCTGCTCGTGCTCTGCGACAGCCCGGCCAACTACCGCGGCCAGCCCGGTGTGGAATTCTTCCGCGGTCTGCCGACCGTGTGGGACGAGACCGTCGTGCTCTCCGCCGAAGTCGCAGAGCATGTCGTGATCGCCCGCCGTTCCGGCTCGCGCTGGTACCTCGCCGCGATGAATGCCGACGCGCCGTTCACCGTGC
>DATGXA010000180.1:0-20727 GCA_035299125.1 Opitutaceae bacterium
AACGCGTTTTCAACCACCGCGCCTACACCGGCCGCAGCGGCTCGATGTTCGCCTACGAAGGGCTCGGCTCGATCTATTGGCACATGGTGGCAAAGCTGCTCGTCGCCGTGCAGGAGAACTGCCTCGCGCCGGGCGTGAGCGAAAGCGAGCGGGCGCAACTCGCCGTGCACTACGCCGACATCCGCGCGGGACTCGGCTTCAACAAAACTCCGGCTGTCTACGGCGCGTTTCCCTGCGACCCGTACTCGCACACGCCCGGCCACGTCGGCGCGCAACAACCCGGCATGACCGGTCAGGTGAAGGAGGAAATCCTCACGCGCTGGGGCGAACTCGGCGTGCACATCGAGCGCGGTTGTGTGGCGTTCCGCCCCCAGTTGCTCCGCGCGGCGGAGTTCACGGGCGGGCCACAGAGCTTCCGTTTCACCGATGCGTCTGGCCGCGAGCAATCGCTCGAACTTCCCGTCGGCGCACTCGGCTTCACCTATTGCAGCGTGCCGATCGTCTACAGGCGGACAACCGGCGCCGCAGGCGTCAAACTCACATCGGTCGATGGTGCGACGCGGGAAATCTCCGGCCAAGCGCTCGACGCGCCAGCCAGCGCCGCACTTTTCGCCCGCACCGGGCAGATCGCCCGCATCGATGTCTCGCTCGGCGATTCCTTCCATCCGCTCGCCTAGTGCGCCTCGCGCAGCAAACCGATACCCGCCGCTAAGGCGGGGACCGCTGGGTCCGCCGGGCGAACAAACGGCCCAGCGGTCCGTCCCTACCTCAGTCCGTCGATCGTCCGGCGATCCGTAACGGAAAAGGCACCGCGCAGCATCGAACCAATGGGCGCGCTCAGCCGCACGCGACGCGGCTCAGACACACGCCGGAGATCAACTCCGCGGCGCGCGCACGCATCGCCGGCTCGATCGCGACACGATTGGCGAGGTTCTCTTTGATCACGTTCACCAGCGCGCTGCCGACGACAACGCCGTCCGCCGCCTGGCCCACCTCACGGACCTGCGCCGCGGTCGAGATGCCGAAGCCGACGACGACCGGCAACTGCGTGTGGCGTTTGATGGTCGCCACCGCTTCCGGGATGTTGCCGGCGAGCTGCGAGCGCACGCCGGTCACGCCTTCGCGCGACACGTAATAGATGAACCCCGTCGCGGCCGCGGCGATCTTCGCGAGCCGCGACTCCGGCGTGGTCGGCGCGACGATGAACACCGTCTTCAGGTCCACGGCGCGACAGGCCGCCTGAAGTTCCCCCGCCTCTTCGGGCGGCAGGTCGAGCGTGAGCAGTCCATCGACGCCCGCCTCCTTCGCCGCGCGCACGGTCTCTTCGACGCCGTTTGCAAAAACCAGATTGTAGTAGGTGTAGAAGACGATCGGAACCTGCGAAAACTTCCGGATCTCGCGCACGAGCTCGAGAGTGCGCGTCGGCGTCATGCCCGACTCCAGCGCCCGCTGCGCCGCGAGTTGGTTGGTGAGGCCGTCGGCGAGCGGATCAGAGAACGCCACGCCCAGCTCGAGCACATCGACGCCCGCCTCGATCACGGCGCGGCAGGCCGCCAGCGAAGTGGCGAAATCGGGATCGCCCGCACAAAGATAGGCGACGAAAGCGGCGCGGCCTTCGCGGCGCGCCCGGGCAAAAGAATCGGCGATGCGGTCCATAGGCGGAGGAGTACGGCATCACGCCGCCCGCCTGTGGAAAAGGCGAAACAAAAGCTCGGCGCCCGCACGAGGATCACCGTCGTTGTGCTTCGGTGCGCAGTGCTCGGCAGCGCAATTGGTCGCGCGACGCCTCGGCCCCTCCCGCGCTAGACGCTCGGGCTCTCGACACGCGACAGCGCGATCAGCTTCAGTGCGTCCGCGTCCCGGGCAGGCGAAAGTCGACGATCACAGGGCGGTGGTCGGACAGATAGCTGCGCAAGATCGTGCTGACCGGCAGGCGGCAGGCCGGCGGCAGGAAGACGAAGTCGAGCGTCCGGCTCGGCAGCGGTGAGGGAAACGTGCGGCCGTTGGCGGGATGCAGCGTGTACTCGCCGTGGCGCTGGAAATAGTCGTAGAGCGCGGCGGTGGCGTCGGGGCCGCGCGAGGAGTTGTTCAAGTCGCCGCAGAGGATGGGCGGCACGAGCCACTCGCCGTGCCGATGGTTGTACTTCGCGTGGAGATAATCCGACACGGCCTCGGCCTGTTGCAGGCGGGCGCGGCGCGACTCGAACGCGAGGTGCAGATTCACGATCGGCACGACGTGGCGCCGGCCGATGTCCATCTCGGCGAAGATGAAACCCTTGCCGCCGATCTCGCTGCGGCCGAAGGAAACGTTTTCCCACGCGACGATCGGGTGCCGCGAAAGCACGGCGTTGCCGTAGCGGAGCGGCTTGAGCCCGCTGCGCTGGCTGTTGATGCCCATCACCCCGTAGGGGATCTTCGAATGCTCACGGAGGTACTCGAGCAGGTTCAGGCGGCCGTTCCAGTGCGAGTCCTCGTCGATCTCCTGCAACGCGACGACATCCGGTTTCAGCTCGGCCAGCAGGTGCGCGATCTTGAGCACGTTGCGCCGGATCGAGCCGTGGGTGTTGAGACCTTGGTACGGCGAGAGGCCGCGGCCGTGGGCGATGTTGTAGGTGACGATCCGGAACGGATGCATCGTGGCGAAAACTCTGGGCGGAACTGTCGCGCGCGCAATCCGCCGGCGGACGCGCGCGCCCGGCCGCCTCCGCTATTTCGCCACCGGGAAATCCAGCACGAAGCCGCCGTGAGCCGGCAGCACGATCATCGGGCGGTGCTCCGGATCCCAACTGATCTCCTCTCGGCGGAATGGCGCGCCGTCGCCGTCCGCGATGAGCGCGGCACGACCGCTCGGGGCCAACATGCCGAGATCGAGCGCGACCGTCCTCGCGTTTGCCGCGCCGTTGATGCCGGCCACGTACCAGCGGTTGGCACCGCGGCGGGCGAAGACCGCAAACTCGCCAGGATAACCGTCGAGGAACTTGGAATCCTCCCACACACTCGGCACCGCCCGCAGGAACTCGCGCACGTATGCCGGCGCCTTCGCCATGCCCTCGGGGATCTCGACATAGTGCTGCACGCCGGAGACGAAAAGCACCGAGAGCGCGAGTTCGAACGCCGGCGTCGTGCGCCGCACGATCCGCGACAGCGGCGCGAGGCTGAGCGGCGTGAAATCCATCGGATCGAATACGTTTCGCGTGAAAGGCAGCATCGCGGCGTGGGACGGCTCCTGGTCGGCGTTGGCCTGTTCGAAGGTCACGAACTCGAAGCCACGGATCGCCTCCATCGTCATGAGATGCGGGTAGGTGCGCTGCCAGCCGCGCGGCAACGTGGCCCCGTGGAAGTTCATCAGGAATCCGTACGGCGCGGCATCGGCGAGGATGTCGTGGTAGTATTCGATCACCGGCTGGCCGTCGCCGCCGAAGAAATCAATTTTCAGTCCGCGGATGCCCATCGCGCGCAGCCGCTCGAACTCGCGGATGCGACTCTCGTGCGTGAGCAGCCGGTCCTTCGGCGTCTGCGGCGCCTCGTTGGCGGTGCCGTTGGAGTTGTACCAGAGGAGCAGCTCGACGTTTTTCGTGCGCCCGTAGGCGGCAAGCTCGGCTGTTTTCTCGTAGCCGATCTGTTGGTCCCACTGCGCGTCGATCAGGCAGTATGCCCAGCCCATCTCGGCGGCATAGTCGATGAAACGTTTCTGGACTTCGTACACGGTCTGTCCGTCGCCGAGCAACGGCCAGCTCCACGAGGATTTGCCGGGGCGCGGCGCGACACCCGGCCGGACCACGGGAGCCGCCGCCAGATCGGTGCCAAGCGTGGATTCCGCGATTGTCCGCAGATCGCCGAGCGCGATGAGTCGCCACGGCGTTTCCCATGGCAACGTGGAGACTGGATTCACCGGCCGGCCGGCCACCGTCTCGCGCGCGTCGGGGAAGCCGATCCGGTACTCGCCGTCCGGCGACTCGTGCCGCAGACGCGACCCGCAATAGTCGCGACCGAGGCCGGCCTCGGAGAGGAGCACCCACGTTTCACCGGTCCGGAACAGCGCCGGGAAGACCCAGCCCACGCCAAGCGTCGACGGCGTGCCGACCGGAATCTCGCGCTGGTAGTATTCCTCGTAGCTGGGATTGGTCGCGGCGAAGCCTGTCTTCGCCACGGCCATCGGTTGCAGCCAAGCCATGGCTTCGGGCGCGAAACGAAACGACGTCTCCTCCGCCGTGATCGTGCGCGGCGTCGCCGCCTGCTCTGGGAAACGATAGCGGAACGCCACGCCGTCATCAGAAACTTGGAAGACGATCTCCATTCGCGTCCCGTCGGCGGTCGCGAGGCGGAAGACGCGGCGGTTCGCCACGTACGCGGTGTGCCGGCGTTTCGCCGTGAGGAGCTCATAGCGATCCTCGATACGTTCCGCCGCCGTCGCCTCGCGCAGAATCAGGCCGCGCGTGAAGTCGGCATCATCGCGCACCAGCCCGAGCTGCGAATCGAGCAGCACCGGTGCCCCCGCACGCGCCACGCGGTAGAACGGCGCGCCGTCTTCCCGCAGATCGAAGGTCGCTTCGATCCGGCCGTCGGGGCTCCGGATGCTCTCCGCCGCATCCAGTGCCGCCGCGAGGCCGACGATCGAAAGAGCGAGCGCCAGCGGGCGCCGCCAGTCGCGCAAAGGGGTATGCTGTGCCATGGTCGGCGAACAAATGCCGCGCTTCCTCGATTGCGATTCGCGGTTCACTTGACAGTGCAACACTCGCGCCGCCCCCGCCGCTGCGGCACATCCGAGCACCTCGGACATCTCCTCCCTCCACCACGCGGGAAAAATGGGGCGGCCAACGGGATTTGAACCCGCGACCCCAAGATCCACAATCTTGTGCTCTAACCAACTGAGCTATGGCCGCCGTAAAGAAGGGCGGCGAAAATCGACAGGCGTACGGACGCTGTCAACCCCTTCTTCCACGGATTGAGCCGAGCCGTGCGCCCAACCGTTTCCATGCCCTCGCAACGTTGGCGCCCCTCGCCCGCGCCGCACGTTTCCGCGGCTGCTTCGGAAGAAGACGCTTTCCTTTCCGTAACACGAACGCCTTAAAATGCCGGGCATGTCCCTCCGCAAACTCCTCGGCAAAGACGAAAAATTCTTCGACCTCCTGGAAGCCAGCGCCGAAGAGGCAAAGGCTAGCACCGCCCTGCTCGGCAAGTACCTCGCGACGATCGACGACCCGACCAAACGCGGGCGCCTCGACGAGTTCATCCTCAGCCGCCGGAAGGACAAACGCATCACCTCCCAGATCACCGAGGAGCTCTGCAAGACGTTCGTCACGCCGCTCGAGCGTGAGGACATCGAAGCCCTTTCGCTCGCGCTCTACCGCATCCCGAAAGGCGTCGAGAAAGTCGTCGAGCGCCTCTCGATCTACCCCGGCCCGGTGCCGCAAGCGCACCTCTCGCGCCAGGTCGCGCTCATCGAGCAGGCCGCCGATGCCGTGATCTTCATGGTCAAACAGCTCCGCCACGGCACCCGCCTCGACAAGATCCAGGATGCCAACGGCCGCCTCCAGCACGCCGAGGGCGAAGCCGACAAGGTCATGCTCGAGTTCATGAAGGAGCTCTACAACGGCCCCTACGACGCCAAACAGTTCGTCGTCCTCCGCGAACTCTACGAGATGCTCGAGAAGGTCATCGATCGTTGCCGCGACGCCGGCAACGTCGTCTTCCAAATCGTCCTGAAATACTCCTGAGGAGCCGCCCGCCATGACGGTTGTCCTCCTCGTGCTGCTCGCGGCGCTCGCCTTCGAGTACATCAACGGCTTCCACGATGCCGCCAACGCGATCGCCACGGTCGTCTCGACGCGCGTCCTCACTCCTCGCCAGGCCATCGCCCTCGCGGCGTTCTTCAATCTCCTCGGTGCCTTCATCGGCATCGGTGTGGCGAAGACGATCGGATCGGGTCTGGTCGACACCAATGCGATCACGCTCACCACAGTGCTCGCCGCCCTCATCGGCGCGATCATCTGGAACCTCCTCACGTGGTGGCTCGGCCTCCCTTCGAGTTCGAGCCACGCCCTCATCGGCGGGCTGTGCGGCGCCGCCCTCGCCACGACGAACGGCAACTGGTCCGTGATGAAATGGTCGGTCGTGAAGGCCGATGGTTCCCATGCGGGTCTCTGGCCCAAGGTTGTGCTGCCGATGTTCTCCTCCCCGATGATCGGGTTCATCGTCGCCGCCGTGGTGATGGCCTTGCTCTACATCTGCCTGCGCAAAGCCACACCGCGCGTGGTCAACGGCATCTTCGGCAAGCTCCAGCTCGTGAGCGCCGGCGTGATGGGCCTCAGCCACGGCTCCAACGACGCCCAAAAGACCATGGGCATCATGGCGCTCGCGCTCTTCACCGGCACCAAGGCCGGGGTGATGGACAACCTGCCCTCCTGGCTCCACTTCCTGCGGTCCGACGAGTTCGTCGTCCACGACTGGATCATCGTCTCCTGCGCTCTCACGATGGCGGCCGGCACCGCCGCCGGCGGCTGGCGCATCATCCGCACCATGGGCCACAAGATGGTGAAACTGCAGCCCGTCCACGGCTTCGCCGCCGAGACGAGCGCGGCCGCCGTGATCCTCACCGCCTCCCATTTCGGCATCCCGATTTCCACGACGCACGTGATCTCCACCTCGATCATGGGCGTCGGCACGGTGAAGCGTTTCAGCGCCGTGAAGTGGGGCGTCGTTGGCCGCATCGTCTGGGCCTGGGTGCTCACGTTGCCGGTCACCGGCCTGCTCGGCTACCTCTCGGTGAAGCTCCTGCACGCCTGCGGCGTGCAATGAGATCGGCGGGAGCGTTTCGCGCACAACCAGCCGGCGTTTCCCACGCCGGCTTTTTTTATTCCCCCCCGCCCGACTTGCCGCTGATCCGCGCCACGGCCCGATCCCAGCTCGGCCCGTCGACAACCCGCTCCAGCGGATCGAGCAGACGGTAGCTCAACCCGAGGTCGGTGCACCGCTTCGTGAGCGCGAACAACACTTGGTTGGTGCCCCAGTTCACCTCGTGCAACAGCCCCTCCGGCCAGCGCCGCAGGCCGAGCAGGTAGAAATCGCCGTCGGCCGCCGGGCCGAGCACCACGTCGTACGTCAGCAACGCCTTCGCCGCGGCGACGATCTCCCCGGTCCCGCAGTACGGACAATCGCTCCGCAACAGGATCACCATCCCGTCGTGGCGCGCCGTCGCTTCGGCGGCGACCTGCGCCAGTCGCTCCCCCCAAGGCGCCGCCAGCTGCGCGTGCACCGTGATCGGCTTCGCTCCGAGCCAACGACGCACCTCGGCCACCCGCTCGCCCCCGGCCACGTGCACTTCCGTCGGCCAGTTCTGCGGCGCGTTCGCCAGCTGCAGCTCCGCCATCAGTCGCACAATCCGCGCCGCGAAACCATCGCCCACATCGCGCCGCAACCCCGCGGGCAGCCAATCGCCCTCGGGGTAATCGAGCAGCAGCACCAATGCGGGAGGTTCCATGGCCCGCAGCGTGTGCGGCCGCGCCGGCGTTGGCCACTTCGTTCTCCGCGGCCGCCCGCGGCAGTTGGCTGCAAACGCAAGCCGCGGCTCGACCGCCGAATTGCCGCTGGCGGATGACACTCCGCGACGATTTCGTTGTCCGAGTCGTCGCGCCTCCCATGCTCCGCCTCCCCGTCCTCCTCCTCGCCGCTCTCCTGCCGACGTTCGCCGCAGCGAGCGATGCCTCGTTTCTCCGGCCCGGCGAACGTCTCGAGCTGCGCCTCGGCTACGGATGGTTCGGCACCGCCGGCCTCACCACCATCGAAACCGTGCGCGAGGAACACGCCGACGGCGCGCGCCTGCGCATCCACGTTGCCACCGAAAGCCGCGGCCTCGTCGACACGCTCTACCCCGTCGCGAACGACTCCGAATCCGTCCTCGACGCCGCCACCGGCCGCCCGCTCACGCTCACCACGAAAGGCAAAAACGGCCGCCGCCTCACCGAGAAGACAACCACCTTCGACTACGCCGCCGGACAGGCCGTGCACGTCAACGCCATCCGCCCGCAGCACAGCGCCACCGTCGCCCTGCCGCCGGAACCCGCCTACGATCTCATGGTCGCCCTCCTCCAGACCCGCGATTGGCGGCTCAAGGTCGGCGAGTCCCGCCGGATCGATTGCGTCAACGACAAGGATTTCTTCACGCTCGAGGTCACCGCGATCGCCGAGGATCGCGTGAAGACGCCCACCGGCACCTTCGATGCCGTCGTGCTCGAGCCGAAGCCCGTCGGTACTCCCGTGGGCTTCTTCAAGAAAGGCGGCGCGCTGAAGGTCTGGGTCTCGCGCGGCGACCGGCCGCAAATCGTGCGTTTGGATACAAAGACCAAGATCGGCACCGTCACCGCCCTGCTCGCCCGCGAGGAGACGATCCAGCCGACCGCAGCCGCCACCGCGGCGCCGGTCGCCGCCGAAACCGCGCGACCTTGACCGCGATGCCCGCCCGCAACGCTCAGCCGTGATCAGGCGCTCAAGTCTCTAGGGAACGCGGGGCGAGGACCGGAGCTCCGGCGACGCGCGATCGCGTGAATCGCCGCTCGAGGCGTCTCGTTGTTCCGGCACTCGTCCCTCGACGCTCGGCCACTAGACCGAATCGTCGGTTCACGAGGCCGGCAGTTGCTTCAGCACATCGCTGGCCGGCTGGAAGCTCGGCAGCCGCGCCAACAACTCTTCGAGCAGCGCGCGCGCCTCGCCGATCCGCCCGCAGCGCGCGAGCATGATTGCCTGCTTGAACTCCAGCCACGGGTTGTCCGGAAACAGTCGGTGCGCCGCCGCGTAGTAGCGCTCCGCCAAATCGAAACGTTCCTTCTGCTCCGCCAACTCCGCAACCTCGTATGTCGCCGTGAGCGGATCGAGTTCCGCCGCGCGCGCCGCGTGGCGCTCCGCCGCACCGGGCGTGGCCAACTCCGGCGCATCCAGCGCCAGCCGCAGCAGTCCCATCTGCGCGTCGACGCAGGCCGCCTCGTCGTGCGCGGCACGCTCGAACTCCGCCCGCGCGCGCTGCAACGCCGCAGTGCGCGTCTCGCCCTGCAGCTCGGCCGCCTGCGCCAAAAACACCACGCCGAGCCGGCTGCGGATTTGCGCGCTTGCCGGTTTCTTCGCGAGCGCACGCTCAAACGCCGCCGCCGCGTCGGTCGGCCGCCCCTGCTGCATCCGGATCTGGCCGAGCAACGCGCACACCTCGGCCGGCGCCGTCATGTCTTCCGCGAGCGGCGCCACCAGTTTCTCCGCCTGCTCGAGGTCACCCTGTTCGAAGGCGCCCGTCGCCCGCACAAACGGCGGCGGCGCGAGCAGGTCGTCTTCCGCGGACACGACCGGCGCACCGCCAGCGAGGCACAACAAGGCCGCCAACATCAGGCGGCGTCGCGATTCGGGGGAAAAACGAGGCAACATGCGCCACGCATAACACCGCGACCCGCACGTTTCCCGCGAAAAACGTCGCCATCGAGCGGGCACCGTCATTCCTGCGCCACCGACCGCCGCGCCAGCTCGGCCACGCGATCCGACGCGAGCACGAACCGCCACGGTTTCGCCGCCCAGACCGGCCCCGCGTAGTCGACGCCGATCCGCGGCGTGGCCTGCACCCATTTCCTCGGCACGTCGATCCCGCGATCCTCGAGATGCAGCCCGCTCGCCGGGAGCGCCGGCGCGCCGTTGAGCTGCCGGCCGATGCCCAGCGCGCGCGTGAGCCGTCCCGGCCCGACCGCTCCGTCGACTCCGCGGATCAGCACCGCCGCCGGTCGGTGCTCCGGCCCGGTGACGAGATTGAGCATCTCGTGCACGCCGTAACAGAGGTAAACATACCAACAACCTCCGGCGCGGTACAGCGTGGCCGTGCGCGCGGTGCGGCCCGCGCGGGCGTGGCAGGCGAGATCGTGTTCGCCGTCGTAGGCCTCCACCTCGGTGATCAGCCGTGCGTCCGCCACACCCTCGCGCGTGCGAACCAGAAATTTCCCGAGCAGTTCGCGCGCGAGCGCCACGGTGTCGAGGCCGAGCCAACGCTCCGGCGGCAGCACGCCGGTCGGCGGACGAAAGACGTTTGCCGCTCGCGACATGCCCTCGCAAAGTGCCGCCCCTCCCCGCCGAAGCCATCGAATTTTCCGCCATGCCGCACCTCTTCACGCTCACCGCGAATCTCCTCTGGGAGCAGACGCTTCACTTCCACGAGTGGCAGCCCAACCGCACGCAGCGCGCCACGCGCGCGACGCACCAGGTCGGCGGCAAGGGCATCAATGTCGCGAAGATGCTCGCCCGCCTCGGTGCCGCCCACTCCGCAATCTGTTTCCCCGGGGGCGCGACCGGCGCCGTCGTCGAAGCCTGGTTGCGCGAGCGCGGTTTCGCGTTGAAGACGTTTCCCACCGCGACCCCCGAGACCCGCAGCGGCGTCGTGATCCGCAGCACGCGCACCGAGACGACCTTCCTCGGCCCCGACCAGCCGCTCGATCCCGCCGCCGTACGCATCGCCACCGCCGCACTCGCCACCGAGCCGGCCGACGCCGTGCTCGCCGTCTGCGGCAGCATCCCCGGCTGGGACGGTCCCTCCGGCGCCGCCTTCCGCGAGCTGTTCCAAACCTGGCGAGGCCCGCTCGTGGCCGACACCTACGGTGCCCCGCTCAAATGGCTCGTCGAGCGCCCGCTCGCGCTCGTGAAGATCAACCGGGAGGAGTTCGACCGCCTCGTGCCCGGCGACCCGGGCGACAAGTCCGAGCTCGCGTTCTCCATGCGCCTCTCCGAGGCCGCCGCGCGCTGGCCGGTCGGCGCGTGGATCATCAGCGACGGCCCGAAACCCGTGTGGTGCGCACTCAAGGACGGCGCCGCCACTGCGCTCCGTCCGCCGCCGATCCGCGAGGTCTCGCCCACCGGCTCGGGCGACGTGTTGCTCGCCGCGCTGCTGCACGCCCATTTCAACCTCGGCCAAGCCTGGCCCGACGCGCTCGCCTACGCCCTGCCCTTCGCCTCGGCCAACGCCGCACACGAGGGCATCGCCGAGTTCCCGCTGCCCGCAAGCTGACGCGTCCGCCACCAGCGCCACGACGCCGCGCACCAGGTTGCGCGGCGTTTGTTTTTCATGAACTTTACCGCCCCGGCGCGGTCAAAGGCCCGGCGCGCCGCGAGTGCGAAAACTCCGTTTTTTCCGCAGCGCCCGCGCCAGCCACCCTTGCCGCCGGGCAAGAGAGCTGACATCCGACATCACCCGACCCGTCCGACAACAAACACCTGCTCTCCATCATGAAACGTGGCGTCACCATCGGCATCATCGCCCTCGTCCTGCTGCTCGCGGCGTTCTTCGCCTACCGAGTCCACGCCAACCGCGTCGCCAAGGAGGAGGCGGCCCAGCGCGCCGCCCTCGCCGCCCAGGATGCCGAGCGCGCCCGCCTCGAGGCGCTGCGCAAGGCCGAGGCGGAAGCCGAGTCGAAACGCCTCGCCGAGCTGCGCGCGAAACAGGAGGCCGAGGAGGCCGCCCGCCGCGCCGAGACGGCTCGTCTCGAACAGGAAGCCGCCGAAAAAGCGCGCCTCGCCGCCGAAGCCGAGACCAAGCGTCTCGCCGCCGAAGAGGAATCGCGCCGCGTCGCCGCCGCCGAGGCTGAGCGCGAAGCCGCTCGGCTCGCCGCCCTGCGCGAGCAAGAAGCCCGCGAAGCCGAAGCCAAGCGCCTCGCCGCGCTCAAGGCGCTCGAGGACGCCGAGGCCGAGCGCAAGGCCGCCGAGGAACGCGAAGCCGCCCGGCTCGCCGCGCTGAAGCGCCAGCAGGAGCTCGAGGCGCTCGCCGCGCTCCAGAAACGCATCTCTGTCGGCCGCGTGGTCTTCCCCGAAGACTACAAGCGCCGCCGCCACTACGATCGCGCCATCGAGCTGATCAACGAAGGCCGGCTCCACTATCCGTGGGAGCCTGCGGCTCCCGCGCCGGCGAAGACCGCGCCCGCCGAGACGAAGTGACGATTTCGTTATCCACCACCAGCCGGCCGTTTTTCGCGGCCGGCTTTTTTGCGGCCCAGACGCAAAGCACTCCGATTCGTCGGTAGCGGAACTCGTGCGAGTTTCGCTCTCCTGAGCAAAAGCCACGGCTTCCACTCAGCGTATCGAGTACGACTTGGTCGCCGAGACGTCGCCGCGTTCAGCCGCTCGCCGATTCCGCGGCCGCCGCGCGGCAGCTGCGCAGGTCGCACTTGCCGCTGCCGAGCACTGGAATCCGTTCCATCCGACGCACGATACGCGGGATCCACAGATTCGGCAGACCGGCGGCGGAAAGCCGGTCGCGCAACTGCGCCGCCTCTATCGGTTCGGTGGTAAGCAGCACGAGCGTCTCGCCCTTCGCCGCGTCGGGCACGCCGAGCACGACGACCTTCGGCGACTCGCCGGGCTCAAGCGCAAACACGTCCATGATCTTCTGCTCGATCGTGAGGTGCGGCACCATCTCGCCGCCGACCTTCGAGAACCGCGAGAGCCGGCCCTCGATGAAGAGGAACCCGTCGTCGTCGAAACGCGCGAGGTCGCCGGTCACGAACCAGCCGTCGCGCAGCGTCTCGGCGTTGCGCACGGGATCCTTGAGGTAACCGCCGAACACGTTCGGCCCGCGCAGCCAGAGCACGCCGGTGCGGTCGGGCGGCAATGTCTCCCCGGTTTCCGGATGCACGATGCGCGCGGTGATGCCGGGCAACAGCCGGCCCACCGAGCCGAGGCGATGGCCCTCCTGGAGCTTCACGCCCCGTGGGAGGCCGCGCGGCTCGGGCAGATTCACGTTCGTGACCGGCGTCGTCTCCGTGAGGCCGTAGCCCTGCAGGATCGGTTTTCCGAACCGCTGCTGGCACTGTTCGTAGAGATCGACCGGCATCTTTTCCGCGCCGGACACGAGGAAACGCAGCGAGGCAAGCTGCGCCGGCTCCGCGCGCTTGAGCATCGGCCGGATGAACGTCGGCGTGCCGACGAACACCGTGACCTTCTCCTGCTCGATCGCATCGATGTTGCGCTTGGCGTCGAGCGGGGTCGGCAGCGTCACGATTCGCAGCCCGCGCTGGAGCGCGTACCAGAGCGTCACCGTGAAACCGAAGCTGTGGAAGATCGGCAGGCACGCGAGGATCGTCTCGCTCTTGGGCAGAATGCCTGTCGCCGAAATCTGGGCGCAGTTGGCGAGCACGTTGCGGTGCGTGAGCGGCACGCCCTTCGGCTCGCCGGAACTGCCGGAGGTGAACAGCAGCGCCGCCTCCGCGCGATCGCCCACGCGCGACACGCACCAGAGCAGCGCGAGCAGCCGCGCGGGAAGCAGCCAGACGAGCGCCAACCGCGCCACCACCGCCGCCTTGCCGATGGCGGTAAGATCGGCGCGCATGTCTCGCGTGCCCTCCGGCCACGGGAACTGCGGCAGTTTCGCCCGCACCGCCTCGGCCGAGATCACCGTGCGGATTTCGCCCAACCGCAGCGACGACTCGATCGCCGCCGCGCCGGCCGTGAAGTTGAGGTTCACCGGGATCTTGCCGGCGAGCACCACGGCGAGGTTGGCGATGGTGCCACCCGCGCCAGGCGGCAGCACGATGCCCACGCGCCGCTCCGGCACCGTGCGCCGGAGGAACTGCGCATACGTCGCCGCGGCCGCGAGGATCGTGCCGGCGCGGACTTCGCGTCGCTCGGCGGTGCGGTCGATCAGCGTCGTCTTCCACGGGTGCCGCGCGAGCGCGCGCAGGGCTTCGTAGCCGAGATTCCGCGTCAGCTCCTCGCGTTGTTGGTAGGCCTGTTCGCCGGCGTCGAGCAACGCCTGGCGCGCGAGCACGGCATTGACGGTGCGGTGCGGCAGCGGCGGGCCGACCTGCACGAGCACGGAGAGCGGGAAACGTTCCGGCAGTTTGAACACCAGCTTCTGGTTCGCGTAGGTGAAGATCGAGCCCCAGAGCGAATCGATGAACACCGGCACAACCGGCACCTCGGCGCGTTTCGCGAGCATCTCGAAGCCGTTGCGGATCTCCATCAGCGCACCCGTACGGCTCACCTGCCCCTCGGGGAACACGCACACCAGCTCGCCCTCCTTCATCTTGCGGATCGCGAGCCGCAGTCCGCCCGTGGCGCGCGCGGCCGAGAGCGGGATCACGCCGCTGATCCGGTAGAACCACAGCGGCAGCCCGCGGCGTTGCCGCCCGTGCACCGCCAGAAACCAGAGCTTCCGCGGAAACGCCACCTGCAGCAGCAGCGCGTCGACGTACGAGATGTGGTTGCTCACCACCAGCGCACCGCCGGCGGGAATGTTCTCCACTCCTTGGATGCGCAGCCGGTAGATCACCCGCGCGACGCCGCGGAACACGAGCACCATCAGGTGCTCCGGCGCGATCCACACCGCCGCGACCGCCACCACCGCCGAGCACACCGCGAGCAGCCCGAGCTGCCGCGACAACGGCCAGTGCAGGCCCGACGCCATCAGGTAGTACAGCCCGCCCGCCGCGAAACCGCCGAGGCCGCGGAACAGGTTCAGCGCGCCGCCCATCCGCGTGCGCCGCGACCGCGTGACGCGGTGCTGGAAATAGATGTGCAGCGGCGCGAGGTAGAGTCCCGCGCTGAAACCGAGCAGCACGAGCGCCGGGCGAAACGCGGGCGCGTCGAGCGGATTCGTGCTCGCCCACCACGCCGCGAGCGCCATGCCCGCCGCACCAAACGGCACCAGGCCGATCTCCGTGCGCCCGCGCGAGACCAGCCCGGCGACCAAGTTGCCCGCCGCCGCGCCCACGCCGGCAAAGAGCAACAGCACCGCCGCCAGCTCCGTGACGCTCGTCGCGCCCGGGCGCAACGCCGCCCAGCCGCGCGCGGCGTCGATCAACACCAGCACGAGCGCGCCGCCGAGCATGTGGAAAAACAGGATGCCCAGCGCGGAGTTGCGCAGCCGCATCACGCGCAGCAGCTCCACCAGGTGGTTCATCGGCCGCGTGATGAGCTCCGGCGGTGGCGCGCCGACAGCGCTCGCGCGTGTCCGTCTTGCGGGCACGAAGGCCACCAGCGCGCAGCCCGCGATCGCCGGCAACACCCGCGCAAGGCGTTCCGCCGTCGACCAGCCGAGCGCCACATCGCCGCCCGCCGAGGCGCCATCCAAGGCCCACGCGCCGACAAACGCCCCGGCCGCGATCGCCGCGATCGTGAGCATCTCGAGCAGCAGCACCGCCGCGCCGAAACGCTCCGGCGGCGCGACCTCGCGCAACATCGTGCGCTTCGAGGGCGAGACGAGCGCCGAGTGCGTCGCAAGCAGGACGAACACCGCCGCCGTGAGCGGCACGCTGCGCAGATGCAGCGCCACCGCGAGCGCCACGAGCAGACCGAGCAGCAGCAGGATCGAGACGCTGAGCACCGTGCGCGTCGAATACCGGTCGGAAAACCACGCGAAGAGCGGTGAAAGGAAAACGTACGGCGCGCCCAGCGCGATCGGCAGGATCGCCAGCCATTCGTCGACCGCGCCGGCCGGCAGCACCCCGGGCACGAGCGCCAGCGCGAGCACGAGCATCTTGCCGGCGTTCGCGGCGAACGACACGAGCGTCTGCGCGACCAGCAACGCGATCATCGACGCCGGCGACGTGTGGGCTTTGTCCGTTGCGGCCATGTGGAGTGGGTCCCGCTACGAAAGGCAACGCTCCCCCGAGAGCAAGGCCCGCCTGCGGCGCTCAAGCCGTCGGCGCCGGTCGCCAACGCCGCAGGTCCGCCGCGAGCGCGCCGAACCCGCCGGGAAAATCGAACTCCAGTCGCCGGAAATCGCCGCCATGCCGGCGCACCTCCGCCTCCGCGCACGCGATCTCCTGGGGCAACGACGGTCGCTCCGTGCCGTAGACTCGTCGTTTCAGTTCGCGCCGCGTGTACGGCGGCTCGCCACGCGCCTGGCCGCGCAACCACGCCTCCTCGCCCACCGAGTCGTCACGGCCGCTGAGGTACCACGCTTCCACAGCCGGCACGGCGAGCCCCACCGCGCTGTGCAACCGCGCACGGCCCTGCGCCGGCGGAAGGTGTTTCAACGTCTGCCGCACGATCGCGCGCAGTTCGCAGAGCCGGCAGCCGGGATGGAAATAGCCCGGCCGCTCGTGCTCGACGGTGTGCACCACGGTGTCGTCGGCATCGACGGTCACCACGATGCCGTCGGCGTCCGTACGGAAATGCAGGTGACGCAGCACCACCGGCAGCACCTGCGCGACCGAGGGCCAACCGCGCGCGCGCAACGGCGGCTGGATCAGCTCGACGGGTTCGCCGAGCACGCCTTCGGCGATCAGCCGTAGCGCGGCTTCATCGGCCGGCGACTCGCTCAGGAGCGCGACTTTCATCGGCGGTGTCGTGGGGTTGCCGCGCGACGTTTCAGAATTCGTCCGGCACGCCACCGAGGATGCCGCTGTACCAGAGGTCGCCGAGACTCGCGTTGCCGATCGCACCGCGCAGATCTTCGCGATCGGAGAGTCGCTCGAACGTGGCCTCCGCGCCACGTTTCTGCGTAATGATCACTTCCTCGAGCTGCTCGCGGAAGAGATCCAGCAGGTACGGCGAGTGCGTCGTCGCCAGGATCTGCGTCACCGCCGCACCGACAGGCGGATAACTCATCCGGTAGAGCAGGTCGCGGATCTCGCGGAGCAACCGCGGATGCATGCCGCGGTCGATCTCCTCGAGGCAGAGAATCGCCGGTAGCGGCCGCGCCTGCGTCAGCACGAGCAGACCGAGCAGCACGAGCGTACCCTGCGAAAGATCCTCCGCGCCGAGCTGACGACTCTCGCCCTCGATCTCCGCCGCGAGTCGGCGCGTACCGTCGGATGCGACCACCACGCCGATCGAGCGGTACTCGGGCAGGATCCGGCGGAACTCGGCCTGGACGCGCGCGAACGTCTCCGGTTCCTCGCGCTCGAGCCGGTGGAGCGCAGCGGGGAGATTGGTGCCGTCGTCGCCGAGCATGATCGGCGCGCCGGCGGGACTGGGCCGCGCGAGCGCCGCCTGGTCGAGCGAGATGACACGCAGCGAGGTGAGCCGTGCGACGAGCTGCGCCCAACGCACCGGCAACTCGCCGGGGCCGTCGACGCGCAGCGCGCGCCCAGAGCCGTCCGGTGCACACTCGAGCAGCGCCTCGATGTCGTGGAACGGCGGCGTGAAACGGAAATGCAGCAGCCCCGTTTCGCCGACGGCCCGACCCGCCGGCGCGGTGCCGAAAACCACCGGGCGCGCGGCGAACTGCCGCAACCGCTGGAGCGCGAGCAACGCGCTGGTTTTCCCACTGCCGTTCGGCCCGATGATGAGGTTGAACGGCCCGAGTTCGATCCGCGCCGAGCGCAGGACCTTGAAGTTCGTGAAGTCGATGGAAGCGATCACGGCGAACGCACTATGCGCGCGCGGCCGGGACCGGGCAACAGCGGCGTTTGGCGCGGACTCAGTGTCGCCCGCGCCGCCCCGTCACTCCCGGGCGCCGGGGGTCACCAGCGGGTAGCTGCCGAGCCATTTCACGAGCGGGCAGAACTGTTTCAGCTCCGCGATGGCTTCGCGCATCTTCGGGTCGTCGTAGTGGCCGGCGACGTCGATGAAGAAGTAGTAGTCCCAAGCGCGCTTCTTCGTCGGGCGCGACTCGACCTTCGTCAGGTTCAGGCCGCGCGTCGAAAACGGCGCGAGCATCCGCAACAACGAACCGGACTGCGACGCGTGTTCGCCGAGCGAGATGATGAACGTGCTCACGTCGCGGCCCGGTCCCACCGAGCCGGACGACTTCCGGCCGATGATGAAGAAACGCGTGGTGTTGCCGCGCACATCCTCGATGTCGCGCGCGAGGATCGGCACCTGGTGGTGGGCGGCTGCGAGCTCGTTGGCGACGGCGGCGGCGGCGGGCTCGTTCTTCGCGATCTGCACGGCGCGCGCGGTGCTCGGCGCGTCGCAGGGCTGCGCGTTGGGCAGGTGGCGCTGGAGCCAGTGGCGGCATTGCGCGAGCGCCTGGTCCTTCGAATACACCTTGGTGATCTTCTCGAGCGGCTCGGCGGAGATCAGGCAGTACGCGATCTCGAGGTAGCTCTGCGCGACGATCTTGAGCTCGGTCTCGACGAACAGGTCCAGCGCATCGCGCACGGAGCCTTCGGTCGAGTTCTCGACGGGGATCACGCCGTAGTCGGCCTCGCCCTTGTCGACCGCGGCGAAGATGTCCGCGAACGTCGCCATCGGCTGGTATTCGACGCTCGCGCCGAACTTCTGCAACGCGGCCTGGTGGCTGTTCGTCGCCTCCGGCCCGAGGTACGCGATCTTCAACGGCTGCTCGAGCGCGATCGCGGCCGACATGATCTCGCGGTAGATCGCGCGCAACGCCGGCTCCCGGATCGGGCCGCGATTCTGCTCGATCACCTTCCGGAAAACCTGTTCCTCGCGCTCGGCGACGTAGATCGGCCCGCCCTTCTCGCGCTTGATCCGGCCGATCTCCGCGGCGAGCGAGAGACGCCGGTTGAGCGCCTCGACAATCTGCGTATCAAGGGAATCGATCTGCCGGCGGCACTCGTCGATGTTCATGGCGGTGCGGAAATCAGTTGGCGGGCGGATTCTCGGGCGCGGGCGGCGGCTCGGACGGCTCGGGTGCGGCGGAGACTTCGGACGCGGGCTCAACCGCCGGGAACAGCTCGGCGGGCGCCGCCGGTTTCGTCTCCTCGACCGGCTCTTCCGCGGGATCGAGCGGCAGCTCCTCGGTCTCGAGGCCCACATCCTTGTCGTCCATGTGCGCGGGGTTCTCGGACTGTTTCAGCCATTCGTCGATCTGGCGGTTCGAAAGCACATCCGACGCCGGCAGCTCAGCGAGCGATTTGATGCCGACGAACTCGAGAAACTCGTCGGTCGTGCCGAATTGGATCGGGCGGCCCGGCAACTCCGCGCGGCCGGCCACATAGATCAATCCGCGCTCGAGCAGTTTGTTCACGCCGGCCTCGGCCGACACGCCGCGGATCGTCTCGATCTCGCCGCGCGTGACCGGCTGGCGATACGCGATCACCGCGAGCGTTTCGAGCGCCGCTTGGCTGAGGCGCACCGGCGGAGGTTCGTCGCGCAACAGACGCACCCAGCGCGCGGCCTTCGGGTTCGTCACGAGCCGGTAGCCGTTGCTGCCTTCGATGAGATAAAAAACTTCGTCGCGCGCGCGCAGCTCGACAGCGATGGCGTCCATCGCCTCGCGAATCTGCGACGCCGTGATGAGCGACGGCACGTCCTGATAATACTCGGCATCGGTCTCCGCTGCGGTCAGGCCGAGCGTCACATCCGCCGCCGGATCGGCTGGTGCGGCGGTGGTTTCGCTGCCGGGCGTGGGTTCGACCACCGGCATGCCTTCGATGATCGCCACCGGCTCGGTGGCCGGTTCGTTGTCCGCAACCGCTTCCGTCGGCGCGCCCGGCGCGGCGTCAGCCGGTATTTCCGCAGCGGCCTCCGGCGCCGCGCCCTCGGGCTTCAACTTCGCCAGCAACTCGGCTTCCTGCGCGTGAAACCGCGTGAGGGTGTCCTGAATCTCTTTGATCGTGAGCGGACCGCTCGAGGCAAACAGCAGCGCGCGGAGTACTTTCTGGAGGTTGAATGCCATGCGGTTCGGAGGCGATGGGTCGAGCGGAGGTGTTTGGGTCATGCTCGCCTTGCGGGCAACGCATTTGTTGCCGACTGTCCGGCGCACCGCGTCCGCGGCGAAAAGACACCGCCGCCGCGCTCGCCGCGCCGCGTCAGACGCCCGCGACCTCAGGTGCCGTTAACCTCTCCAACCATGCCGAAGTCCCCTGCCTCCTCGCCCGCCTCGCTCCGCCCGTTCTCCTCCGCCGTACACGACGGCCCCGATCGCGCGCCGAACCGCTCGATGCTGCGCGCCGTCGGCTTTCAGGACGCCGATTTCCAGAAACCCGTCGTCGGCGTCGCCTCGACCTGGAGCAACCTCACCCCGTGCAACATGCACATCGACGAGCTCGCGCGCCACGCCGCCGCGGGCGCCGACGGCGCGGGCGGCAAGGCGATCACCTTCGGCACGATCACCGTCGCCGACGGCATCAGCATGGGCACGCGCGGCATGCGCTACTCGCTCGTCTCGCGCGAAGTCATCGCCGATTCGATCGAGACCGTCTGCGGCGCCGAGGGCTTCGACGGCCTCGTTGCCATCGGCGGCTGCGACAAGAACATGCCCGGCTGCCTCATCGCGATGGCGCGGCTGAACCGCCCCGCCGTCTTCGTCTACGGCGGCACGATTCTTCCCGGCATCCATCCCGGCACGCAGCAGGAGTGCGACATCGTCTCGGTCTTCGAAGCCGTCGGGAAACACGCCGCCGGCAAACTCGACGACGCCGGCCTCGCCGAGATCGAAAAGTGCTCCATCCCCGGCCCCGGTTCCTGCGGCGGCATGTACACCGCCAACACCATGGCTTCCGCCATCGAAGCTCTCGGCATGAGCCTGCCGGGCAGCGCCTCCCAGATCGCCATCTCCGAGGAGAAACGCACCGACTGCCGTCGCGCCGGCGAAGCCGTCCTCAACCTCCTCCGCCTTGGCATCACCCCGCGCGACATCCTCACGCGCCGCGCGTTCGAGAACGCCATCACCGTCGCCATCGCTCTCGGGGGCTCCACCAACGCCGTGCTCCATCTCCTCGCCATCGCCCATGCCGCCGGCGTCAAACTTGAGCTCGACGACTTCACGCGCATCGGCAAACGCGTGCCGGTGCTCGGCGATCTCAAACCGTCCGGCCGTTACAGCGTGGCACACCTCAGCCGCATCGGCGGGCTCCAGCC
>DATGXA010000181.1:0-1823 GCA_035299125.1 Opitutaceae bacterium
ACCCAGCTCGACGAGCGGCTCGCCGCGCCCGCCGCGCCGATGTCGCTGCTGGCAGGCGACGCCGTGGCGGTGCTGAACCACTCGCTGCTCGACTTCGCGGCGTTCCACGGCCTGGCCAACGACAACATGACCCGCGCGCAGGGCTGGCGTTTCCTCGACATGGGCCGCCGGATCGAGCGCGCGATCCAGCTTTGCACGTTGCTCGACTGTGTGCTCGCCGCTTCCGACGCCGAAAATCTCGGGCTGCTCGAGGCGGTGCTCGAGGTGTGCGATTGCTCGATCACCTACCGTTCGCGTTACAGCGTGCTCCCGCAACTGGCGGCGGTCTGCGACTTGGTTCTGCTCGACGACACGAACCCTCGTTCGCTGCTCTTCCAGCTCAACCAGCTCGTGAAGCATTTCGACCGGTTGCCGCGCGAGAAGCTCGCCGCGCTTCCGAGCGCCGGGCAACGCATCCTGATCGACTGCGTGGCCCGCCTGCGCCTCGCCGATCCGCGGCAACTCGGCTGTGGCGGGCGGTGCGCCGCCGAGACCGAGATCGCGCGGGTCGTACGGCACGTCGCGACGGCGATGCCGCAGCTTTCCGATGCGATCGCCGTGAACTATTTCGCACATTCGTCGATTGCGCGGGCGGGGGGAGCGGGATCGCAACAGAAGGAGGGAGCGTGATGAGCCGCCTCGGGCTCGAGCGGATTGCGGATGGTTGGTCGGGCTTCATGCGCGCCGTCTGCGACGGGGGGCTTTCATTGGGCGCCCGCCGGGCGGCGGCGAGCGACGCCCCTACGCGCAGGCGTGGCCGGCTCACTGGGGACGTTGTGCCCTGCCTATTCGCTTTCCGATGAACTACCGCGTCACGCATCGCACGACCTACGAGTACGCGGAGCCGGTGGCGGTTTCGCATCATGCGGCGCGGGTGGAGCCGCGCGCGACGAACGCGCAGTCGCGTTCCGACTGGCGTCTCTCGATCACGCCGGAGCCCGCGGTGCAGATGCAGCGGCCGGATTTCTTCGGCAACCGCGTGTGCTTCTTCGCGATCCAAGAGCTTCACGCGAAGCTCGAGGTGACCGCCACCAGCGTCGTAAGCGTGGAGCCGCGGGCGTTGCTGGCGCCAGGGTTGTCGGAACCGTGGGATGAAGTCGCGCGACGCTACCGCGATCCCGTGGCGCCGGAGGCGATCAAGGCGTTGCAGTTCGTCTTCGGTTCGCCGCTGGTGCAGCCGCAGCCGGAGTTCGCGGAGTATGCGCGGGGGAGTTTCCCGGAAGGCCGGCCGCTGCTTGAGGGCGTGCTCGACCTGAATCGCCGCATCCACGCCGACTTCGCCTACGATCCGGTGGCGACGACCGTGGCGACGCCGTTGGTCGAGGTCTGGCAGAAGCGGCGCGGCGTGTGTCAGGACTTTGCGCACATCGCGATCGCCTGCCTGCGCTCGCTCGGGCTGCCGGCGAGTTACGTGAGCGGCTATCTGCGGACGCGGCCGCCGCCGGGCCAGGCGCGGTTGGTGGGCGCCGATGCGACGCACGCGTGGTTCGCCGTCCATTGCCCGGGTCTCGGCTGGGTCGACTTCGACCCGACTAACAACTGCCAGCCGAGCGACGAGCACATCACGGTCGCGTACGGGCGGGATTTCAGCGACGTGAGCCCGGTGATGGGAATCCTCACCGGCGGCGGTAGCCACACGGTGAAGGTCGCGGTGGACGTGGAGCCGCTGTGAACCGGCGGACGTCTCCCGCGGACAAGCGAACCTCTAGACTGTGTTTCACCGAAACGGCCGTGCCGCGGCTCAAGGCCGTTGGCTGACGCTCAGCCGGATGAAGCGGCGGGAG
>DATGXA010000182.1:0-29364 GCA_035299125.1 Opitutaceae bacterium
GTGCGGCGCGGCCCTTCGCAAAACTTATCGTTGTCGTCGCGGCCGAAAAATCCGCCTTCACAACGTCGAGCGACGATTCGTACGGCCGTGCGGGTACGCGAAACGCATGCCGCTCGACCAAAGCAGCTTGCGGCGGCACGCCAGATTTTCTGGGAGGCGTCCCTCTGCGCAGCAGGGTAGTTTACCCTAATTTCTTGAGGAGAAACCACCTCCCGCGGGGGGCGTGGACCTCATTCAGTCGGAGGCGCGAATGCAGCATCACTGGGGGCGTCAACCTTCCAGCCATGAGTCGTCGTGCGATTACCCCCACCCTCGTATCAATTACGCTCGCAGCCGCGCTGCGGGCGTCCATCCAGAGCGATATCGGTTTTACCGAGCTCAAACAGGAGTACGGTTCGGCCCTGCCGAACGGTTCGAACCTGACGGCGTTGGTCGTCGAAGCGCCGAACACCTCCGGCAACTGGGCCGTCAACAAGACCGGCGAGCTGAGCTCGCGGAACATCACGTTCCCATTCGCGACGACCAAGCCCACCGCCTACTCGACCCACGCGCAGTATGTCGCGAACAACCTCTGCGGCGCCACGACCAGCATCCTCCCCGCCCTCGCCGAGTTGAAGGTCGGCAGCGTGGCGAGCTACCGCAACACCTCGCTCAAGCTCGGCTCCCGCATCGCGCCGGCCACCGTCGCTTGGGACGTGGAGAACCACTCGCTGGTCAGCAACATCACGACCTATAATCTCAACGCCCTCCAGTTGCTCGATTATCGCATCGTCCGCGATCAGATCACGGTCGTCGTCGCCCTTGAAAACGGCACCAACGCGATGCAGCCGCTCTGGGGCAACAACTACAACACCATCGCGGTGGGCACCGCGACCGGCAAACACAGCCGCGGCGGCTCCAATTTTGACGGATCCGGCCGCCAGAAACCCGATCTCGTCGGCACCGCCACGTACACCAGCTACGCCACGCCCGTCGTCACCTCGGCCGCCGGCTTCCTCATCGCCGAGACCAAGCGCACCGCCAGCCTCGCGGCCGCCAAAGACCCGCGCGTGATCAAGGCCCTGCTCATGGCCGGCGCCACCAAGAGTGAGTTCTCCACTTGGAGCCACACCACCGCGCAGCCGCTCGACCCGGTCTACGGCGCCGGTCAGGTGAACATCTACAATTCCTACAAAGCCCTGCTCGCCGGCCGGAAAACCTGCGGCACCTCCTGGCTCGGCAATCGCGGCTGGGACCTCGGCACCTCCGGCTCAAGCGCCGTGTACTACTTCGAAGTGCCCACCGGTCAGACGATGAACTTCTCCACCGTTCTCACTTGGTACCGCGAGCTGAAGACCACGGATTTTTGGACGTTTACCGGCACCCCGGCGAACCTCAACCTCCGCCTGCACAACTCCAACTCCTCGTTCGCGCTCGGCACCGTCGTCGCGGAAAGCGCCTCTTCGCTCGATAACGTCGAGCACATCTACTGCCCGACCCTCCCCGCCGGCAAATACGCCCTCGCCGTGACCGGCCCCGCCGGCTCGACCTATGGAATCGCGTGGAACGGCATCCTCTCCGGCGGCGACAGCTCGTCCACCCCGGCCCCGGCCGTCATCGTCGCCGCCCCGAGCATCACGACTCAGCCGGCTTCCCTCAGCGTCACCGTGGGCACCAGCGCCACGTTCTCCGTCAGCGCCACCGGCGAGAGCCTGAGCTACCAATGGTACAAGGACGGCAGCGCCCTCTCCGGCGCCACCGCAGCCACGTACACGATCACGAGCGCTGCCACCACCGCAGCCGGCAGCTACAAGGTATCGGTGATCAACTCCGCCGGCTCGGTCACCAGCTCCGCCGCCACGCTCACCGTCACCGCGCTTCCCCCCACCGTGCCCGACGGTTCGCTCGCCGAGCTGATCCCGACCGGCTACTCCGCCCGTGGGCAAAACGGCACCAAAGAGAGTGTCGCGATGCTCTTCGACCACCTCGCCACCACCAAGTGGCTCGACTTCAGCGGCACGACTTGGGTTCAGGTCACCCTGCCCGCCGCACGTCGCCTCGAGTCCTACAGCTTCACCTCCGGCAACGACTACCCCGTCCGCGATCCGTACAACTGGACGCTCAAAGGTTCCAACGACGGCGTAACCTGGACGACGATCGAGACGCGCACCGCGCAGACCTTCGCCAGCCGCAAGCTCCAGCGCGATTTCGTCCTCAGCGCCACCTCCGACGCCTTCGCCTACTATCGCTTCGAGATCAGCTGCAAATCCGGCAGCGTCACGCAACTCGCCGACATCGAACTCTGGGGCTACTGAGCCCTCTACTCACCACGCCGACTCTGAATGGAAAAAGCCCCTGTCCGGCGACGGACAGGGGCTTTTGTTTGGCCAAGACGATGAAACGTCAGGCCTTCTTCTTGAAGCGACGATAGCCGACGAACGCCAGCAACGACGCGGCGCCGATCAGACCGTAGGTGGACGGCTCCGGAACCGGGCCCTGCGGGATGTCGAGGGCAGCGCGGAACGCGAAGATGAAGTCGTTGTAGTCGTCATCGCGGAGACCAGCGCCTTCGCGAATATCCTCGAACGAGAGGATCGTGTACGGATCGAGGAAGTCCTCGCCACGCTCGCTCTGGAGCGGGGTGAGCGTGCCGTAGTAGGACTGCATGTCGGAACCGGCCGGGAAGTTCGCCGCCTTGTTGAAGACGTAGTACTTGCCGCCCTGGCCGCCGACCGTCACGCCGCCGTCCTGGTACTTGATGCCCGAGCCGGTGACGAAGAAGTCGAGGGTGTCGCCGGGGTTGAGCGTGATCGACATGTTGTCGCCGAACCAGCGGTTCGGGGCGCCGCCGATCGTCTGCACGCCATCGGCGAGCAGGTAATCGACGCCGTTCAGGGTGTAGCCCCAATCGTCCCACCAACCGGCGGTCTCACCGAGGAACACGGTTTCGACCACGAGGTTGTAGGTATCGCTCGTGTTCGTGAGCGGGCCGACGAGGCCGACCGGGAAGTTGGCCGTCCAACCGGACCAAGTCCGGTAGGCGTCGTTGATCGCGCCGGGAGCAGGAGTCGAGGGCGGGTTGGGTTGACCGGGATAGGTTGCGTCGGACTTCACGCCGAACGGGTTCTTGAACCAGTTCGTGTAGTCGGTGAGCTGGTCACCGGTGGCCGTCGAGAGCGCACCGTACGATGTCGCCGCCGCCAGCAGTGCGGCAGGAATCAGCAGTTTTTTCATGTTTTCCGATATTTGGGTTGGAAGAACGGTGGGTGCGAAGCCTCCACCGGTTGTCTCGCCGAACACGCTAACAGATCCCGCGGTCGGACTGTATCGGCCCCGGCCTGTTTCGGAGCTGCACCGGAACCCGACGCCCCTCATGAGGTTTTCCCTGAACTGTCATCGGGAAGCGCCTTTCGCCCATGGGGAACCAAAAGAAAGCATGACGCATCCCGCCCCCGCTGCTAGCTCCTCGGCCCAATGGCGAAAGTCCCGGTTTCCATCCTGATCCCGATCAAAAACGAGGCCGCGAACTTGCCGCGCTGCCTGCAGGCCGTCGCCTGGGCCGACGAGATCGTCGTCGTCGATTCGCAGAGCACCGACGGCAGCATCGCCATCGCCGAGCAGCACGGCGCGCGGGTCGTGCAGTTCGCCTTCAACGGCACCTGGCCGAAGAAGAAGAACTGGGCGCTCGAGAACATCCCCTTCCGCCACGAATGGGTCTTCATCCTCGACGCCGACGAGGTGCTGCCGCCGGAGACCGAGGCCGAGTTCCGCGCCATCGTCGAAGACCCCGCGAATCCGGTTAACGGCTACTGGATCAACCGCCGCTTCATGTTCATGGGCCGTTGGCTCCGGCACTCCTACTATCCCAACTGGAACCTCCGGCTCTTCCGCCACCACCTCGGCCGCTACGAACGCCTCGTGCAGGGCGCCACCGCCAGCGGCGACAACGAGGTGCACGAGCACATCGTCGTGCAGGGCGCCACCGCGCGGCTGCGCGCCGAGATGGACCATTACGCGTTTCCCTCGGTCGATGTCTTCGTCGAGAAGCACAACCGGTACTCCAACTGGGAGGCCCGCCTCGCCCTTGAGGACGCGCTCGGTCGAGGCACCGCCGCCGGCCTGCAATCCGGCGCAGTCTCCTGGCGGCGGCGCCTGAAAGGTTGGAGCCGCCACCTGCCATTCCGCCCCACGCTGCGGTTCCTCTACGTCTATCTCTTCCAGCTCGGCTTCCTCGACGGCCGGCCCGGCTACTATTTCGCGCGTCTGCACGGCTTCTATGAGTTCCTCGCCGTGGCGAAAACCCACGAACTGCGTCGCGCCGCGAGGGCGCGGCAATAGCGCCCCGGCCCGGCTGGCGCGCCCACGCACAACCACGCGCGGCGCCGGATTTCGCTTTTCCCCGGGCGCGCCCGACCTACGCTCGCCGGCTTTCTCATGCTCACGCCCGTCGACATCCAGCTCATCGGCAACGAAGTCGCCATCCGTTGGAGCGACGGCGTGGAGAGCTATTTCGCCGGCGAGTTTCTCCGCGCCGCCTCCCCGAGCGCGGAAAACATGGGCGAGCGCGATGTGCTCGGCCGCCAGATCGGAGGCGATCCGCGCACCTCGTTTCCCGGCGTGACCGTCGTGAACTGGAGCCGCGTCGGCAACTACGCCCTCAACTTCGAATTCAGCGACGGCCACCGCACCGGCCTCTACAGCTACGATTACCTCCGCCGTCTCCACGACGATCCCGGCGCGAATCCGAAAGCCGGTTGAGCGGCCCGCGCCGTTGAACTCCTCCGCCGCCGAGCCGTTCTCCCCACAACCCACTTTTCCATGAGCACGTTCGTTCCGTTCCCCGCCCGCACCAACACCGCCGAGATTGAGCTCGGCCGCACCTTCCAGCCGAAGTTCGACGCCGAAGGTCTCATCCCCTGCATCGCGCAAGACGTCCATTCCGGCGAGGTCGTGATGTTCGCGTTCATGAACGCCGAGTCGCTCGCGCACACCCTCAAGACCGGCAAGGCCACCTACTGGAGCCGCTCCCGCAAGAAGCTCTGGTTGAAGGGCGAGGAGTCCGGCAACGTGCAACTCGTGAAAGAGCTCCGCACCGACTGCGATCAGGACGTGATCCTCATCAAGGTCGAGCAGGCCGGCGTCGGCGCCGCCTGCCACAACGGTTACGAGTCCTGCTTCTACCGCCGCCTCGCGGACAAGGAAACCTTCGCCCTCGAGATCCTCGGCGCGCCGAAGTTCGACCCGAAGCTCGTCTACAAGAAGTAAGCCCGCCGCCCACGTCTCCAGTTTCCGGCGCCGCCCACCAGCGGCGCCTTTTTTGCGCCCGGCCGCGGCCGACGATGACCGCTCATCCCGGCGGGATTGGGCCGCACGCGGGATTGTGGGAACGTTCACCCCTCACGTTGCCGTCTTTCCGCGGCCGCGCCCCGCACCTCCCATGACACCCCGCTCCCTCCACCTCCTCACCTTGTTCTCGGCTTTCGCGCTCGCCCCGTTCGGCGCCCGCGCGGCCGATGCGCCCAAGACCGTCGAACCGGTGCCGCTCGCCGACCGCGTCTTCACGTTCACCAACACCATGTCGAATTCCACCGCCGTCATCGGCGACGACGCCGTCCTGCTCGTCGACTCCGGCGGCTCGCCCGAGATCGCCGCCCAGTTGCGGGTCGCCATCGCCAAACTCACCGACAAACCCGTGCGTCTGCTCGTCGACACGCATTGGCATTTCGACCACGTGAACGGCAACGAAGTCTTCGGCGCGCAGGGAGCCACGATCGTCGGCCACGTCGCCATGCGTTCGCGCATGCGCGAAGGCCGAGTGACAAACGCCCTCCCGCGCTTCCCCGCCGTCGCGTACGACCGCGAGGAACTCGCCACGCCCACCGTCACGTTCGACCGATCCCTCGCGCTCCACCTCGGCGGCCAGCGGATCGAGCTCGTCCATCCCGCGATCGAGCGCGCGCACACCGATGGCGATGTCGTCGTCTACTTCCCCGAGCGCAACATCGTCCATATGGGCGATCTCTACTTCGAAGGCACGTACCCGTTTATCGATGTCGCCGCGGGCGGCTCGATCGCCGGGATGATCGCCGGCTGCCGCGAAGTCCTCGCCCGCATCGACGACCAGACCCTCGTCGTCCCCGGCCACGGCCCCGTGACCGACAAGGCGCACCTCGAGGCGTTCGTCGCGATGCTGACCGACATCGACGCGAAGATCGCCCCGCTGGTTCTGGCCGGGAAGACCCTCGCCGACGTGCAGGTCGCGAACCCCACCGCCGCGCACGACGCCGTCTGGGGCAAGAGCTTCATCAGCCCCGACCAGTTCACCGAAATCGTCTACAACGGCATCGTCGCGCAGCGGAAGCAGTAGCCCGCGCTCGCTCAATCGCGAATCACCACGGCCTCCGCCACAACCACCGCAAACCGGTCGCCGAGCGCTGCGAGCTCCACACGATGCACCTGCGCGGCGGGCACGATTCCGCCGCGCCCGTCGGGCAGATCGCGGCTCACACACGCCGCCGCGACCACCGTGCAACAATAGCCGTGGTCGAGGGCCGCGCGCACTGTCGCGCTCACGCACATGTGTGTCATGAAGCCGACCACGATCAGGTGTTTGCGGCCGGCGCGCTCGAGCGCCGCGGCAAGATCCGTCCCGGCGAACGAGTTGGGCAGGTGTTTCACGACGACCGTCTCGCCCTCGCGCGGCGTCAACGGCTCGAGGATTTCGACCATCGCGCCGGCCGGATCCATGATCGCACCACCCGGGCGCCCGTGTTGCACCACATGGATCACCGGCGTGCCCGCCGCGCGCGCCCGGCGGAGCAGCTCCGCGATTTCCTGCACGGCGCCGTCGAGGCCGGGCAGCGGCAACTTGCCGTCCGCGTACTCGCGCTGCGCATCGACGATCACGAGCGCCGCCTCGCCGAGACGGGCCGGATCCCAGCGCGCGCCGGCGAGATCGAGCAACGTCGCCGGCGCCGCCGAGCAAAGCGCGGTGCCGACCGCCACCACGGCGGCGGCGAGAGTGTTCCTGGTGGAGCGTGAGAGGATGGCGTTCATCGTGCCCGCAGTTTACCGACACGCCCGCCCGCCGCCCAATGCCGTGTTTTTCGCCTTCGCTGCCTTTCGGTAATGTCGCAGCCTCGCCCGCATGGAGCTGCGCCATCTCCGGTATTTTGTCGCCGTGGCGGAAACGCTGCATTTCTCCCGCGCCGCCGCCCGCCTGCACCTCACGCAGCCCGCACTCAGCCGCCAGCTCCGCGATCTCGAGAGCGAGATCGGCGCCCCGCTTCTCGCGCGCCACAGAGTCGCGACGGCGCTCACGCCCGCCGGCGTGGCGCTGCTGCCACGCGCCCGCGAAATCCTCGCCGCCGCCGAACACGCAATCGAGGCGGCGCGCCACGCCGGCCAACGCCTCCGGCTCGGCCACTACGGCACGCTCTGGCTGGATTTCTTCGCACCCGCGCTGCGCGCCTTCTGCCGCAAGCATCCCGGCGTCGAGCTTCACGCCGAGGAGCGCACCGCGGCCGGCCTGATCGACGGTCTCCGCTGCGGCGAACTCGACTTCGCGCTGATCGGCCCGTCGACGCCCGCACTCGACCGCGAGTTCGCCACGCGTCCGCTCGCCGAGCTCCCGTTGCTGATCGCACTCGGCGCCGCCAACCCGCTCGCCAAACGGCGCCGCCTCGCGCTGGCCGATCTCGCCTCCGCCGAGTGGATCGCCTGGGACGAAGCCGCATTCCCCGGTCGCGCCGGACTCCTCGAAGCGGCAGCCGCACGCATCGGGTTCCGCCCGAAGGTGGTCGGTAGCGTCGACGGCGTGGCCTCGCTGTTCCTCCGCGTTTCGACGAGCGACGCGATCGGCTACGTGTTGCCGATGTCCAAAAAACTCCCGCACGCCGGCGTCGTCTTCGCGTCGCTGCGCCCGCCGGGCCTCGCGCTCACGATGCACGCCGCGTGGCGCCGCCACGCCGGCGATGCCGCCCGGCTCGCCGCGCTCGCCGAGGCGCTGGTCGCGCCCTCCGGCGCGCGGGCCGGCCATTAGCCGAAGCCGGCAGACGAGCGCGGCATCTTCAGGCGCGCTGCAACTCGCGGCTCCGGACTTCCACGACGCGCTCCGGGAGCCGTTCACCGGAGCATGGACATCACCTACCGCACCGATCGCGATCTCGACCGCGCCGCGCTCGAATCGTTGTTCCTCTCCGTCGGCTGGGCATCCGGCCGCCATCCGGAGCGCCTCCAGCGCGCGATCCGCAACTCCCACCATGTCGTCACCGCGTGGTGCGGCGAACGCCTCGTCGGTTTGATGAACGCGCTCTCCGACGGCGAGATGACCGCATACTTCCATTACCTGCTCGTCGAGCCCGAGCACCAGAGCCGTGGCATCGGCCGCGAACTCGTCGCGCGGATGACGGCGCACTATCGCGACTGCACCCGTCTCGTGCTCGTGGCATACAAGGAGGAGGTGCCGTTCTACGAACGCTGCGGCTTCCGCGTCGCCGAACGAGCGTTGCCGGTGCAGATCACCACGCTCGACGACTGATCGCCGGCCGACCGCGCATCCTCCGTCCGCGCCGTTCGCCGGGCGGTGCTTGAAAAGCGGCGGTGCGTAAGCCTTGTGGCAGCAATGTTCTTCGTGGTCGTCCTCAGCGTCTGGGCAGTGCTCCACCTCTACGTCGGCGGCAGAATCGTCGGCGTGCCGTGGGTGGCGGCACACCTTTCGCCGCGGGCGCTGACGCTGCTGTTTCTGGCGCTGTACGTGAGCTTCCCGGCGGCCCGCCTGCTCGGCGCGCGCGGATGGCGCGGGCTCGCCGCGGGTTTGGAGATCCTCGGCTCAACGTGGATGGGCGTGCTCTTCCTGCTGTTCGCGACGCTGCTCGTGGTCGACGTCGTCACGCTCGGCGGCCTGTTGCTGCCGCGCCTTGCGCCGCAGCTGCGCGGCGGAGCAATGCTCGTCGCCGGCGTGCTCGCAACACTCGCGCTCGCGCAGGGTCTCCGCGCACCCGTGGTGCGCGAGCACGAGGTAACGTTGGCCAACCTGCCCCGCACCGCCGACGGCATGACGCTCGCCGTTGTTTCCGATCTTCATCTCAGCTCGTTGATCGGTCGGCGCTGGCTCGAAGCGCGCATCGCACAGCTCGACGCGATCCAGCCCGACGCCGTGCTGATCGCGGGCGACCTCGTCGATTCCGACATCGACCACGCGCTCCCGCTCACGCCGGTGCTGCGGAGCCTGCGCGCACCGCGCGGCGTGTGGCTCGCGCTCGGCAACCACGATGCGTACGCCGGCGCCGCGCGCGTCACGGAGTTTGCGGAGTCCGCCGGGGTGCAGGTCCTGCGCAACCGCAGCGTCGAGCTCGCGCCCGGCGTGCGGCTCGCGGGGATCGACGATCCTGCGGTGCTTCGCCGCTCGCACGCGGACCGGGAGGATCGGCGGGTGGAACGCGCCTTCGCCGGCACGCCGCCAGCCGGAGCCACGTTGCTGCTCGCCCACACCCCGGACCGCAGCGACGTGACGGCGGCCGCCGAAGCAGGCGCGGGCGTCATGTTTTGCGGACACACGCATGGCGGCCAGATCTGGCCGTTCAGCATTCTGGTGCAGCGGCGGTTTCCGCTTTTCACCGGGCGATACGAGGTGGACGGGCTCACCTTGTTCGTCGGTCGCGGCACCGGGACCTGGGGGCCACGCATGCGGCTGTGGCATCCCGGCGAGATCCTCGTCGTGCGCCTGCGGGCGGCGGCGCCCTGAGCAGCGGACTATTTCGCCAAGCGCCAGTCGAGCAGCTCGAGCTGGAGGAGCTTGCGGCCGTTGAAGTGATTCCAGACAAGCTCGAACGCGAGATCGACGCGGCGCCCCGCGGGCGGCAGGCGATCGGCCATCTTCCACGCCACGCCGAAAAGGCGGCGGCCGTTGTCGTCGTCGAGCTGGAAACGGAAATGTTGGTCTTTGAAGACCTCGGGGCGTTTCGCGAAGACCGCGCCGGCCACGGCGAACACCGGCTTCGGGTTGCCCTGGCCAAATGGATGCAGCAACGCGAGCTCGCCCATCAGGTGCTCGTCGACCGACTCGAGGTCGACCCACGCCGAGATGTCGAACGCGCGGTCGAGCTCGCGTCCGGCGAGCCGCTGCGCGACGGCCGTGTTGAACTGGCCGCGAAATTCCATGACACGCGAGCGGTCGAGCGAGACGCCGACGGCCATCGGATGGCCGCCCCAGTTGCTCAGCAGCGCGTTGCTGTCGCCGAGCGCGTCGACGAGGCTCACGCCGAAGACGCTGCGGCCCGAGCCCTTCGCGAGTTCGCCTTCGCGACCGAGCACGATGCAGGGGCGGTTGAACTTTCGTGACACGCGGCTGGCGACGATTCCGACCACGCCCGGGTGCCAGTTGTCGTCGTAGAGCACGATGCCGTGATCGGCGGCGTAGAGCTGCTCGACCTGGCGTTCGGCATCCTCGGTGATGCGGCGCTCGATGTCCTGGCGCTCGCGGTTGAAACCGTCGAGCTGGCGCGCCGCGTCGCGGCAGAACGCGGCGTCCTGGCTGAGGATCAGCTCGACGGAGAGCGCGGCGTCGGCGAGGCGGCCGCTGGCGTTGATGCGCGGGCCGAGACGGAAGGAGATGTCGACCGGTTGCAGGCCGTTGGTGCGATCGATGCCGCTCACCTCCATGAGGGCGAGCAGGCCCGGGCGTGCGGTCTGCTCGAGGATCGAGAGGCCGTGCTTCGCGAGGATGCGGTTCTCGCCGAGCAGCGGCACGAGGTCAGCGACCGTGCCCATCGCGACGAGATCGAGGTAGTCGCGCAACTTGATCGCCTGCGCCACCGCGCTGCCGGCGTCGCGCTCGGCTTTGAGCAGCGCGTGCACGAGCTTGAAGACGAGACCGACGGTGCAGAGGTTTTGCCAGGCCGGCGCTGCGGTGGCCGCGGAGACGTGCGGGTTGATCAGGATAGCGTCCTCGGGGACGGCTTCCTTCGAGCGGTGATGGTCTACGATGACGACATCCGCCCCGCGCGAGCGCAGATAGGCGACCTCGGCGCAGGAGTTGGTGCCGCAATCGAGGGCGACAAAGAGGTTCGGCACACCGGCCTCGAGCGCGCGGTCGATGGCGTTACGGCTCAGGCCGTAGCCTTCCTCGAGCCGGAGCGGGACGATGAAACGTGGATCGAGCCCGAACTGTCGTAGGATCGCGACCAGAAACGCCGTGCTGCTGACGCCGTCGACATCGTAGTCGCCGAGGATCACGAGCGATTCGCGCAGGGCGATCGCGCGGCGCAGGCGTGTCACCGCTTGGTCGATGCCGGCGATGCGGAACGGGTCCTCGAGCTCGGCCAGACGCGGCTGGAGGAAACGGCGCGCCTCGTCGGGATCCGACCATCCTGCGCGCACGAGCAGCTCGGCCAGCACCTGGCTGATCTGCAACGTCGTGACCAACCGCGCGGACGCTTCCGCGTCCACGGGTTGATAGTTCCAACGGTGTTTCACCGTGGCAGGCATGGGGCCAAACAGACGCGCACTCTCCGGAGAGAGCGCGCGGCGGTTCAGTTGGAGGCCTTGCTCGCGCCTTCCCACTCGTACTTCGGCGCGATGTCGCGGTGCGCCTCGACGTGCCGGCGGTCGCCCTTGTGCCACCAGTAGAAGACCGGGCAGGCGATGAAGAGCGAGGAGAACGTGCCGGTGATGACACCGATAAGGAGCGTGAAGGCGATGTCGTTCACGTCGCCGGTCGTCACGACGATAAGCGTGATGGACGTGAGCAGCGTCGTGCCGCCGGTGATCACCGTGCGGGAGAGCGTGAGGTTGAGCGCGCGGTTGAGCACGTCGCGCAGCGAGCCCTCGGGATTGCCGGCGAGTTCCTCACGGATGCGGTCGAACACGACGATGGTGTCGTTGATCGAGTAACCGATGATGAGGAGGATCGCGGCGACCATCGAGGCGTTGAACTGGCGATCGAAGAGCACGAAGATGCCGATCGTCATGAAGAGGTCGTGGACCGTGGAGACGACCGCGCCCATGCCGTAGCCGAACTCGAAGCGGAAGGCGACGTAGAGCATGATGCCGACGAGCGCGAGCGCGACGGAGATCACCGCGCTCTTCAGGATCTCGGAGCCGACGGACGGGCCGATGCTGTTGACGCCGGCATTCGTGAATCCGGCCTGCGGGAAGGCTTTCTGGATCGCGTCGACAACGACCGCGCCCTTCTCGAACTCGGTCGTGCACTTGAGCACCTGCGTGCCGCTGCCGAGCTGGGTCTGATAGGCGAACGTCGCCTCGCGCACACCGGTGCCCTGAGTCGCGGCACTGCGGAGCTGGCCGACATCGACCGGCTGGGAGAACGAGATCGTGACCTGGTCGCCGCCGACGAAGTCGATGCCGAAGATGTCCTTGCCCTTGAACAGCACCACACCGAGACCGACGAACACGATCAGCCATGAGGTGATGAACGCCGCGCGGCCGAACTTGAGGAAGTCGTACTTGGTGTTCTGCAGGACCGAGAACATCGGGAGCCGCTTCATGTAGCCGGGGAGGATCGCCACCTGCAGGAGCAGTTTGCTGACGATCATCGCGGCGAACATCGTGGTGAAGATACCGATCGTGAGGGTGACGCCGAAGCCCTTCACCGCGCCCTTGCCGAGCGCCCACATGATGATGGCGGTGAGCAACGTGGTGACGTTCGAATCGAGAATCGCGGACCAAGCCTTGTCGAAGCCCGCCTCGAGCGCGGCGGTGAGGGATTTGCCCGTCGCCAGCTCTTCCTTCATGCGCTCGAAGATCAGGATGTTGGCGTCGACCGACATCGCGAGGGTGAGCACGATACCGGCGATACCGGGCATCGTGAGCGTCGCCTCGACACCGGGCATCGCCATCACGCCGAGGATTACGAAGACGTTGCAGCCCATGCCGACCGCGGCGATGACACCGCCGAACGTGTAGAACACGAGGATGAACAGGATCGTGAGCGCGGTGCTGATGATGAACGCCGTCTTGGCGCTCATGATCGCGTCTTCACCGAGGCTCTTGCCGACCTCGTACTGCTCGACGACATCGAGCTTCACCTTGAGCGGGTTGTTGAGGACGTTCGAGAGCTCGAGCGCCTCGCGCTGGGTGAAGCGGCCGGTGATCTGGGCGCTGCCGCCGCCGATGCGATCGTTGATGCGCGGGGCGGAGTAGAGTTTGCCGTCGAGCACGATGCCGAGCAGGCGGCCGACATTGGCGCCGGTCACGTCGGCGAACTTCTTCGCGCCGACGTCGTTGAAGCGGAGGAGAATCTCGTAGCCGCCGTACATGTCCACGGTCGGGCGGGAATCGACGATGTTCTCGCCGTCCATCTCGGGGATGCGTTTGACGACGCAATAGGTGGTGACCGGGCGGCCGTTGGCGTCGTCCGAGTCGGTGCTCATGTTGATGTAGCCGGGCGGCAGCGCGGAGAGCGGCAGCGGCTCGGGCATGAACGCAAACTGCGGATGCACGAGGTGGAACGTGAGCAGCGCGGGCTTCTTGAGGACGCTGATGACCTCGGGGTTGTCCTTGGTGGACACGCCCGGGAGCTGGACCTCGATGCGGTTCGTACCCACCGGACGGATGATCGGCTCGGCGACGCCGAGGCCGTTGACGCGCGTGCCGATGATCTCGACGGCCTTGTCGAGCTTGAGCTCGTGCACGGTCTCGTGCTGGCCGGTGGCTTCGAGCGACGAGGCTTCGAGCGTGAACGCCACGCCACCCTTGAGGTCGAGGCCGAGCTGGAGGCGCGGCTGCGACTGCTTCAGGAGGTATTCGAACAGGATGTCGTTTCGCTTCTCGATGTTGCGCAGCGAGGACTCGAGGCGCACCTCGGGGAAGAACTTCGACATGTCGATCCGCTCCTCATGGCCGAGCTGCTTGAGGGCGACGAAGACGCTGGGCGCCTTCTTCTCCTGCACGCGCTGGGATGCGCGGTCGATCAGCTTGAGCAGTTCATCGCGCTGTGCGGTGGCCTCCTGCTTGAGGTAGTCCTTGAACTCGGTCTCCTTGTACGGAACTAGGTTCAGCGTAGCCCAGAGCAGGACAATCGCCGTAAGGGCGAATTTCCAGAGGATGCGTTGGTACATGGTCGGTTGTGTTGAAAGGGGTGCGCACACCGCGCCTGCGGGGTGCGAAGGGGTTTGCCGGAGACGACGCGGGTCGGAAGCTCAGTCCGACTTCTTCTCGCTGTCGCTCTTTTTCTCGACGCTCTGCACGAAGCCCTTGGCCAGCTCGACCTTGGTGCCGTCGGCGATGCGGACCACGAAGCGATCCTCCTTCACCGTCACCACCATGCCGTAGATACCGCCGGAGGTGAGGACCTCGTCGCCGCTCTTGATCGACGCGAGCATCTTGGCGTGCTCCTTCTGCTTCTTGCGCTGCGGGGCGATCATCAGGAACCACATCGCCGCGATGAGCAGCACAAACGGCAGAAAGCTCATCAGCCCGCCACCCGGACCGGACGGCGCACTCGCGGGGGCGCTGGCTTGGGCGAGGAAAGAGGGCAAGTCTTGGGAAAGGAGCATTTTGTGCATTGCAGAGGTGTGGAGTTCTTGGAAATGAAGGGGCGATTCATCCCGGCGCCCTCGGGAAACGCAAGCCCAGAGCTTGCCGCCGAACGCGCTCCGCACCACTCCCGCCACCCTCGCCCGCTCCGCCTCAATCAGCGCCCGCACCTACCGTTGAAAACCAAGCCCTCCTCCGCCTGGTCGGTCGAAAAATCCGACGACCTCTATGGCTTCAAACGCTGGGGCGCCGGCCATTATCAGGTCGACGCCGACGGACAGGTCGTCGTCCAGCCGCTGCGCGATGGTCGAGCCGTCCGCGTGATGGATGTCGTGAAGGAGGCGCTCGACATGGGCCTCAAGGCCCCGCTGGTGGTGCGTTTCCAGGACTTGCTCCGGCACCGCGTGGTCGAGCTCAACGAGGCGTTTCGCAAAGCCATCGCCGAGGAAGGCTACAAGGGCGAGTACCGCGGTGTTTTCCCGATCAAGGTCAACCAGCTCCGCGAAGTCGTCGAGGAGGTGCTCGACGCCGGCAAGGAATACCACTTCGGCCTCGAAGCGGGCTCAAAACCCGAGCTCATGATCGCCCTCGCGATGCACGAGGACACCAAGGCGCTCCTGGTCTGCAACGGCTACAAGGACCACGACTACATCCGCCTCGCCCTCCTCGGTCGCAAACTCGGCAAGAAGGTCATCATCGTCGTCGAGCAACTCTCCGAGATCGACGATATCATCGCGCTCTCCCAGGAGATGGGCGTGAAGCCGATGATCGGTTTCCGGCTCAAGCTCGTCACCCGTGGCGAGGGCAAATGGGCCACGTCGACCGGCGACAACGCCAAGTTCGGCCTCACCACCTCGGAGCTTCTCGTCGGCGCCGCCAAGCTGCGCGCCGCCAAGCTCACGCAGTCACTGCGCCTCGTCCATTTCCACATCGGCTCGCAGGTCCCGAACATCATCACGATCAAGAACGCCGTCATCGAGGCCGCGCGCTTCTACTGCCAGCTCGCCAAGATGGGTTTCCCGATGGGCTACTTCGACGTCGGCGGCGGCCTCGGCATCGACTACGACGGCAGCCGCACGAACTTCGAGTCGTCGATGAACTACTCGATGGGCGAATACGCGCGCGATGTCGTCTTCAACGTCCGCGAGATCTGCGCCTCCGCCGGCGTGCCCGTGCCCGACATCGTTTCCGAAAGCGGCCGCGCGCTCACGGCGCCGCACTCCATGCTCGTGATCGAGGTGTTCGACGCCATTTCCAAACGCGAGTCGATCGAGGCCACCGCAGCCCCCGCGCAGAAGCACAAGATCGTCGCCGACATGGAGGTGCTCCTGAAGAACAAAGCCCGCCTCGGCCGCCTCGAACGCTTCCACGATGCCGTGCAGAAGAAGGAGGAGGCGTACTCGCTCTTCAAGCTCGGCTACCTCGATCTGGAAAACCGCGCCGCCGCCGAAAGCCTGTTCTGGCAGATCTGCGGCAAGATCGACGAGGAGGCCCCCGACACCGGCTATCAGCCCGAGGAACTCCGCGAGCTCAAGAAACTCCTCGCCGACCAGTACGTCTGCAACTTCTCCGTCTTCCAGTCGCTGCTCGACCATTGGGCGCTCAAGCAACTCTTCCCGATCGCCCCGCTCCACCGTCTCAAGGAGCGCCCCACGGTGAACGCCATCCTCGTCGACATCACCTGCGACTCCGACGGCAAGATCTCCAGCTTCATCGACCTTCAGGACGTGAAGGACTACGTGACGCTCCACCCGCTCACGAAGCAGCCCTACTACCTCGGCGTCTTCCTCACCGGCGCGTATCAGGACATCATGGGCGACCTGCACAACCTCTTCGGCCGCGTCGACGAGGTCCATGTGTTCCTCGAAAACGACGAACCCAACGGCTTCTACATCGAGGAGTCGATCAGCGGCCATCGCATCGGCGATGTGCTCGAGGGCGTGCAATACGACGAAGAACTCCTGTGCCGGCAGATGAAACGCCAGATCGACCACGCCACCCGCCGCGACCTCGTGAAACCGCGCGAAGGCGTGCGCCTGCTCGAACACTTCGAAGCGCTCATGCGCAACCGCACCTACCTCGCGATCCAGCCGGCGAAACGCAAACCGGCCGCCAAAGTGAAGGTCGCTTCCACGCGCTGAGCCGCGCGCGTCGCCGTTCGCCGGTCGCGCAGCACCCGTTGTCCCCCCGCTTCGCCGTTTGGCCGGGGGGGGAATCCCACGATGAAATTCACGCCCGAGAAACCGCCGCTCACCGGCGAAACCCTCGCCTCGCTCACCACCCGCCTCGCCGAGCGCGGCGAGCCGGCGTTCCGCGCGAAGCAGATTCTCGACTGGCTCTACAAGAAGCGCGCCCGTTCGTGGGATGACATGACCAACCTCGGCAAGCCGCTCCGCGCCTGGCTCGCCGACACGTTCGACCTCATGCCGGCGACACTCGTGCTCGACCGCCAGTCGCAGGATGTCACCGACAAACTCCTACTCGAACTCCGCGACCGCTCGCTCATCGAGACCGTCATCATCCGCGCGCCGCAGGACGGAGTGGGCGTCGATCACTCGCGCAAAACCATCTGCATATCCACGCAAGTCGGCTGCGCGATGGGCTGCGTCTTCTGCGCCTCCGGCCTCGCCGGATTGAAGCGCAACCTCTCCGCCGGCGAGATCGTCGCGCAACTCCTGCAGGTCTGCTACCGCGAAGACGCACGCACGCCCCGCGCCCGCGCCGAGCTCGCGTCGTTCGACAACCTCGTCGTCATGGGCATGGGCGAACCACTTCACAACTACGACGCCCTCCTCGCCGCGCTCACCATCCTCAACGCCGACTGGGGCCTCGGCTTCGGCGCGCGCCGAATCACCCTCTCCACGAGCGGCCTCGTCCCGCAGATCCGTCGCCTCGCCGAGGAGCCGCTCGGTTTCCGCCTAGCCATCAGTCTCCACGGCGCGACCGACGAAGTCCGCCAGCGCATCATGCCCGTGAACAAGCGCTGGCCACTCGCCGAACTCATCCCCGCCGCGAAGGAGTTTTCCGAGAAACACGGCCGCATGCTCACGCTCGAGTTCATCCTGATCGAGGACGTGAACGACTCGCTCGACCAGGCCGAGCGCCTCACCGCCATTGCGCGCGACCTCCATGCGCACGTGAACCTGATCCCGTACAACACCGTCGCCGGCCTCGAGTGGAAGCGCCCGTCGCTCGCCCGCCAGGAGAAGTTCGCCGCGGTGCTCGATCGCGCCGGCGTCTCCTTCACGCTGCGCCGCGAGAAAGGCCACGAGATCGACGCCGCCTGCGGCCAGCTCCGCCTCCGCACCGAACGCGAACGCGAGGCCGTGGCTCCGCCCAACCTGTAGGCAACCTCGCCGAGGTGGCCCTCCGCTCCGACACCTCCTGCCCCAAGAAATCTCTTTACCGATCAACGCATCTACATTTCTTGATGCGACAGTAATCCATGACGCCCGATCGCCCGATCTCCGCCCTTTTCGCCTCCGGTCACCCGTTGAAGTCGGTCGAGTTTTTCCCACCGAAGGACGACGCCGGCGTCGAACAACTCCGCCTCACCGCCCGCGAGATCGCCAAGCTTTCGCCCGACTACGTTTCGATCACCTACGGCGCCGGCGGCAGCACCCGCGAGCGCACCGCCCAGATCGCGCGCCAACTGCGCGAGGAGCACGGCTTCCTCACGATGGCGCACCTCACCTGCGTCAACCACACGTCCGACGAGGTCGAGCAAATCGCCGCCGCGCACCACGCCGCCGGCATCCGTAACATCATGGCGCTCCGCGGCGACATTCCGAAGGGCCTCGATGCCGCGTCCGCGTTCAAACCCGGACTCCGCTACGGTTCCGATCTCGTCGCCCTACTGAAACGCAACCACCCCGATCTCTGCCTCGGCGTCGGCGGCTACCCGGAGAAACACCCCGAGGCGCCCAGCGCCGCCGTCGATTTCGACAATCTCAAGCGCAAGGTCGACGCGGGTGCCGACTTCATCGTTACGCAGCTCTTCTTCGACAACGCCGTCTTCTACCGCTTCGTCGAGGCCTGCCGCGTGCGCGGGATCACGATCCCGATCGTCCCCGGCATCATGCCCGTGCTCTCGCTGAAACAGATCCGCCGTTTCACCGAGACCTGCGGCGCCACGCTTCCTCCCGCGCTCGCCCGCCGCCTCGAAGCCGCTGGCGACAGCGCCGACGCCGTGGAGTTCATCGGTCTCGAATGGGCCGTCACGCAGATCCGCGGCCTTCTGGCGAACCACGCGCCCGGCTACCATCTCTACGCGCTCAACCGCGCGAAGTCCGCTCTCGCCCTCGTCGCCGCTCTCGCGGCGTAGGCGCGGCGGTCGGAGGACTGTCAGCACGGCGGCGGCCAGCGTGAAGGAGAGCGGTTGCACCGGCGCCACTCTCTGCCACGGTTCAGTTGCCCCATGAACCAACATCACAACTCCCGACTCTACCAGTCGGAGGTCTTTCGCATGGCGTGCCGGCAGTTCGACCTCGCGGCCGACGCCATCAACCTCTCCGCCGAAGTCCGCGCGCGCGTCAAATACCCGCGCCGCGCCATCGCCGTCTCGATCCCCGTGCGCCGCGACGACGGCCGCATCCAGATGTTCGAGGGCTATCGCGTTCAGCACAGCCTCGCCACCGGTCCGTCGAAAGGCGGCATCCGTTTCCATCAGGACGTCACGATCGGCGAAGTCGCCGCGCTCTCCATGTGGATGAGCTGGAAATGCGCGCTCGCCGGCCTGCCCTACGGCGGCGCCAAGGGCGGCGTCGTCGTCGACCCGCGCGAGCTCTCGCTCACCGAACTCGAACGCCTCTCGCGCCGCTACATGCAGGAACTTATTCCGTTTGTCGGACCCGACATCGACATCCCCGCGCCCGATGTCGGCACAAATGAGCAGATCATGGGCTGGATGGCCGACACCTACTCGACCCATGTCGGCCATCTCGAACCCGCCGTCGTCACCGGAAAACCACTCTCGCTCGGCGGTTCCGCCGGTCGCCGCGAAGCCACCGGCCACGGCGTCGCCTACTTGATCCGCGCCTACCTCGCCGACCTCAACATCCCGATCGAACAGGCCACCGTCGCCGTGCAAGGCTTCGGCAATGTCGGCGGCGAGACCGCGCGCACACTCGCCGAGTTCGGCGCCAAGGTCATCGCGATCTCCGACTACAGCGGCGGCATCTACAACCCCGCCGGCATCGACGTGAAGAAGGCCCTCGCCTATGCCGCCTACAACAAGACGCTGCGCGACTTCGACGGCGGCGAGCCGATCACCAACGAACAACTCCTCGAACTCGATTGCACCGTGCTCGCCCCCTGCGCGCTCGAGCGCGTGATCACCGAGGAAAACGCACCGAGACTGCGCTGCCGTATCCTCGCCGAAGGCGCCAACGGTCCGACGACCAACACCGCTGATCGCCTCCTCGAAAACCGCCCCGAAATCGAGCTGATCCCCGACGTGCTCTGCAACGCCGGCGGCGTGATCGTCTCCTACTTCGAGTGGCTGCAGAACCGGCAGAACTATTATTGGACGCGCGACGAGGTGATCGAGAAGCTGCACCGCCAGCTCGACCAGGCCCGCGAGGCCGTCGAAGCGCAGAAACGGAAGATGAAGTTCAGCCGCCGCCTCGCCGCGCTCACCCTCGGCATCCAACGCGTGGCCGACGCCAAGCTCGCCCGCGGCCTCTTCCCGTAAACCGTCGCCGCTCGTGGCGAAACGCGCCGGCGTTTCGATCCGACCTCATTGCGCCACTCGTTCGCCGCTCATCCGCCGAACGAGCGCCAAAGCAACCGCGCGATCGTCACACCGACCACAACGAGGAACGCCGCGCGGATGAACCCCGCGCCCTTGCGGATCGCCAGATGCGAGCCCAGCAGCGCGCCCGCGATGTTCGCCGCGCCCATCGTGGCGCCCACGCTCCAGAACACGCTGCCGTGCCACGCGAACCAGGCGAGAGAGGCGACGTTGCTCGTGAGATTCATCACCTTCGTGTGCCCGGTCGCCTGCGGCAACGGGTAGCCCAGCAGCAGCACGAAACCCATCGTCCAAAACGATCCCGTGCCCGGGCCGAAGAAGCCGTCGTAGAATCCGAGCACCGCGCCGCCGACCACGCCGAACGTCGTCACGCCCAGCCGCGCGCGCATGCGCTGCTCTCCAAGTTTCGGTGACGCGAGCACGTACGCGAAGATCGCCACCAACAGCCACGGGATCACGCGCACCAGCAGGTCCGCCGGCAGACGCGAGACGCACCACGCGCCGGCGAACGCCGCGAGCGCCGTCGCCGTGATACCGGTGGCCAGCCCTTCCGCGGAGACGCAGCCGCGCCGTGCGTAGTTGGCGGCGGCGAAAGTCGTCCCGAGCGCCGACTGCAGCTTGTTCGTCCCGAGCGCGAGATGCGGCGGCAACCCGGCCGCCAGCAACGCCGGCAGGCTGATCATCCCGCCGCCACCGGCGATCGAGTCGACAAAGCCCGCCGTGAACCCAGCGGCTGGAAGAACCCAATACGCAGCGGTGGTCGGCATGGGGGAATCTGGCGAAGCCTTCGTCGCCGGTGCTCGCAGCCGGGGCGAGACCGCCTCGGCCGCGTGCCGGAGAGCGGCGCCTACTTCACTGCCGCCGCCGGTTGTTTCGCGAGGTAGTCGCCCATCGCGCGCGCCGCACGTTTGCCGTCGCCCATGGCGAGAATCACCGTCGCCGCGCCGCGCACAATGTCGCCACCGGCGAACACGCCGGGGAGGCTGGTCATGCCGTTGGCGTCGATCTCGATGTTGCCGCGCTTGTTGAGCTTCAGCTCGGGGCAAGTGGCGGTGAGCAGCGGGTTCGCACGGGTGCCGATCGCCACGACGACCACGTCGCATTCGAGCACGAACTCCGAGCCGGGGATCGCCACCGGGCTGCGACGGCCCGAAGCATCCGGTTCGCCGAGCTGCATGCGCACGCACTTCAGACCGGTGACCCATTTCTTGTCGTTGCCGATCACCTCCAAGGGCGCGACGAGCAGCTCGAAGTTCACGCCCTCCTGCTGCGCGTGGTGCACTTCTTCGACGCGCGCCGGCATCTCGGCCAGGGTGCGCCGGTAGACGATGCTCGCGACCTCGGCGCCGAGCCGTTTGGCGGTGCGTACCGCATCCATGGCGACGTTACCACCGCCGACCACGACGACCTTCTTGCCGACGAGCACCGGCGTGTCCGCCGCGGGAAACTCGTAAGCGGCCATGAGGTTCACGCGAGTGAGGTACTCGTTGGCGGAATAGACGCCCTTCAGGTTTTCGCCCGGGACGTTCATGAAGACCGGCAGACCGGCGCCGTTGGCGATGAACACCGCGTCGAACCGCTCGCGCAGCTCGGGCAGCGTGTACGTGCGACCGACGATCACGTTGCACTCGATCTCCACGCCCGCGTCGCGCAGCCGCTGCACTTCCATGTCGACGATCTTCTTCGGCAGGCGGAACTCCGGGATCCCGTAGACGAGCACGCCACCGGGCTGGTGCAACGCCTCGAGCACCGTCACCGCATGCCCTTGTTTCGCCAGTTCACCGGCGGCCGTGAGACCGGCCGGGCCGGCGCCGACGACGACCACCTTCTTCCCTGTCGGCGGCACAGGCGCGGGCTTGGAGCCGTTGCGGTGCTGGAGCGCCCAGTCGGCCACGTAGCGTTCGAGGTAGCCGATCGCCACCGGCTTGCCCTTCACACCGCGGATGCACTCGACCTCGCACTGGGTCTCCTGCGGGCAGACACGACCGGTGACGGACGGCAGCGCGTTGTCGCCGAGCAGGCTCTGCGCCGCACCGACGAGGTCTCCCTCGGAGATGAAGCTGATGAACCGCGGGATGTTCACCCGCACCGGGCAGCCTTCGACACATTTCGGATTCTTGCACTGGATGCAGCGCTCGGCCTCGAGCAACGCCAGCTGCTCGTCGAAGCCGAGGTTGACCTCTTTGAAGTTTGCAGAGCGCGCCGCGGCGTCCTGTTCGGGCATCGCCTGGCGTTGGATCGCCATGCGCTCTTTCGGGGAAAGCTTCTTGTCCATGTTCGCGGGAAACCGGGGGTTATTTCTGCAGGCCGATGCGGCAGTCGTCGCCGCAACGCGTGGCGGCGGCCTGTTCCTGCGTGCGATAGGTCGAGAGTCGATCTGCGAGCAGATCGAAGTCGACTCTGTGGCCGTCGAACTCGGGTCCGTCGACGCAGGCGAACTTCGTTTCGCCCGCGACCTCGACGCGGCACCCGCCGCACATCCCGGTGCCGTCGACCATGACCGGATTCAGTGAGACAATCGTGTGCACACCGAAGGGCTTCGTGAGATTCGCCACCGCGCGCATCATCGGCACCGGGCCGACCGCGTAAACGATGTCGATCCCGCCCGCGGCGAGCAGCTCTTTCGTCGCATCTGTCACGAAACCTTTGCGACCGTAGCTGCCGTCGTCGGTGCAGACGACGACCTCGCCGAGTTGCTTCAGCTCCGTTTCAAAGATCACCCATTCCTTTGAGCGCCCGCCGATCACGCTCACGACTGAGACGCCGCGGCGCTGCAGCCCCTGCGCAATCGGGTGCACGACCGCGGTCCCCACGCCGCCACCGACGCAAAGCGCGCGGCCCTTCTCGATGAGCTCCGTCGGCATGCCGAGCGGACCGGAGATGTCGCGGATCGAGTCGCCCGGCTGCAACGCCACGAGTTCCTTCGTGCTCTTGCCGACCGATTGGATCACGAGCGAGATCGTGCCCGTCGTAGGGTTCGCATCGGCGATGGTGAGTGGGATGCGCTCGGCGCGTTCAGCGCGGCGCACGATCACGAATTGCCCGGGCTGGCGGATCTGCGCGATACGTGGCGCCTCGACGTCGAGTCGAGTGACGTTGGGGCTGAGCTGAGAGCGGGCGACGATGGGGTGCATAGGAAGAGAGTCCGGGAAACGGCCACCGTAACGCCCGAAAATCGGCACTCAAGCACCGTCCGAACGGGTGATTCCCCGTCATCGCCGAAGGCTCGCGAAACGAAAAAGCCCCGGAGTCGCTCCGGGGCTGCAATGGGTAAACCGAGAGGATGGCGCGCTCAGGGCTTCGGCTCCTCGGGCTCGTCGGTGTCGTCGTCTGCCGGCGCCGCAGGCGCGTCGCTGGCGGCGGCTTTCTCCGCCTCCTTGGCCTTCTTCCGCTCGGCGCGAAGCTGGCGACGTTTCTCCAGATCGGCTCGGTGCACCGCCTCTTCCTCAGGATCGAGTGTGCCGTTCTTGTTCGCATCGTACTTCGCCAGCAGGCGGGCCTTCCGCTTGGCCGCGCGGTCGGCTTTCATCGCCGCGATCTCGGCTTCGTCGAGTTTGCCGTCCTTGTTGACGTCGTACTGTTCGTTGCGGTGGTTCACCGCGCGGGATTTGTCCGCTTCCGCCGCAGGTTCGGCGGTGGCGGCCAACGGGAATAGGGTCGCGGCCAGCATCCACACGCCGCACCCGGCAAGCATCATCAGGGGTCGTTTCATCTGCGCTCTAGTTTAGGGTTTACGCAGGGGGCGACCGGAACCTGCCGAGCACGCCGGGCGAGTGCAAGCCCGCTTCGCACCGGCCACCGAAATTCGGCGACGCGGCCGCCAAGGTCTGGTTTTGACCTTGGCCGGAGTGTCCCCACGATTCGGGACACCGGCCGTGATCCCCTATCGCATCGAGACGCTGTTCCAGCACGAACCTTGGGCCAACAAGGTCCTGTTCGGTGCCACCATCGCGACCAGTCTCGCGATCCAGTGCGATGCGTTCTCCGAGGAGACGGTGCGGCAGTTCTTCATCTGGGGCGAAGGCGGGCCGCTCGCGCTGTTCGGCTATATGTTCGCGCACGCAGGAATCGCGCATCTGGCGGGCAACATGGTTTTCCTCTGGGTCTTCGGCAACGCGGTGTGCGCGACGGTCGGCAACTGGGCGTATCTCGCGCTGTACCTCGGCCTCGGCGCGTTTGCCGGACTCGTTCACCAGATCGTCGGCGGCGGGCCGGTCGTGGGTGCGAGCGGCGCGATCACAGGAGTCGTCGGCATCGCAGTCGCGTTCTATCCGACCAATCGCGTCAATCTCTTCTATTGGCTCGGCCTGATTCCCCGCACCGGCCGGGTGTGGCTGTGGGCGATCGCGCTGTATTGGACAGCCTGGGATATCATCGGCGCCGTCTTCGGCCTCGGGCAGGTGGCCTATTGGGCGCATCTCGGCGGTACGGCCGCGGGTCTCGCGACAGGACTCCTCCTGCTCGCCACGACGCGGGTGCAGCTGACCGAGTTCGACGACGGCTCGCTGCTCGATTTCTTCCTGCGACGCCCCCCGCCCCACCGTCAACAAACCGCCAACGCGGATACGTTCGCAGAACTGCGCCGCGCCGAGCTGGCATTTGCATCGATCCAAGCGGCACCACCCGTCTGCGCGCCGGAGCACCGCCGTACGCTACCGACGACTCCGCGCCGGGATGCGCCACGGCCATTGCCATTCGGTCGAGCCACCGCTTCGGCCACGGCGGCAAACCTCGAGTCACCGCTTTCACAGCCGACAATCGTCACCGTCCAGCCGGTGGTCGCCACCAACGCGTTTCCGCGGCTGAAGACAGGCAGCCTGCCGAATGTCCGCTATTTCCTCTTCGACCGGCGAACCCGACATGGCCCGCTGAGCCGGGCGGAGTTGATTCTGATGCTGGCCGGCGCGCCGGAGACTGTCGGCTGGTGGTTCTGGGGCGAGGGAATGCCCGACTGGCAGTCGGTGGAGACGCTGAACGCTGAAACGAAACGTTCGCCGTACCGCTTGGCGAAGCCCGCGACGACCTGAATTTCCCGCGCCGCCGCTCAGAGATCCGGCGGCACTGTGCCGAGGGATTCTTCCATCGTCGAAAGCCCCTCCTTCACCTTCAGCATGGAGTCCTGGTGCAGGGTCTTCATGCCGTTGCGCATCGCGATCTTTTTGAGCTCGGCGGTCTCGAGACCCTTGTTGATGCCCTCGATCAGCTCCTCCGAAACAACCATGAGCTCGTGGATACCGACACGGCCCTTGTAGCCGGTGCCGCCGCACTTCGGGCAGCCTCGCGGGTTTGCGCGGTAGATCGATCCGCTCCAACCGATGGCGCGTTCGAGGATCTCCTTCTCGCGCGGGATCGGGTCGTGCGGCATCTTGCAGACCTTGCAGACGCGGCGCATCAGGCGCTGCGCGCACACACACAACAGCGACGACGAGATCATGAACGGCTCGATGCCCATGTCCGTGAGGCGGGCGATCGTGCTCGGCGCGTCGTTGGTGTGCAGCGTGGAGAGCAGCAAGTGACCGGTGAGTGCGGCCTCGACGGCGATGTCGGCCGTCTCCTTGTCACGGATTTCGCCGACGAGCACGATGTCGGGGTCCTGACGGAGGAAGGCGCGGAGCGCGGCGGCAAACGTCAGCCCGATCTGCCGGTGCATCTGCATCTGGTTGATGCCGGCGAGCGTGTACTCGATCGGATCCTCGGCGGTGCGGATGACCAGCTCCGGGCTGTTGATCTCGTTGAGCGCGGAATAGAGCGTCATCGACTTGCCAGAGCCGGTGGGACCGCAGTGCAGGATCATGCCGTACGGCTGGCGGATGACTTCGCGGTATTTCGCGAGGTTCTCCTCGGAGAAACCCAGCATCGGCAGCGGCAACGTGGACTTCTGCTTGTCGAGAATACGCATGACCACGCCCTCGCCGTGGTTGAGCGGCGCAGTGGAGACGCGAAGGTCGATGTCGATGCTCTTGCGGGTGTAGTTCTTGAAAACGATGCGTCCGTCCTGCGGCAGCCGGCGCTCGGCGATGTCGAGGTTGCACATGATCTTCAGACGGGCGACGAGCGCCGGACCGACCTTCGCCGGCAGCCGCAGCTTCTCCTGGCAGTTGCCGTCGATGCGGTAGCGGACAACGACCTCCTTCTCCCACGGCTCGACATGGATATCTGACGCGCCCGAGAGGAACGCGTCCTCGATGATGCGGTTCGCGAGCTGGATGATCGGCGCGGACTCCTCGGAGGTGCTATCCTGGCTCTCGAGCTCCTTCTCCACCTCCCTGAACTCGACGCCGATCTTGCCGACGACGTCCTCGAACTGCTGGCTCTCGCGGTTGGCCTCGGCGGCGAGCTTGTCGCGGATCTCCTTCTCGACGCTCAGCAGACGCACGACGCGCTTGCCGGTGATCTCGCCGATCTTGGCGGTGACGCTCAGCTCGAAAGGATTCGCCAACGCGATGATGATCGTGTCGCCGACCTGCCCGACCGGCAGGACGAGATTCTGCACGCAGAACGCACGATCCAGCTTCTCGAACGTCGTGGAGTTGATCTTGTAGCGACCGACCAGAAACGGCGCGATGCCGTACGCCCGCGATTTGCCGAGCAGAATCTGAAACGGCGTGAGCCGGTACTCCTTCTGGAGCATCTGATCGAGCGCCTCGCCGGGCAGATCCTGCGGCGTGGCGACGATCGCCGCGCTCTGGTCGCTGGTCAGGCGGCCCATTTCCTCGAGCTTCTCGATCAACAAAGTCTGGAGACGGCCGAGCGGCATGGCGGGATCAGTTGGCGCGGACGTTGCTCCCCTCGTTCTCGCGTTCGACCGCGAGTTTACGGAGGAAATCGTTGATGTTCTCCATGCTGGTCACGAACCAGAGGATTGGCGTCTCGAGCTGCCGTTCCCAAAACGATCGCACGGCGGGGCTCAGGTAATAGGCCGTCGCGAGGAAATGCGTGCCCTCCTCCACGTCGAACGGCACCGTCCATGTCGCCGTGCACGCCTCGACATCGAGTTTCTTCCGCAGGTCGTACGGCTGGTCGTAGCTGCTCAGGTCGACCATCCCGAGGCCCATCTCCTCGACTTCATACGCCAACAATTGCTCCTCGGTCAGCGACTGCTTCTCGTACACTAGGATGTGCAGGAGCGAGACGTTCTCGTTCTTCTCGTCGGCCGTGAGCTCGAGCAACCGCTCGTTGGCGGCGTCGAGCGCCTCGATCGTGATCAGGTTATGGTCGACCAAGCTGGATCCGAGCGCGCGATTCGCGCGCATCATCAATGGCCGGTGGTCAGACATGGTTGGTAACGAGGCGAGGTAAGATGGCGCCCGAGGTTGGTTGCTCAAGCTGCGGGCCGACAAGCCCGGAGTTATGAGCGCGCCCGCAGATCAAGATTTTGCGCGTTTCTTGGCCGGAGCCTTGGTCGCCGGTTTTTTCTTCCGGGTGGAGGTGCGCGCTTTCGAAGGCTTGCCACCGTGGCGGACTCGGTGGAGCAGCTCGTCCTTGAGCTCCACCAGACCAGTACCGGCAAGACAGGAGATTTCCATTACATCCACCTTGTGGCGCCGGCGGAAGAGGCGGAGGTTCGCCACCGCCTCCGGCAGGTCCATCTTGTTCGCGGCGACCAGGCGGGGTTTGTCGAGCAACGTGGGATCGTAGAGCTCGAGCTCCTTCAGCAGGCTCGCGAAATCTTCGCGCGGGTCGCGGTTGTCCACGCCGGCCATGTCGACGATGAAGAGCAGCAGCGTGCAGCGCTCGATGTGGCGCAGGAAACGGTGGCCAAGCCCGCGGTTCTCGTGCGCGCCCTCGATCAAGCCTGGGACATCGGCAAGCGTGATCCGCTCGAAACGTTCCGGGAAATCGATCACGCCCACCTGCGGCTGCAGTGTAGTGAACGGGTAGGCCGCCATCTTCGGGTGCGCGTTCGTGATGTGGTTGGTCAACGAGCTCTTGCCGGCGTTCGGATAGCCGACGAGCCCCACGTCGGCGATGCTCTTGAGCACCAGCCGGTAGATGCCGTGTTCGCCCGGCAACCCGGGATTCGCGCGGCGCGGCGCACGGTTGGTCGAGGTCTTGAAATGAATGTTGCCCCAGCCGCCCGTGCCGCCCTTGCAAAGCACGAGTTTCTGGCCGTCCTCGGTGACCTCGCCGACGTGCTCCCCGGTCTCCTCGTTGGTCACGACCGTGCCGAGCGGAACCTTCAAAATCGCGGGGCGACCGCCGGCACCGTTCTGGTCTTTGCCCCGGCCGTTCTCGCCTTTGCCGGCCTCCCAGTGCGGCTTGAACTTGAAGTCGACGAGGTTGTTCACGTCGACATCGCCCTCGAGGACCACGTCGCCACCTTGGCCGCCATCGCCGCCGTTCGGTCCGCCGAACGGGATGAACTTCTCGCGGCGGAAGCTCGCGCAACCGTTTCCGCCGTCACCGGCGCGGGCCTTGATCACTGTTTCGTCGACAAACATGGCCGCAGCATGGAACACCCGGCGCCCCGCGCACAACCGCAATGCGTCCCGCCGCGGAAGAACCTGCTCGACGCCGCCACTTCCGCGGATTCCCTTCGGTCGTCGCATGCACCGTTGGCTTCGCCCCCTCCTGCTCGGACTCGTGCTCGGCCTGGCCGGTTGCTCGTCGGTCGAGTACGCGGTGAAGGAACGTTTCGGCATCCACAAACGCGACATTCTGGTCGCGCGCGTCCACGATGCCCGGCAGGCGCAGGACGCCGCGCGCCAGCAGTTTGCCAACGCCCTCGAACAATTCCTCGCGGTCACCGGGAACAACGGAGGCCCGCTAGCCGAACGCTACGGCAAGCTCCAGCACGAGCTCGCGCGCAGCGAATCGCGCGCCGCCTCCGTCCGCGCCCGCATCGGCGAGATCGAGCAGGTCTCCCACGCCCTCTTCCGCGAGTGGCGCCGCGAACTCGACACCTACAAGGACCCCGCCCTGCGCGAGGCCAGCCGCCGCCAATTCGCCACCACCGAGCAGCGCTACGCCGCCCTCGCCGCCGCCCTGAATCGCGCCGCCGCGATGATGGACCCCGTGCTCGATCGCTTCCGCGACCAGGTGCTCTTCCTCAAGCACAACCTCAACGCCAGCGCCATCGCCCAGCTCGATAGCAACCACCGGCAGCTCGAGCTCGAGATCGGCGACCTCATCCACGA
>DATGXA010000183.1:0-12539 GCA_035299125.1 Opitutaceae bacterium
GCCTTCGCCGATCGAGCGCGTAATGGGCGAATATCGATTCCAGCTCTGGTATTTCACCGGCGCGGTGACGAAGACCGTGGGCGTGCTCGCCAAGGAGCAGCGCGTTTTCCCCTGGCCCGAAGGCGTGAGCCAGACGCTCGACGTGGACCCGATGAGCCTGAGCTGATTGGACCGCGCGTGAGGGCATCGGCGATGCGATGCCCTGCGAGCTCATCGAACGATCGGCTCAGCTGCGCGAGGCGGCGGGGAATGGGAAGAGGTCGAGCAGACCGAAGAGCAGACGGCGGCGCGGCTGGCGGGCGACGGCGGGTGTCCCGGGCGCGGGTACGGCGGCTGCGGCGATGCGACTGCGTTGCTCGGCGGCGGTGGCGATGTTGCGTTCCAACAGCGGCAGCGCGGAGCGATCGTACTCCGCTTCGAGCCGACGGAGATAGTCGGCTAGCGCAACTTCGCCGGCGGTCCGGTAGCGGTTGGCGGCGTGGGCGATCTCGGCGGCTTCGAGATAGGACTCGAGGCCTCGGATCGACGCTGCGTAGATCTGCTTGAGCAGCGCGCAGAAGAGTCGGGTATTCTCCCATCCGAGCGGGCCATGCAGCCGCATGTCGAGCACCGCGATCTCGAAGGCCACGGCTGGGATCCACTCAGTGGATGTGCCGCTCGCGCTGAGCCGCAGGAGCCGTGTGCGGAGCAGGGCGGGCGTGGTGCGTGGCAACGTGGCGCAGCGGGAGCCGAGCCGCCGGAGGTGGTTGAGTACCTGCTCGAGCGGACCGTGTTCGAGAGCGCGGTCGAGCTCGTAGAGTTCGACCGCGGTGAACTGCTCGTTCGGGAGGTCCTCGTGACAGGTGAGGAGGTGGCGAAGTTGCAGCGGATCGATGAGATGCGCGTGGTGACCGGCCTCGTTGGTAGCGGCACGTTCGCAGTGGGCGAGCAGCTGGGCCGGCGAGAGCGCTGGCGCGATCAACGCCAGGCGGCGGAGGAGCGCCGCGGCGGCGAGGACCTCGGCTTCGCGCACGAGACGGCGCAGCGGAGCGGGCGTGTGAAGCTCGCCGATGCGGTGGAGGCGCTGGAGCGTGGAGCAGAGTTGCTCGCGCTCGGTTTCGGCGCGTGCGCGGGCGGTGCGATCGAGCACGGTGGCGGCGCCGTGCCGGCGGTTGATGACACTATGGATGATCGCGCCGGAATTGGGCTCGGCATCGCCGGAGCCGCCGGCGAGAGGCGCGGCGGGGGAGCAGGTTGGAGACGTGTGGGTCGTCTTCATGTGGGGCCCCGAAAGTGTGGACGATCGGCGCTTGGGCCAGAAAAGCCTGCTCGTGGTTTGCCTGATTCTGGGGTGCGGCTTTTCCGGCGATGCGGAGCTGGTGTCCGCCTGCCTGCGGCCAACCGTGTGGATGGAACCGCCCATGAAAGCGGATGGACGCTGATCGGAAGCGGGAAAGGGATCGGTATGCTTGTCGAGCGTCGCCGCAGCCGTGATCACGCACCATGAACCGCTGATGGACGGCTATGAACGAGCTTGGGAGGATCGAATGCGACGAGGATTGGCGGGAGCGACGTCACCGAAAAGCTGGGCTGTGACGGTGTGCGGCTGCACCCCCGGTTCGGTTTGATCTTCGCGGTTCAGCGCGGCGCGCTGAGGAGTTGTTGCTTCGTTTCCTCCGGGAGGTCGGTCGTGGCGAGCCAGGCGGCGGCGGCAGCGGGATCGGCGCGGAGCCAGGAATCGAAGAGCGTTTGCTGGAGAAATGCGCGATTTCGATCGGCCGGGAGTTGATCTACCCAAGCGGTCGTGGCTTGCGGATCGGAGCGTACCCAGTTGATGGCGAGATTCATCGCTACGTGCCGGAAGAGGTTGCCGCGTAGAGTCGCGACGAGCGGAGCGACGGCCTTGGGATTGGCCTGCGCGGCGATGACGAGGGTGTTTTCCATCACGTTGCCGCGGATCGGGCCGCTCGGAATCGTGGAGTTGATCCAGTCGAGGGCGGTCTGCACGGAGTCGACGGCGAGCCGCGAGGCCACGGTTTGGAGCGCGCCGCGCTGCGCCTCGCTCGGCGGGATGGTAAGCGCGAACGCGCCGGCGAGTCTCGGATCCTCGGCAACCAAGGCGTCGACGATCTGTCTGCACAACGGTCCTCGCGGCACGCCCGCGGGCAGGCTGTTGATGGTTCGCAGTGCGGCTTGGGGATCGGTGGCGGCTTGGATTCTGACGATGCCGCTCAAGCGGTTTGCGGCGCCGGCAGAATCGCCCAGCGAGAGCGCGAATGCGACAGCTTGCTGCGTGTCGCGTTCGGCGAGAACGCTACAGATCGAATTGAGGGCGTTGTTGCGGATCTCGGATGGTGGCAGGTCCTTGGCCCATGCCATCGCGCCCGTCGGGTCGCTCCTGGTCCATGCGTCGCACAGACCGGCCGCTGCTCGCCACCCGGCGTGGCGATCGGTGATCGTGGCGAGACCGGCAATCGCGGCCGCAGGATCATGTTCTCCCCATGCCTCGAAGATCGGGCCCAAGTCTATCGAAGGGATTTGCTGGTGACGCGATAGCCAGGAGAACGCGTCTGCCGGAGCCTCCAACGCCCAGATTTCGAGCAGTCGTTGGACAGTGGATCTGCGCTCGCTGGTGTCGCGGATCGCGAGGGCGGCTGTGAGCAGGTGCGGGACGTCGACCGGACCGATTTCGTCGAGCAGTATACTCCACTCGCGAGGGTTCGTCGGCACCGCGAGTGCCGCACGGTGGCTGTGCGTCGGCTTTGGGGGCGCGGTGGTGGCTCGCGCGTTGGAAGGTTCTGCGGCGGGCGAGGAAGACGTGGAGGCGGCGCAACGGCTTAGCCAGAGTCCCGACCCGAACGACGCTATGCAACCGGCGGTGAGCAGCAGTGCGATCGAGGTTTTCATTTGCGCACCTCCTGCAGCAACGCGGCCTTTCGCTCGGTCGGCAGATCCGTCATGGCGAGCCACTTTGTGGCCGCCTCGGCGTCTTCGGTAAGCCAGCTGCGAGCGATGAGCTCGGTCGCCGATTGGCGGAACCGGGCGTCGTCGATGTGCGCAACCCATTCCGCTGCCGCGGTGGGATCGTTGGCTCCCCAATTTCCGGCGACGCGATAGAGGGCATCGGTGCGGAGTTGTTCATCTTGGGTGCTGCAGACCCAGCGGACGGCGGCATCCGGGTCCACGCGGCTCCAAGTGTCGAGGAGGGCATCGCACGCGGTGCGACGGGCTGTCGTGTCGGGAAGCGACATCGCCCACGCGGCTGCGTCTGCCGGCGCATCACCTGCCCAAGCATCGACGACGTTCCGGATGGCAGACTCCGAACGGTGTTCGGAAGGTAGCGCCGAGAGGAACTCCGCGGCGGCAACGGGCGAGACTGCGGACATCTGTCGAAGGGAGGATTCAAGAAAACGCTTCCTCGCCTCATCGGAGGGCAGGGCCGGCAGGAGCCCGAGGAGCTGTTCGCTGGACAGAGCGGCAGTCAACGGCCAAGAACCCGCCGACATGACGATCGTGTTACTCAGAATTTGGGCGACGCGGTCGGGCGGAAGGTCGGGGAAGTCGAGTCGGATGCTTTCGACGGTGCCGGCGGGATCGCCCAAATAACGCGTGCGGAGCAGGCGATCGACGGCCGCATCGCGCTCGGCACCGGGCGGCAGTTGTTTGACCCAGGTGGTCGCCGTTGCGACGTCCTTTTCGGTCCACTGGAAGACCAGAGACTTGGTCACCTCGACACGCGCATCGGCCGGCAGCCGGTTCAGATGTCGCGCGGCTTCGGCCGGTGAGTTTTCGGTGAGTGCGCCGATGGCATTTTGGAAGGCGAGGTTGCGGTCGCTTCCGGCGGGAACAGCGGTCTCGATCCACGTGAAGACGGCGTCGGGATCGGCCGCCATCGCCCTGATCACGTTGTACACGGCAGCGTTGCGGGCCGTGCCGGCGGGCAAGGTGAGCGCGAACTCTGCGGCGAGTTTCGGGTCGCTGGCGGAAAGAGCGTCGACGACTTGGATCGCGGCCCAGTTGCGGGTATCGCCGGACGGGATGCGAGCGAGGACGGCGGCCGCTGAAGTGGGATCGCGCAGGACCATTGCGCGGGCCGCGGTGCCGAGTGCGCCTTCGCCGCCGCGCTCCGAGTTCATCGCGAGCGCTTTTTCAAACGCCGCCGCTGGATCCTTCTCGGCGAGGGCCGAGATGAACGCTTCGCGTGCGCTGCGTCGAAGGTCGGGATCCGGGATCTGCGCCAGCCAAGCTTCGGCTTGGGCTGGGGCCAGTGCCTGCCATCCGCTCATGATCCCTCTCACGAGCCCATGTCGGGCCGGCTCATCGAGGTTGGCGGCGAGGAGCCACGCAGCGGCTTGTTCGGGCGCCGTTTTCCCCAGGCTGGCGAGCATGTCGCGTACGGCAACGTGGCGCTCGGAAAGGACGGGCAGCGCTTCGGCCCAGGCACGGGCGGCGGCGGGATCGGCGGCGACCCAGCGGGCGAGGAGCTGGGCGCGGAAACGTTCGCGGTCGAGGCGGTGCGGTAGCTTCGCCACCAGCGCGAGCAGACCGGGAATCTCGGCGGGCGTGGCGGTGGCGAGACGGGCGCGGAGTTCGGCGCGCGGCATGATGTGATCGCCACCGGCGAACTGTGACACAGCTTCAGCGAGGGTGAGCGACGGCGTCGCGGGACCGGCGGCCGGCGGAAGCTCGGGCGCAACGGCGAGGGTGGCCGGCGTGGGATGATGGAGCGCGTGGCCGGCCCACCAGCCAGCGCCGAAAAACGCGAAGACGAGGGCGGAGCCGAGCAGGAGGCGGGCGGGGCGCATCAGCGAAACGCGCTCGCGGCGCCCGACGGGGAAGTTTGGGGTGCGCGGGCCGCCGTGGGAGCGGAACCACCACGCCGAGGAGTATCCATGGACCGAGGCAACGCAGCGGGGCCCGAGGCGGCAAGCCGAAGTTGGGGCCGACCGGCTTGCCGAAGGCCGCGTGGACGGACGGGGACTTGCAGATGAGCGCGGAGGGACGCGATTTCCGCCGCGTGGTGGACAATCGAGACGGATCGCGGTGGGTCGGGAGGATCGCCGCTCTCGCGAGCGGCGCCACACGGATGGTCTCGCGGCTCCCGCCGCCGGGCGAAATGCCCAGGTCAGTTCTTCCCGTCCTGGCCGGTGGCGGTGACGGTGGTGCCGAGAAGGCGGAGACGGTCGCGGGCGGCGAGTTGCAGGGCGTCGACGGCGGCGCTGGCGGCGGCGCGATCGGTCTGGATCAACTCCTCGGCGTGGCGGGCGGCATCGATGAGTTTCTCGTCGCGGGCGATGATGGCGAGCGAGGCGATGCGGTGCGCGTGGCGGCGGGCGCCAATCGGATCGGCGAGACTCCAGCTGGAGGCGAGGGACTGCGTCTCGACATCGAGTTCCGCGTGCAGGCTGCGGACGAGGTCGGGTGTGAGCGGGAGAGCGGCAAAGAGACCGGCGGAAGCAGTCGAGGCGGCGGGCTCGGCGGCGGTGCGCGGTGCGGCACCGCGGCGGGTGCATTCGTGGACGAGCTCGGCGAGTTGCTGGGGGGAGAGTGGTTTCGGCAGGAAGGCGTCGGCGCCGGCGGCGAGCGCCTGTTCCTGGATACCGCGGGTGGCGGAGGCGGTGGTGGCGACGAGGAAGATGGCGGTGTCGGCGCGCTCGTGGCGCACGCGGCGGAGGAGAGCGAGTCCGTCGAGGCCGGGGAGGTTGAGATCGACGAAGGCGATGTGGTGGGCGCGGGCTTGGAGCAGGAGCAGCGCGCTGGGGCCATCGGCGGATTCCTCGACCTTGCAGCCGAGGCGTTCGAGATGATCGCGGAGGACGAGGCGGTTGAACGCCTGGTCGTCGATCACGAGCACGCGCAAGCTGTCGGCGGCGGTGCCGGCGGCGGGCCGGAGGTCGGGCCGGGGCGCGGGGGCGATCTCGAGCGGGATGGTGAGGCGGAACTTCGCGCCGTGGCCGAGCTGCGAATCGACATCGGCTTCGCCGCCGAGGAGGGCGGCGAGGTCGCGGACGAGGGCGAGGCCCACGCCGTAGCCGCGCGGCGCGGCGCCGGCGGCGGAGGCGCCGCGGGAGAATTTCTCGAAGATGCGTTCCTGCTCGGAGGGGGCGATGCCGGGGCCGGTGTCGGCGACGGTGAAGACGACGGTGAGGCGGTTCTGCGCCTGGGTGCGGCGGCGGACGGAGAGGCGGACATCGCCGCCGCGGGCGTAGCGGGCGGCGTTGGCGGTGAAGTTGACGAGCACCTGGCGGATGCGGTGCACGTCGCCGACGAGCGCCACGGGGAGATCGGGGTCGGCGGACCAGGTGAGCCGGCCGCCGGCCTCCTCGATCTGGAGGCGGAACATCTCCGCGATCTCCTCGATGAGGGCGCGCGGCTCGAAGGGCTGTGGGGAGATCTCGATACGGCCGGCCTCGATGCGGGCGAGATCGAGGACGTTGTCGACGACGGAGGCGAGGTAGCCGGCGCAGGCCTTGAGGGAGCGGGCGAGTTGGCGCGTGCCCTCGTCGTGGTGACCCTTCGCGAGCATGGAGGAGAGGCCGATCACGCCGTTGAGCGGGTTGCGGATCTCGTGGTTGATGTGGGCGAGGAACTCGGATTTGGCGGCGTTGGCGGCGGCGAGCTCGCGCGTGCGCCGGGCGACGAGGGCCTCGAGTTCGCGGCGGTGGGCGCGGGCGAGCCGCAGGCGGGTGAGGAAAACGAGGGCCGACAGGAGCACGAGCGCCAGCGCGTAGGCGACATACGCGGGCGCCGAGCGCCACCACGGCGGCTGCACGGAGAAATCGAAGGAGGTGAGCGGCGACGGGCGGCCGAGGCCGTCGATCGCGCGCGCCTCGAAGCGATAGGAGCCATCGCGCAGCCCGTGGAAAACGCGCGAGGGGATCTCGCCGAGCGGCACCCAGGCGGTATCGAAGCCGTGGAGGCGCGTCTCGAGGTGGGCGCGTTGGCCGAGGCGGCCACTGGGGAGAAGGAGATCGAAGCGCAGGCCGGCGTTGTCGAAATCGACGCGCGGGTGCGGCTCGGTCAGCGGGCGGGCGTTGCGACCTTCGTCGGTGAGCGATAGCGCGGAGACGAAGGGCGCGGGCGGCGGGCCGGCCGGCGCGCCGCGGCTTTCGAGGCGCAGGAGGCGGCCGTGTCCGCCGAGCCAGAGCACCGTGCCCTCGGCCGGGATGGCGGCGGTTTCGGCGAAGAGGGCGGAGGGCGGTTCGTCGAGCGGGAGCGGTGGCAGGGCGGCGAGTTCGCAGGCGAGGCTGTTTTCCGCGAACCGCAGACGGACAAAGCTGAGCTGGAAGGGCAGGCGATCGCGTTGGGAGACGGCGAGCCAGACGGAATCGCCGGTGGTGCTGGCGACCGCGTGCACGCGTGCGCCGGCGAGTCCGGCGAACGGCACGAACCGGTCGCCGATCTCGCTGTAGACGGCGAGACCGTTGTCGGTGGTGACGACGATGCGCGGGCCGACGCGGAACAGTCGCGGCGCGAGCGAGCCGGTGAACCGGAGGTTTTCCCGGTAGGAGCGGAGGGCTGGCTTGCCGGCCTTGATCTGGTCGAGCGCCGCCACGCGGAAGACGCCGGAGCGGGTGGTCGCGATCCAGTGGGCGCCGCCGGGATCCTCGCCGAGGCAACAGGCGTCCGGATCGACTTCGATGGGCTCGGCGCTCGCCTCCAACTGTCCCGCGACTAGCGCGCCGCGGTAGAATCGCGATCCCTCGATCCAAGCGAGGCCGTCGGGCACGGCGCTCCAAGGACACGGCGCGACGATCTCGGCGGTGCGGAGCGGCCGCGGGCCGAGGGCGGTCGGATCGAGCAATTGGAGCTCGGAAGGGTTCGCCGCCAGCATGAGTGGACCGCGCGGCAGCAGGACGTTCACCGCCTCGTGCGTCTCGGCGCAGAAACGCCAGAACCCCGCCGGTTGCGCCGCGGAGGCGGGTTCGAGCCGGAGCAGGTGGCGGTCGTTGGCGATCACGAGGCCGTGCTCGTCGCGGGCGATGGCCTGGATGCGTTTGCTGGAGAGGCCGTGGCGCGTGTCGAACACCGAGGCCCGGAGGGTGTCGGCGAAGACGACGATGGCTTCCGGGGTCGTGGCGATCAGGCGTCCCTCGGCGCCGGCCGCGAGGTGGAGCACGCGGTTGTCGGGAAGGTCGCCGGGGTGCTCGATGGTGGCGGTCTCGCGACCAGACGAGTCCACAATACGGATGCCATGCCGCAGGGTGGCGAGCGCGGCCTGGCCGCCGGGCAGGCGAAGGGCGGCGACAACGCGGTCCTCACGGAGCAGCGCGGCGACGGGGCCCTCGACGGGCTCGATCAGGCCGTCGCGCCAGCGTACCAATTGGCGCCCGGCGCAGAGCAGCGTGCCGCCGTCGGCGAAACGTACCGCCCACTCGACGCCGGCGGAGGCGAGCGACTCGGGGAATTGCGCCGATTCGAGGCCCTGCTCGGCGAGGCGCAGCGTTTCAAGACCGGGGCGGACGACGGTCAGCTGCCCTTCGGTGTCGGTCCAGGCGGAGAGCCGGCGCGGGGCGGGAAGCGGCCAGACTCGAGCGCGGCCGTTGTTGAGCGAGACGACGGAGTTATCCGTGACGGCGGCGATCTGCCCGGTGGCGGACGCATGCACGGCAACGACACTGCCGAGATCGCGTTGGTGCTCGAGTGGAAGCCGGGGCAACGCGGAGCGATACTCCGCGGCGTTTCCCGGCAACCAGACGATGCAACCGAGCAGGTGATCGCCGCCGACCCAGATCGAGCCGTCGGGCGCTTCCGCGAGCGTGCGGACGATGGATTTCTCGGGAAGCGGCAACTGTCGCCAAGTCTCGCCGTCGAAGACCGAAACGCCATCGTGCGCCACGTAGAGCCGGCCATCGCGCGCTTCCAAGGTGCACCGGTACGGAGCGAGCACGCCGATGTCGCGGGCGGTGAAGACGCGCGAGAGCGGCGAGCCGAGCCCTGGTCCATCCCACGCTGCGGCCGCAGCCGGCTGCGCCGCGCCGATCGCCAACGCGACCAGCACGGCCGGACGCAGGCGGAGGCGGCGGTTGGCCAAGCGTAAAAACACGCGGTCAAGGCTCCGCGTTTACCAAATAAATGGCAAGCATCTGGCCGAGCTCTGGTAACGGTAGAATTCGAGACGCCGCTTGGCCGGCTCACCTTCGCGGGCCGTGGTTGTCACCGTTCCCAGCTATGATCGATTCCGCTTCGTCGCGCCTTCGGGTGCGGGGTTCGGGGTCGCCGGAGGGGGACGTGGGCATAAAGAAGACGGCTCTGCCACGGCATCCGTCGATTATCCGGGGCAGGCTGGTTCCCGGATGGGACTGAACAATCAGCGCGACGGCGTCCCCTGCTGACGCTACCAATGTGGGGGGCAGCGCAGTAGGGCGCCGTCGCGGCTAGTTCAGTGAAGTAGGTGGGCGGTCCGGGAGGTCGCGTGGCGCGATCCCGCCGAACTGCGAGTCGCGGACCCACGCCGGAGCATCGCGCAGTGGCACCGGGGGTTGCGACGCTAGAGGACTACTTTGACGGAGGCTCCGGTGAACGAAACCCTTGGCGTGTTTCGCTGCGGCGAAGCTACGGACGGATCGATTCAAGCGCGCAGCGCGGGAGCACGACGGCTTACGCGTGGGGAGGCGCGTCGGGACGTGAGGGAAGGTCGAGCGTGGCGAGCAGTGCCTGCTCGAACTCTGCGGCGCGGGCGACGAGGTCAGGGTGCAGCGCGAGCATCCTCGCGAGATCGCCGAGCTGACCGGCCTTCTCGAGGGCGGCGGCGACGTGGCGGAGCTGTTCGCCGCCCATATTGGCAGCCGCGCCTTTGAGCGCGTGGGCGTGCAACGTGGCGCTCTTCGGGTCGTGGGCGAGGAGGGCGATGTGGAGTTTTTCGAGCGAGTGCGGCAGGTCCTCCAGGAACTTGATCGCGAGCGTGCGGACGAGGTGTTCGTCCCCCAGCACGCGAGCGAGCAAGGCCTCGCGGTTGAAGACGCGGCGCTCGGCATCGGGCGCTTCGGCGACGGATGTGGCGAGCACGTCGGTCGGCCGGAGAGAGCCGCCGCCGGGGAGCCAGCGCTCGAGCACATCGATCAGGGCGTCGGGCAGAAGTGGCTTGGAGAGATAGTCGTTCATGCCGGCGGCGAGGCAGTGTTCGCGGTCCTCGGGCGTGGCATGGGCGGTCATCGCTATGATCGGGACTTGGTGGCTCGTGACCGGAGTGTTCTGGGCGCGGATGAGGCGGGTGGCGGCGAGGCCGTCGAGCTCCGGCATCTGCACATCCATGAACACGAGATCGTACGGAATCTCGGCGAGGGCCTGCACGGCTTCGGCGCCGTTGGCGACCACGGCTACGCGCGGGAAACCGAGTTTGGCGAGAATCCCGGCGGCGACCTGCTGGTTGGTGGTGTTGTCTTCGGCGAGCAGGATGCGTTCTGGGCGTTCGAGGGCGGTGGCTGTGGCGGGGATTTCCTCGGCGGCAGCGTCTTCGGCCGGGAGGTGGCCAAACGCGGCGATCAGGCAATCGAGCAACTCGGCGGGCCGCACGGGTTTCGCCAGACAGGCGGCGAACAACCGGCGGTGCTCGTCGGAAACCGCGCTCCGGCGCGAGGGCGCGAACATCCCCACCAGCGGCGTGTAGCGCAGCAGCGGGTCGCTGCGGATGGCGCGGGCGAGCGTGACGCCATCGGGCTGAGGCATCTGCAGATCGATCACGGCGGCGGCGTACGCGGTGCCGTTTTCGAGGGCGGCGCGCAGGGCATCCAACGCCGCCGCGCTGTCGGCCGCTGCGGTTACGCGCGCGCCCCAAGTCTCGAGCCGTCCACGCAGCGTGGCGCGGTGGGTGGGATTGTCATCGACGACGAGCAGCGGCACAGCCTGCAACGGCGGTACGGGCGGCGCGGGCGGTTGCGCGGGGATCTCCAAGCGGGCGGTGAACCAGAACTCCGCCCCGCGGCCGTCGTCGCTCTCGACGCCGATTTCGCCGCCCATGAGCGTGGCGAGTTGTTTGCTGATCGCCAGGCCGAGGCCGGTGCCGCCGAACTTGCGCGTGGTGGAGGCGTCGACCTGCGAGAAACTCTGGAAGAGCAGGCCCTGTTTCTCCTTCGGAATTCCCATCCCGGTGTCGTGCACGGCGAAGCGCAGGAGCACGGAATCGACCGCGGCCGAGACGAGCGCGACGCGGACGATGACCTCGCCGGACTGGGTGAACTTGATCGCGTTGCCCGTGAGGTTGAGGAGGATCTGGCGGAGGCGGCCCGGATCGCCGCGGAGCCGGACAGGGAGCGTGGGATCGGGGGCGCAGACGAGCTCAAGGCCTTTGTCGTGCGCGCGGATCGCGAGCATCGCGGCGAAATCGTCGAGGAGGTTTTGCAGTTCGAAATCGAGGGTCTCGAGCTCGAGTTTGCCGGCTTCGATCTTGGAGAAGTCGAGGATGTCGTTGACGACTGTGAGCAACGCTTCGCCGCTGGCGCGCACGGTCTGGGCGTAATTGCGCTGGGTGGGATCGAGCGGGGTGTCGAGCAGGAGGGCGGTCATGCCGATCACGCCGTTCATGGGCGTGCGGATCTCGTGGCTCATGTTCGCCAGGAACGCGCTCTTGGCGGAACTCGCGGCCTGGGCGCGCTCCGTCATCTCGCGCAGATGGCCATTGGCCTGCTCGAGTTGTTGCATGGCCTCGCGCAGGCGGTCCTCGGCGAGTTTGCGTTCGGTGAGGTCGACGAAGTTCGTGATGAGCAGCGTCTGGTCCTGGAGCTGGATGCGGTGGGCGGAGAACACGCCGTGGCGCAGCTCGCCGGTGCGGGTGCGGAAAGTGGTCTCGATGCCCGGGGCGTCGCCCTCGCGCGGGGCGCTCACCTTGGCGGGCAGGTCGGGATCGGTGAAGATGCCGAGTTCGACGCCGGTGCGGCCGATGGCCTCGGCATCGGGGAAGCCGAGCACGCGTTGGAAGGCGGCGTTGACCTCGATGAGACGGCCTTCGTCGAGCGTGGCGATGGCCATGAGCGAGTCGCTTAGGTTGAAGGCTTTTGAGAACTTCTCCTCGGAGAGTTTGATGAAGGAGATGTCGCGGGTGATGCCGAAGATCGCCGGTTGGCCGTTCCAGTGCCCGCGCACGAAACGCGTCTCGACCGCGATGCGGTGGCCGGCGGCGTCGACGATCGGCAGCGGACTGGTCTCGACTCGTCCCGCGAGGATCTGGCGGAGCACCCAGTCGGCTTCGGCGGCGGTCTCGGCGGGATGCAGGTCGAGGAGGCTCTTGCCGATGAGCGAATCGGCGGCGTAGCCGAGGCGCGCGAGCACGGTGCGGTTCGCGGCGAGGATGCGCCCCTCGGAATCGAGCACGGTGAGGAAATCGCCGGAGTGATCGAAGAAGTTGCGGAAGTTTTCCTCGCTGCGGGCGACCGCGGATTCGGCGGCGATGCGGTCGGTGATGTCGTGGATGATCGAGTGGAGGAGCGTCTGGCCGCGGAGCACGATCGGGGTGCTGTAGACCTCGACGTTGCGGACGGAGCCATCGGCGCGGCGATGGCGGAACTCGAAACGTTGCTGGGAGCCGCGGCTGGCGGCGAGCAGACGCGGGCGCATCTCCTCGG
>DATGXA010000184.1:0-13547 GCA_035299125.1 Opitutaceae bacterium
GATATCCGCCTCGAAGAACGACCGCACGTAGTCTCTGCGCGCGTGGTCCACCCTGCGGCCGTAGGCGAGCGCCTGGTCGGGCGTCAGCCCAAGCAAACGCTCGGTTCGTTTTGCGCGGCTCTCGGCGCTCCCGACCAACCGCACGAGGACTCGACCTCGGAGATTTCGTCCTCAGACAGATATCGAGCGAGAGCTCGAGGGATTTCTCCGAGCTTCGACACTCGCCACGCGCATCCGCCGTGAAGCAGATGATGTGGAATCCTTAATTTCAGGTATGCACCACGGCGTTCAAGCGATTCCGCAGTGTCTCGGGCTGGAACGGTTTCTGAAGAAACCCTGCAAGCCCCGCGGCGCCAAACTTGGCGACGGCGTCCTGCTCGCTATAACCGCTCATCAGCACGACGGGTAGCTCGGGGCGCATCCGGTGGATCTCACGGAAAGTCTCCGCTCCATCGAGCTCCGGCATCGTGAGATCGAGAAGGACGGCACGGAAATCGTCCCGCCCGGAGTGGAACAACTGCACCGCCTCCTGGCCGTTGGCCGCCACGACGGCTTCGTAGCCGAACGATCGTAACATTCGAGCCAGTACGCTCCGCACCGTGTCCTCGTCGTCCACGACCAGAATGCGACGTACCGGCGGCGCTGCGGGGACGGGCTCGGTCGGTAACATGGCTGCCTGTTCCGCCGCCGGGAACAGCACGAGAAACGACGCCCCCTTGCCGGGTTCGCTCTCGACTTTGATCGCGCCGTTATGACCTCGGACGATGCCGAGCACTGCGGAAAGACCGAGGCCGCGCCCGGTGAACTTCGTTGTGTAGAACGGCTCGAAAATCCGCTGCAGGACATCGGCGTTCATCCCGCCGCCGTTATCGCTGACTTCAACAAACACATACGTACCCTCCGGCAGATCGGGCGCGAGGTGGGTCTGGTGGAGGTACTCGCGCGTGGCGCGCATGGCGCCGGTGGTGATCCGAATCAGGCCGTCTTTGTCGCCGATCGATTCGGCGGCATTGGAGACCAGGTTGATGACGACCTGCCGCAGCTGATTCACGTCGGCTTGGATGAGCGGGAGGTGTTTGTTCAGGAAGAAACGCAGCTTGGCCTTCTTCGTCGTCGACAGCTCGAGCAGCGGCGCGGCTTCGGTGATCAACTCCGAGAGGTCGAGCAGCTGGACCACGAATCGGCCTTTGCCGGAGTACGCGAGCATTTGACGGCAGAGTTCTGCCGCGCGCAACGAGGCCTTCTCGATCTCCTCGACGCAGTTGAACGGCGGCGTGCCGGTCGCGAGGTCGAGTTTGGCCAGCGAAGCGTTGCCGAGGATGCCGGTGAGGAGGTTGTTGAAGTCGTGCGCGATGCCGCCGGCCAAGACGCCGAGGCTTTCGAGTTTCTGCGTCTCGCGCACTCGCGCTTCGGTCATGAAACGCTCGGCTTCCGCAGCCTTGCGTGCGGAGATATCGCGCGCGACGACCAGCACGCCCCGCGGCGAACCATCCTCAGCGGCGAGTGCCGTGGCATTGCAGAGCAGCGGGATCGGTTGCGCGTCGGCGGTGAGAAGGCCGATTTCGGCGTCCCGGACCGTGCCGCGAGCGAGTGCATCGGTCCACAACTGTCTCGCTCGTCCGGCATCGGCGAACCGATGGGCGAAATCGACGCCGATCAGTCCCGAGCGTTCGGAGCGGGTCAACGCTTGTGCGGCCGGATTCACGTCGATGATCGTGCCGGCCGCATCGAGCACGAATACAGGATCCGGGCTCAGGTCGAGGAGCTGGCGGTTGTACCGGCTGAGTTCATGGAGCTCCTCTTCCGCGTGTTTGCGCTCGGTGATTTCCTGGACCACTCCGGCGATCGCTGGTGCCAGTCCGCTCGCGCGGGCGGTGGTGCCGCGGCCGTGAAACCAACGTATCGAGCCGTTGCGGTCGAGGAGACGAAACTCGAGATCGATTTGAGGCGTGCGTCCTTCGCTCACCGCGAGCCATTGCGCCTGCAACCGGTTGAGATCGTCGGGATGCACCAAGCGAAGCCATTCCCCGGGAGTGCGGTTTGCGCCCGCGGAAAAGCCGAGAAGTTGTTCCAACACGCCGTCGTTGTAGAGCGCCCGCGTTTCAGGTTCGTAACGCCAAACCGAGGTCCGGCCGGCTGCGAGCGCGTGGCGGAGTTCGGCGGGAGCGGCGACGACATCCTTGGGGGCGGCGCCGGAGAGGCTGTTGGGCTGTTCCATTGCGGACGGGGTTCGCGCCGCATCAGTCGGCGCGCAGGTGGGGAGGGAAATTCTGCCGGCGGATTATCCGTTGAGACATCGGGTTGGCAACCACGATGGCCGCACGACGGTTACGATTGCTTCGGACGGAAGCAGTGGCGGTGTCGCACGCCCCTCGTCGGCGAGTTATCCGGCCGCCCAGCGTCCGAAGATCCCACAGGGCAGCACCGTCGCGTCGTGTTCGGCCGGCAGGCCGATCTCGCCGACCGAGATATTACCGCCGGCGCTCGCCGGTAGCAGCGCTGCGAGCAAATTGCCCGCGACTACCGGCGACAGTCGCGCGGTGTAGCTGTTGATGAGGAAAAACAGCGGTCGGTCGGAGAGGATCTTGCCGCAATCCTCGAGCAGGCCCCAGAGATCGTCCTCGAGTTTCCACATCTCGCCGGAGCCGCCCCGACCATAGGTGGGCGGGTCCATGATGATCGCGTCGTAGCGGCGGCCGCGCCGCTGCTCGCGTTGTACAAACTTCCGGCAGTCATCGACGATGTACCGGATCGGCGCCTCGGCGAGACCGCTCAGCGCGGCGTTGTCGCGACACCACTCGACCATGCCTTTCGCGGCGTCGACATGGCACACGCTCGCGCCGGCCCGGGCGGCGGCGACGGTCGCAGCGCCGGTGTAGCCGAAGAGGTTGAGAACCGAGATCTCGCGGCCGGCAGCGCGCGCCCGGCGGATCAACGCGCTGCTCCACTCCCAGTTCACCGATTGCTCGGGAAACAATCCCGTGTGCTTGAAGCCGGTCGGGCGAATCCGAAGCGTGAGGTCGAGCGGGCGATAACGGATTGTCCACGACTCCGGCAGCTGGCGTCGGAATTCCCAGCGGCCGCCGCCGGTTTCGCTGCGGTGGTAGTACCCGTCCCAGCCCGACCACGGCGCGCGGCTGCGACGCGGCCAGACCACCTGCGGATCAGGGCGCACGAACACGTACTCGCCCCAACGCTCCTGCTTCATGCCCTCGCCGCATTCGAGGAGGCGGTAATCTTCCCAGCGGTCGGCGAGTTGGATGGGCGCGTAGTCGAGCGGCATGGCGGGGAAGCGGAGCGGGGAAACGTCGCGCCGGAAAGCGAAAACAACCCACGGCCGCCGTTCGGCCGTTCGTGCGCGGGACGAGTGGGCGAAACTCGCCGTAGTCGCGAGTCTGGCGGCTTCGGTGTGAAATGTACTGCCTCCGGCGACCTCAATAGCGGCGCTGAGCTGGATTGCGTTTGTGATTTTCCGGCGAGTGCTTGAATTCCCCGTCCCATGCCGTCGCCAGCCGCTGCCCACGCTGCGAAAACGGGTTCGCCTCCGCCCGAATGGTCCTGGAGCGTGCGCGTCGCTCTCGTGGGGCTCGCGTATTTCCTCCTCGCTCGCGTCGGGTTGGCTTTCGCGACGATCACGGCGAGCATCTCGCCGGTGTGGCCGCCCTCAGGCCTGGCGCTCGCGGCGCTGGTGATCGGCGGCGTGCGGCTATGGCCGGGCGTGGCGTGCGGCGCCTTGGCCGCCGCGGTCTCGGCGGGGGCGACGCCGCCCGCTGCGGTCCTGATGGCGATGGGCAACACCCTCGAGGCGGTCGTGACGGTGGTGCTGCTGCGGCGGTTGTTCGACCTCCGCGGCAACATCGAACAGCCGTGGCAAGTTGTTGGTTACATCCTGCTGCTCGGCGGTGTGGGGGCGCCGATCTCGGCCGTGTTCGGCACGGCGGCGGCGATGCTCTCGGGCACGATCCGGTGGCCGCAGGTGCCGCTGGCGGCGCTCACCTGGGCGGGCGGCAATTTCACGGGCGGCTTGGTGATCGGACCGCTGCTGATCGCGGCGCGCCAGATGGTGGCGCGGTCGCGCTCGTTCGGCGCCTTGAGCGAATTGCTGGGCCTGCTCGCCGCGCTCGCGCTCGTCGGCGGCACGGTATTTGTGTGGGGCCGTCATTGGGGCATCACGCATCCGGCGCTGCTGGTGCTGCCGTTTCCCCTGCTCGTGTGGATCGCGTGGCGCTTCTCGATCGGCGGCGCGGGCATGGCGGTGCTGCTGCTCGGCACACTGGCGGTGTGGGGCACGGCGACCAACGCCGGACCGTTTGCCGGCGGTTCCGCGCGGGCTGCATTCGCGTATCTGCTGATTTACATCGTGGTGATCGCGCTCACCTCGTTGGTCCTCGCGTCCTTCAACGCGCAGCGCGAGCGGCTCGTCGCGCGGCTGCGCCAGCGGGAATGGCAGCTCTCGGAGGCGCAGCGACTCGCCAACCTCGGCGTGTGGATCTGGGATCTTTCGCGGGACGGATTCCAGCTCTCCGTCGGCGGGTTGCGCATCCTCGGGCTGCGGCAGGAGTCGTTTGCGCCGCGGTTGGAGTCGTTCCTGGGCTGCGTGTGCGCCGAGGACCGGCCCGTGTTGGAAGAACTGTTGCGGCGTGTGCGGCTGGGCGAGGAGGGACACGCGTGTGAGCTCCGGGTCCAGCGTGCGGATGGGCAACTGCGGCACGTGACGACGACGTGCACGATCCTGCGCGATGCCCGCGGTGCGCCGCAAGTCCTGCTCGGGACGTTGTTCGACTTCACCGAACGGAAACGCAGCGAGGACGAGCGCACGGCCTGGCATCGCAAAATGCTCGAGGCGCAGAAGCTCGAGAGCCTCGGCATGTTGGCGGGCGGCATCGCCCACGATTTCAACAACCTGCTTACCGGCGTGCTCGGCAACGCGAGTCTGCTCCGGCTCCAGCTCCCGGAGGGCTCGCCGATGGGCGAGGGGTTGCGACGCATCGAGATCTCGGCCGAGCGCGCGGCGGATCTGTGCCGGCAGATGCTCGCGTACTCGGGCAAGGGCCGGTTCCTCGTGCGGGCGGTCGAACTCAACGAGATGGCGCGTGGCACGCTCGCGTTGGCGCGCAATTCGGTCCCGAAGAAGGCGGAGCTCGTGTTCCAGCCGGGCGAGGCGCTGCCGCGTGTGCGGGGCGACACGCTGCAGCTGCGCCAAGTCCTGCTCAACCTCCTACTCAATGCCGCCGAAGCGTTGCCGGAGGGTGGCGGGCAGGTCGTGGTGCGGACAGGCGTGATGACGGTGGCGCGCGACTGGCTGGCCGCCGCCTATCTCACCCCGGAGCTGGCGCCCGGGGAATATGCGTATGTCGAGGTGATCGATACGGGCTGTGGCATCCAGCCGACGCTGCGGGAGAAGATCTTCGAGCCGTTCTTCTCCACCAAGTTCACGGGACGCGGCCTCGGGCTCGCCGCGGTGGCTGGAATCGTGCGGGCTCACCAAGGCGCGGTGCGCGTCACGAGCGAGCCGGGGCGGGGAGCGACGTTTCGCGTCGTGTTACCGCCGCTTGTGGAGGAGGCGAAACCGACCGCGGTCGCGGCGCCGCCACCGGCGCCGGCAGCTGCTCCGGCCGCATCACCCACCAGCGCCGCCGTGCCGCTGGCGAGCACTGCGCGGCCCGGTGGCAGCAGCACTTGGCTCGTGGTCGACGACGAGGCGGCGGTCCGTCAGGTCGCTGTGGACGTGCTCGGCAACGCCGGACTGACCGTGATTGCTGCGAGCGACGGCGTGCAGGCATTGGAGTTGTTCGGTGCGGATGGGCAGGGGACGCACGCGGTGTTGCTCGACTTATCGATGCCACGGCTGGGCGGACTGGAGACGTTCAAACGGCTGCGCGAGCGCCGCGCCGACATCCCGGTCGTGCTGATGAGCGGCTTCGAGGCGGAGGAGGCGCTGGAGCGTTTCGCGGGCCTCGGGATCACGGGCTTTCTCCAGAAACCGTTCACGATCCAAGCGCTGCGCGCAGTCGTGACCGATGTATCTGCGCGGTTCGCGCAGCCGCGGTGATGCGATGCGGCTCGGGGCGGTCGCGGTGAATTGCTCGTTTAGCACGCGGTGCGACGGCGCGGCGCGCACCGCGGGTGCTTGCCACGGGCGAGCGACGGTCGTTGGGTGGCGCGGTTGCTCCACATGAAGAACCTGCTCTCGGGTGTCGCGATCGTCTTGCTCACCGCCGTGGTGATCCTGCTCTGGCGGTTGGAGACCCACACCGCTTCGCTCGCGGAACTTGCGCGCGCGCAGCTCGCGGATCGGGCGGAGGCCCTCCGGGTCGCGCGCGAGCAGGCGCTGCTCGACCAGCGCGCCGCGGAGACGGCGCGAGCCGCGGCGGCGCGTTTGGCGGAGGCGAAGGCGGCTGCCGAATCGGCTGCTGCGCAACGCGTCCGCGACGAGGCCGCTCGCGAAGCCGCTCGGGTGGCGCGCTTGGCCGAACCTGTGAAGCCCGGCGAAATCGTGTCCGAGATCGTGCTCGATAACCACGAGACGGTTCGCAACGCGGTCGTCGTCGCCGTCCAGGCGAGCAGCGTGAGTTTCAAGGCCGGTTCTCGGCTCTACAATCTGCCGACCGAGCAGCTCCCGGAGGAGCTGCGGTTGCGTGTGCGGCGGATGTTCCCCGCGCCGGCGGAGTCGCCAACGGCACCGTAGACGCGGCGTCGCTTTGACAGTCCACAAACCGGGCCGGCGTTTCAGGGAAATTCCCTTGACCCCTCCCGGCCTCGGCCCGTCATGGCTCGGGCTTAAGCGCCGTGATGTTCACCGACCACGACCTCCCGCACAACGCGCCGTCCTCCTCCGAGGTGGCGCCGGCCGGCCGCAGCGCTGTGGCGGCCACGGCGGACACCCGGTGAGGTCCGCCACCCTCCGCACAGGAGTCCCGACGACATGAGCGACGCCCTGAAACACGAGTGCGGCATCACCCTGATCCGCCTGCTCAAACCGCTCTCCTATTACCAGGAAAAGTACGGCACGCCGCTTTGGGGCTTCTTCAAGCTGTTTCTCATGATGGAGAAGCAGCACAACCGCGGCCAAGACGGCGCGGGTGTCGCGGCGCTCAAGCTCGATGTGCCCAACGGACTGCCGTTCATGTTCCGCGAGCGGAACATCAAGGCCAACCCGCTCGACAAGATCTTCAAGGAGTTGCTCGGCCAGTTCCAGGGCAAGGTCGACGCCGGCACGATCCACCCGGAGTTTGCCGAGACGGTGAAGCAACACTTCGACTTCGGCGCCGAGGCCTATCTGGGCCACCTGCGCTACGGCACCTCCGGCGGCTACAGCATCAGCGCCTGCCATCCGTTTTTCCGGAAGAGCCCGTGGACGACCCGCAACCTGATGCTCGCGGGCAATTTCAACATGACCAACACCGCCGAGCTGAACGATCAGCTCGTCGGCATGGGCGCGCATCCGATCTTCGCGACCGACACGCAGGCGCTCCTCGAGCTCCTCGGCTTCTACCTCGATGAGGAACACGAGGACCTCTACCGCGAACTTCGCGCCAAGAAGCTTCCGGGCAAGGTCATCTCCGATCAGATCAGCGAACGCCTCGATGTGGCGAAAATCCTTCGCCGCGCCGCGGTCAAGTGGGACGGCGGCTACACGCTCGCCGGCATGATCGGCAACGGCGACACCTTCGTCGTGCGTGACCCCGCTGGTATCCGGCCAGCCTTCTGGTTCCAAGACGACGAGGTAGTGGCGGTCGCCAGCGAGCGCGTGGCGCTCATGACCGTCTTTGACAAGGAGCAGGCTGATATCCGCGAGATCACGCCGGGACACTGCGTCGTTGTTAAGAAAAACGGCCGCGTCTCCGAGGAGCAGGTGCGCGAACCGCTCGCGCGCCGCTCGTGCTCGTTCGAACGGATCTATTTCTCGCGCGGCAACGACCCCGAGATCTACAAGGAGCGCAAGGCCCTCGGTGCCGCGCTCGCCGATCAGGTCGTCCACGCGATCGACAACGACTTCGGCCGCGCCGTGCTCGGCTTCATCCCGAACACCGCCGAGGTCGCCTACTACGGCCTGCTCGAGGCGCTCCGCCTCCGCCGACGCGACGAGGTGAAGGCCACCATCCTCGATGCCGCCCGCCGCGGCGCGCTCGACGAGGCGCTCATCGACGATCTCATCCTCCGCAACTGGCCCCGCGCCGAGAAGATCGCGGTGAAGGACGTGAAGATCCGCACGTTCATCGGCCAGGAAAAGTGGCGCAACCAGCTCGCGAGCCACGTGTACGACGTGAGCTACGGCACGGTGAAACCCGGCGATGTGCTCGTGTGCGTCGACGATTCGATCGTGCGCGGCACCACGCTGCGCCGCTCGATCCTGCGCATGCTCAGCCGGCTCAATCCGCGGAAGATCGTCATCGTCTCGACCGCGCCGCAGATCCGGTATCCGGATTGCTACGGCATCGACATGAGCGAACTCGGCAAGTTCATCGCGTTCGAGGCCGCCATCGCGCTGCTCAAGGAGCGAGGCCAGGCAGGCCTGATCGACGATGTCTACCGCGCCTGCGTCGCCGAGGTGGCGAAACCCGCCGCCGAGCAGGTGAATCAGGTGCGCCGCGTCTACGAGCCGTTTACCGCCGAGGAGATTTCCGCCCGCATCGCAGAGTGCGTGCGTCCGCGCAACATGGCGTGGAAGGGCGAGGTGGAGATCATCTATCAGACGATCGAGAACCTGCATGGAGCGCTGCCAGACCACACCGGCGACTGGTTCTTCACCGGTCACTATCCCACGCCCGGCGGCACGCGCGTCTCGAACCAAGCCTTCATCAACTACTACGAGAAATCTGAAGGCCGGAGCTACTGATTGTGGAATGCGGATTTCGGATTGCGGATTGGACGTAGTCGGAAACACCCGAGCCATTCGTCTCCGATCTCATTTCTGCTGAGCCCAACGAACTTCAATTCCCCCGCGACGCCGCTCGCCAATCCGCAATCCGAAATCCGCATTCCGCAATGTCATTGTCCTACGAATCCTCCGGCGTCCGGTACGATCAGCTCGATGCGTTCAAGCGCGCCTGCCAGAAGGCCGCCCGCACCACCGCCGGAGTGCTTGCCGACCACGGTTATCGCGAACCCGCCGCCACCCGCGGCGAGAGCGCCTACCTGATCGAGGCCGACGACCACTATCTCGCCCACGTCGAGGAAGGGCTTGGCACCAAGAACCTCGTCGCCGACGCGATGTACGCGCAGAGCGGCAAATGTTTCTACCGCGAGGTCGCCATCGACACTGTCGCGACGATCGTGAACGACCTCGTCACCTGCGGCGCCCTGCCGATCTCGGTGGCGATGCATGCCGCAGTCGGCGATTCGAACTGGTTTTCCGATGAGAAACGCATGAGGGGCCTCGTCGAGGGTTTCGCCGAGGGCTGCCGCCAGGCCGGCGCCGTCTGGGGCGGCGGAGAGACGCCCACCCTGCGCGGCATCGTCGAACCGCAGACGATCGTCCTCGCCGGCTCCGCGATCGGCAAGATCCAGCCCAAGTCGTTGCGCATCGTCGGCGACGTGAAGGACGGCGACAACATCGTCTTCCTCGCCTCCTCGGGCGTGCAGACCAACGGCCTCACGCTTTGTCGCAAGATTGCGGAGTCGCTCCCGCAGGCGTACCTCACGCCGCTCGGCGACGGCCGCACCTTCGGCGAGGCGCTGCTCGCTCCGAGCGTGATCTACGTGGCGTTCGTGCGCGAATGCCAGCGCCGTGGCCTGAAGCTCAACTACGTGGCGCACGTCACCGGCCACGGCTGGCGCAAACTCATGCGCCTCGACGAGCCGTTCGTGTACGAGATCACGAATCTCCGGCCCGAGCCCGCGCTCTTCCGTTTCCTGCGCGAGGCCGGCCCGATCGAGTTGCGCGAGGCCTATGCGACCTTCAACCAAGGCATCGGCTTCGCGGCCTACGTCGCGCCCGAGCTCGCGGAAGCCACCGTCGCCGCGGCCACCGCCGCCGGTTACGACGCTTGGATCGCCGGTCGGGTCCGCAAGCAGGGTGAGCGCAAGGCCGTGGTCGTGCCCGGCCTCGATCTTACCTTCGAGGGCGACACGCTCCAGTTGCGCTGAGCGACAGTCGTGTCGCGCACAGGGCCCGTTCGCCCACGCGGCCGGACCGCAGAAAAATGCCCTCGGCCCGTAACCCGTGGCCCGCTTGCCCGTTCTCAGCGTGGTGGTAGCGTGCACCCGGTTCCTCGGTGGAACCAAGCCGCTACCAAGTTCGTCTATCCTCCCGCTATGAACTCCCACGCTTTCTCCGCAGTCGCCGCCCGTCGCCCCCTCGCGCGCCCGGTCCGGATCGCCTGCCTCGGTATGTTGCTGTGTGGCTCGTTGAATGTGTTCGCGGTGGAAACTGCCGCGCAGATCCCCGACGCCGCCCAAGTCTCCCCAGCGCCACTGCTCGACAAACCGCTGCCACCCTCCACTCCCGACACCGTCGGCGACCAGCCCTCGGCTGAACACGTCTACATCTCCGGCCACTGGCGCTGGCAGGACGGCGCCTACGTCTGGGACGCCGGGCACTGGGAAATGCCGCCCACGGGTAATGCCACCTGGGTCGCGCCCCGCTGGGAGAAGAAGGACAACGGCTACGTGCTCGTCGAAGGCTACTGGCAGGAAGCTTCGACCGAAGTCGCCGACGCGGACGACTCGAGCGTCGAGGTCGTCGAGCAAGCTCCCCCGCCACCCGAGCGGGAGATCATCATCGAGCGCCCGTCGCCGGCGCACGTGTGGCTCGGCGGCTATTGGACTTGGCGCGCGGGTCGCCACGTCTGGGTCAGCGGCCGCTGGGATATGCCGCCGCGTCCGGATGTGATCTGGGTCTCTCCACACTGGGTGCGCCGCGGCCACGGGTATGTTTTTGTCGACGGTTGCTGGCGTGACCGCGGGTACCTCCGCCCGCGCACGACGGTGGTCGTCGAGAGCGACGGCTGGCGCAGCGATGGCGTGATCACCATCGCGCCTCCGCCGATGCGGATCGAACGCCATCGCCCGCCGCGCCCCGGTTTCGATTTCATCTGGATCGACGGTTACTGGGGCTGGCACGGCAACCGGCACGTGTGGATCGGCGGCCATTGGGACCGCCCGCCGCACGGTCATCACCACTGGCGTCATCCTCGCTGGGAACGTCGCCACGGCGGCTACGTTTTCATCCAAGGCCGCTGGGACTAAGGCGCGTCTCGGCGCGCAGTTTTCCGGGCCGCACGGTTCGCTCCGTGCGGCCTTTTTGTCGCGCGGTCCGGCTCTTGCCCGCATGCAGCGCCTCCGTCACAACACCGCCATGCCCAACGGCGCCCCTCCCGCCATCCTCGTCGTCGACGACGAACGTGCGATCGCCGACACTGTCGTGTACGCGCTGCGCACCGAGGGCTTCGCGCCGCAATGGTGTGCGACCGCCGGCGCCGCGCGGGAGTCGTTGGCCGCGGCGCTGCCCGCTCTGGTGGTGCTCGATGTGGGTCTGCCCGATGCGAACGGCTTCGATTTTTGCCGCGAACTGCGCGCACGCTGGCCGGAGCTCCCGGTGATTTTTCTGACCGCACGCAGCGAAGTGATCGACCGCGTCGTCGGCCTGGAGATCGGCGGGGACGATTATCTCTCGAAACCATTCTCCCCCCGCGAGCTCACCGCGCGGGTGAAGGCCGTGCTGCGCCGCCGCGTGCCGGCACCGCCGCCGCAGCTGCCCGCGGCCGCAGGTCCATCGGGCCTCTCGGCTGGGGAGGTATCACCTTGTACTAGATCCGAGGATGCGGCGGCGCCTTCGATTCCGGCCCAGGCGCTGCCTGTCTGTAGCGCGGCGCACGCGCAATGGTTCGTCGACGAGGGGCGCTGCCGCATCGCGTACCGCGGCGCGGCGCTCGAGCTCACGGCGACGGAGTTTCGCCTCCTCCGCACGCTCGTCGCGCATCCGGGTCGCGTCTATTCGCGCGACCAGCTCATGCACGCCGCGTGGCCGGACCCCGGCTCGGCGACCGATCGCACGGTCGATGCGCACGTGAAGACGCTGCGCGCGAAACTGCGCGTCGCCGCCCCGGCCTGCGATCCGATCCAGACGCATCGCGGGCTCGGTTACTCGCTGCGGGAGGAAACGTGAGCCTGCGCCTGCGCCTGGCGTTGTTCCTCGTCGCCGTGTTCTGCCTCGGCGAATGGCTCATCGTCCGCACGGCCCTCGAGCAGGTGAAGCCGCGTTACCTCGAAAGCATGGAGGAGTCGCTGGTCGACGCCTCGCGTCTGCTCGCGGCGCTTCTGGAAACGCAGCTGCGCGACCACGCGCCCGATCCCGAGCCGCTGCGCACCGCCTTCGCCGCGATGCGCAGCCGCGCGTTCGAGGCGCAGGTCTACTCGCTGCGGAAAACGCAGCTCGATCTCCGCGTGTACGTCACCGATTCCACCGGACGCGTCGTCTTCGACTCCGACGGTACTGACGAAGGCGCCGACTACTCGCGCTGGCTCGACGTGAGCCGCACGCTCCGGGGCGAATACGGCGCGCGCGCCACGCAGACGGTGACCGGCGACAACGAGTCGCTCGTGCTCCACATCGCCGCGCCCATCCGCGACGGCGAACGCATCGTGGGCGTGCTCTCGCTCGGCAAGCCGACGCGCTCGATCAACGCCCTCGTCGTCAACGCGCGGCGCCGTCTCATCCTCGGCGCCGTGCTCGGCGGGCTCGGGCTGCTGGTGGCGTTGCTGGTCGCCGCGAACTGGGTGATCGCGCCGCTCGAGAGGCTGACCGCCTACGCCCGCGACGTGCGCGACGGGAAACCTGCGCCGCTGCCCGCGCTGCCCGGGCGGACGTTGCGTGAGCTCGGCGAGGCGTTTGCCGAGATGCGCGAATCGCTCGAGGGGAAGAAGCACGTCGAGCGCACCACGCAGGCGCTGGCGCACGGCATCAAGGCCCCGCTCGCGGCCGTACGAGGCGCGGCGGAGTTGCTCGGCGAGGAGATGCCGGCGGAGGAGCGGCGTCGTTTTCTTGAGAACCTGCGCGCCGAGTCCGGTCGCATCGAGCAGATCGTCGAGCGACTGCTCCAGCTTTCCGCGCTCGAGGCGCGCACGGCGTTGCGCGCGCCGGAGCGGATCGAGGCGGCGGCGTTGTTGGCTGAGGTGGCTGACGGTTTTCGCAGCGCGGGACGCGCGGCCGGTGTGGAGCTGATCGTGGCGGCCGAAGCGGGCGGGATCGTATGCGGCGAGCGGGCGTTATTGCGCGAGGCGCTCGCGAATCTTGTGCAGAACGCCGTCGAGTTCTCGCCGCGCGACGGCCGGGTGACGCTCGCCGCGCGCGCTGGCGGCGGAGCGGTGGAGTTCGCGATCGAAGACGAAGGCTCCGGCGTGCCGGACTATGCGCTCGGTCGGATCTTCGAACGTTTCTACTCGCTCGAGCGGCCGGCGACCGGACGCAAGAGCACCGGGCTCGGCCTCGCGCTGGTGCGCGAGATCGCGCATCTGCACCGCGGCGAGGCGGAGCTCGTGAATCGCGCCGGCGCAACCGGAGCTCGCGCGACGCTGCGGTTGCCGGCGGCCTGACGCTGCGAACC
>DATGXA010000185.1:0-11420 GCA_035299125.1 Opitutaceae bacterium
CTCCCGGCAGGCTTGCGCTGTCCCGCCGCGTTGCCACGCTCCGCGCCAATGGATTCGACGTTCCTGACCGACCGCGCGGCCATCACCGTCGGCACGGTTTTCTACGCCGCCGGACTACTCTACGGATGCCTGTCGCTCCTCCTGCGCCGCCGGCATTCGCGCATCGGCGGCTACGCGTTGATGGCGCTCGGCTGGCTCGTGCAGACGTACGGACTCGTCCTGCGCAGCCAGGCAACTCACAGTTGCCCGATCGGCAACAAGTTCGAGGTGCTCCAGTTCGTCGCCTGGTCGTGCACGCTCCTCTACCTGTTCCTCGGCCCCGTTTTCCGCACGAGCCTTTTCGGTTTCTTCAGCGCCGGCATGGCCGTGCTGCTCGGCGTGCTCTCGCTCGCCGTGCCCGCGTGGGATGCGGCTGCACGCGCGCGCCCCTTCGGCAACGACCCGGTTGTCGCCTTCCACGCCTCGCTCGCGCTCTTCAGCTACGGCGTGCTCGCTCTGCTCGCGCTCACCTCGCTCATGTATCTGCTGCAGCATCGCAACCTGCGCCGCAAAAGGCTCGACGGCCCCTTCTCGCTGCTGCCCTCGATCGTCGAGCTCGACCACATCAACCTCCGCCTGCTCGCGGTTGGGGTGGCGTTGCTCGCCATCGCGCTCGGTGTGGCGGTCGTGCATTGGCACGGCGATCGCGACGCCGTGGTCCCGGCGAAGTTCGCCGCCACCGTCGCCGTGTGGCTCTGCTACGCCGTCGCGCTCGCGCAACGCCTTCGCCAGCGCTGTATCGCGCAGCGTTTCGCCTGGGTCGGCCTGCTTCTTTTTCTCGCCCCGCTGTTGTCCCTCTGGATCGTCAACGCCCCGCGCCGTACCCCCGCGGCCCCCGTCACCGAGCCCGCCTCCGAGCGCGCGCCATGACTCGCCCCACGCCTAACCTACTCTTCCTCGGCGTCAGCCACCGCAACACCCCGCTCGCCCTCCGCGAACGTTTCGCGCTCCCGCCGGACCGGGCCGCCGCCCTCGCCGCCGCGCTCCGGGGTGATCCCGCGCTGGCCGAACTCTGCCTGTTGAACACCTGCAACCGCGTCGAGCTCTACGCGGTCACCTCGCGTCCCGATGCCGCCGCCGCGCTCGCCGAGACGTTCTGCCGTGTCCAGTCTATCGAGCCAGCCCTGCTCGCCGCACACGCGGTCGAGCTCCGCGGTGCCGACGCCGTGGGTCACCTCTTCGCCGTCGCCGCCGGGCTTGATTCCCAGATGGTCGGCGAAGCGGAGATCCTCGGTCAGGTGAAGGACGCCTTCGCCGCGGCGCAGACCGCCGGTCACCTCGGATCGGTCCTCAACCGCGTTTTCCAGAAGGCCTTCCAGGCCGCGAAACTCATCCGTTCCGAGACCGCGATCGGCGAGGGCCAGGTGAGCGTCGCCACCGTGGCCGTAGCGCTCGCCGAAAAGATCTTCGGCCGCCTGCGCGACAGCCGCGTGCTCATCGTGGGCGCGGGCGACATCGCCGAGAAAACCGCCAAGGCGCTGCGCAGCCGCGATGCCGGCGCGCTCACGTTCGCCAACCGCACCGCCGCCAAGGCCGAGGAGCTCGCCCGCGAGTTCTCCGGCGTCGCACTGCCGTTCGCCGAACTCGGCGCGGGTCTGCCCCGCTTCGACATCGTCGTGAGCTCCACCGCCGCACCCGATCCCGTGATCACGCTGCCGATGGTCTACGCCGCGATGCACGCGCGCGCTTCGCGGCCGCTGTTCCTCATCGATCTCGCCCTGCCCCGCGACATCGAGCCCGGCGCGGCCGAGCTGCCCAACGTTTTCCTCTACAACCTCGACGACCTCGCACGCCTCGCCGCGGAGAACATCGAACACCGCCGGGCCGAGCTCGCCCGCGCGCGCAACATCCTCGATCAACGCGCCGCGGCCACTTGGGGAAAACTCGCCGCGCCTCTGGCCTAAACGAAGCCGCCGGCACGGAACCGCCTCAACCGAGGTAGCTCGCCAACCAGCCGCCAACACTCCCCGCCGCCGGCTGGGCGAGAAGCTCACGCAGTTTCTCGGCGTGCAACCGCGTCTGCTCGATCCGGGCCGGCTCGCACAGCGACGCCTGCAACTGCGCCGCCAGCCGCGCCGGTGTCGCCGCATCCTGGATGTACTCGGGGTACATCGCCTCGCCAAGCAGCAGGTTCGCGATGCCGAGATACGGCACCTTCACGATCCAGCGGCCGATGTGGTAGGTGAACGGGTCCGTGCGATAGACGATCGCGCCGGGAATCCCGGCCAGCGCGCACTGAAGCGACATCGTGCCGCTCGAGGTGAGCACCGCCGAGGCGCCCACCGGTTCGTCGCCGGGAGCGAGCGCCCGCAACTCCACCTCGGCGGGCGGATGCGCGGCTCGCAGCGCCTGCAGGATCTTCTCGCTCGGATAAAGCACGACGGCGCCGCGATCGCCACCGTCGTTGCGGTACCACAGATAACCGTCGAGCAACGCCGGGAAGATCTTCGCCACCGCACCCTTGCGGCTGCCGGGAAGGAGCAGCACCGGGCCATGCGGATCGTAGCGCACCGCCATCCGGTGCTCCGTCGCGACGAACGGATGCCCGACAAACGTCACCGGCAGCGCAGTGTCCGCGTAGCATTTCGCCTCGAAGGGGAAGATCGTCGCCAAACCGTCGAGATGCGCCGCCATCGCGAACCGCCGCCCCGCGCGCGACGCCCAGATCTGCGGGCTGATGAAATAGAGCGCCCTCGTCGGCCCGCCGGCCTTCGCGATCAGACCGCGCTCGAACAACGCCTTTGCGATGCGCAGGTTCAGGCCCGACGAATCGACGAAGCACACCGCCCGCGGCTGGTGTTCGCCGACCCAGCGCACGATGTCGCCGATCAGGCGCCGGAAGAACGGGAACTTGATCACCGCCGCGAATCCGAGCGCCGAGTGCGCCGTGAGATCGAGCAGCAACTGCGCGCCGCTTGCCGCCAGCGCCGGCCCGCCCAGCGCGCAGATCCGCAGCTCCGGCCGCAACGCCCGCAACTCGCGCACAGCACGGGCCGCATGTTGGTCGCCCGAATGCTCCGCCGCCACGAAGAGCACGTCCGCCGGTCCGTCCTGCGGCGGCGGCAGCGGAAAGGGCGCATGTGTCAACTCGGCCATCGTCCGCTTCAGCGTTTCGCGTTGCGGATCTGTTCGGTGATCGCGATCGCGACCTCGAGCGCGCTTTTGCCGAGCGCGGCGCCGACCTTCGGCTGTTGCGCCTTCGTCACGCTCTCGACAAACGACGCGAGCTCCAGCGCGAGCGGCTCGCCCTTTTCGATCGGAATCTCGTGTACGGGGATCGAGCTGGCGTCGCCGGCCTTCACCAGGCCGAGCTTCGCCTTCATGCCGTAGGCGATGATGTCGCTCTTGCGCACGAGGTGGCCCGACTGGTTCATGAAATCGAGCGAGAGGTAGGCGTTGTCCTGGAAGACGCGGATCTCGCGGTTCTTCTTCAGGCTCATGCGGCTCGCGCTGAGGTTGGCCACGCAGCCGTTCTCGAAAACGATGCGCGCGTTGGCGATGTCCTCGGTTTTCGAGAGCACGTTGATGCCCACGCTGTCGATCCGGGCGATCGGCGATTTCACCAACGCGAGCACGATGCCGATGTCGTGGATCATCAGGTCGAGCACGACGCCGACCTCCGTGCCGCGCGGCGTGTACGGCGCGAGGCGCTCGGTGGTGATGTACTGCGGGCGATCGGCCTCCTTCTCGAGGAAGCTCATCACCGGGTTGAAGTGTTCGATGTGTCCGACCTGCACGAGGCAGTTCTTCTCCCTCGCCGCGGCGAGCACGCGCTCCGCCTCCTCGAGGCTGGCGCACAGCGGCTTCTCGATCATCAGGTGGCAACCGCGCGCCAGCAGCGGCAACGCCACCTCGCAATGCCGATCCGTCGGCACCACCACGCTCACCGCGTCGCAGTTCTCGCCGAGCTCCTCGAGCGAGGCGAAACGCCGGCAATTGTACTTCCCGCAAATCTCCGCCGCGCGCGCATCGCTCGTCTCAAAGATGCCGGCGAGCGTCGCGCCGGGCAGCGAGGAATAGATGCGGGCATGGTGTTGGCCGAGCGAACCGACACCGGCCACGCCGCAACGGATCAGGGAGGGCTTTTTGCCGAACATGCCGTCCATCGCAGGCGTTCCGCTCCGCCGTGGCAATGAGGGAAACGACACCGAAACCGCGCGGTCACCCAGTTCTTTTCCGCGCGGCCGGAAATCCGAGGTCCCTCTCAATCACGCGAATCGTCCAAGGCGGCTCACCGATCGACTGGCGCTCGTCCCTCGACGCTGGTCTCTCGACCGTGCCATCACGCCTGCGTGCGCCACCACTCCGCGAATTTCTCCCAGGCGCGCGCGCGGTGGCTGATGCCGTTCTTCACCGCGTCGCCGAGCTCGGCGAACGTGAGATGGCTCGCCTCGGGCACGAAGATCGGGTCGTAGCCGAAACCGGCCGCGCCGCGTTCGCGCTCGAGCAGACGCCCGTCGCAACGCCCGATGAAATTGTGCTCCTTGCCGCTCGGATCGATCACGAAGAGCACGCAGGTGAAATGCGCCGTCCGCCGCTCCCGCGGCACGCCCTGCAGTTTGCCGAGCAGCTTCGCGAGGTTCGCCGTGCTTGTCGCCGCCGGACCGGCATAGTTGGCCGACTCCACGCCGGGCTCGCCGCCGAGCGCATCGACGCAAAGGCCGCTGTCGTCGGCCAGCACCCACGCATGGTCACCCACCTGTTCTCGCAGCGCGCGGGCTTTCTGCCGCGCATTGCCGAGGAAGGTGCCGGTGTCCTCCGGCACTGTGGGCATCCCCCCCGCGTCCTTTGCGGAGCGGAGCCGCATGGAGAGCTTCGAATCGTTGGCGAGGGCCTGCATCTCGGCAACTTTGTGGGCGTTGCCGGTGGCGAAGAAGATTTCGACGAGGTCAGTCATGATCGCAGCCACAGTGATGGTGACCATGGCCGTTTTCGTCGCTTTCGCCACCCGGCGCGGGCTCGATTTCCAAATTGTCCGGATAGACGATCCGACCGCGCATCAACTGGTCGTCGCCGAACACCGCGTGCCGCACCTCCGCGAGTTGCAGGCCCACCGTCGGCATCTCCACGCGCAGGCCCGTCGCGACCGGGATCGACGCCGCATCGGCGAACAAACGCGGCGCACGATACGAGAGGAGATAGTCGAGCGCGCGGCGTTGCAGCAACGCGCTGAACAGCCGCGATCCGCCCTCGACCATCACCCCCGTGATCCCCTCGCGCGCGCAACGTTCCTTGAATGCGTCGCAGTCGACCGCGCCGTCGGCCACCGGCAGGAGCCACACGCGCACCCCCAACTGTTCCAGCTTGCGCACGACGACCGAGTGCTGCCGATCGCTCGTGACGATGATCGTGCGCCCGCGGTTGTCGTCGGTGAATAGGCGCGGCAGCGGATTGAGCGTCGTCGTGCTCAGCGCGGCGTCGAAGACGAAACGCCACGGGCACCACTCGCCCTCGGGTAAACGCGCCGTGAGCTGCGGATCGTCGCTCGCCACGGTCCCCGCGCCCACCGCGATCGCGGGAAACAACCGCCGCCACCGCATCACGTCGGCACGCGCGAGCTCGCCGGTGATCCACTTCGATTCGCCCGTGCGGCACGCGATCCGGCCGTCGATCGTCGTCGCCACCTTCGCGGCGAGCAGCGGGCGTTGGCCGGCGATCCAGTGGTTGAAAATCAGATTCAGGTCGGCGCACTCGTCGGCGAGCACGCCGGCGATCACCTCCACGCCTGCGGCGCGCAGCACCTCGAAGCCGTGCCCCGCGTGCGCGGGATTCGGATCGGTCGCGCCGACGACCACGCGTCTCAACCCGGCCGCGACGATCGCATCGGTGCACGGCGGTGTGCGCCCGTGCGTGCAGCACGGCTCAAGCGTCACGTAGAGCGTCGCGTCCGCCGCGGGTTTCCGACCGAGCGCGCGCAGCGCCATGACCTCGGCGTGCGGTTCGCCCGCCTTCGCGTGGAAACCCTCCGCCACGATCACGCCGTCTTCCACGATGAGCGCGCCCACCATCGGATTCGGGTGCGTGGCGCCCCAGGCTTGGCGGGCGAGCTCGAGCGCGCGCCGCATGAACGCCTCGTGGAGATTGGCGATCGGTGCGCTCATCGTTCAGCCCCGCACGTACGGATTCGTGGCCTTCTCGGTGGCGACATCCGTCTCCGGGCCGTGACCGGGATACAGCATTGTCGCCTCGGGCAACGTGTAGATCTGCGTCTTGATCGAACGCTCGAGCATCTCAAAACCGCCGCGCGGCAGGTCCGTGCGACCGATGCTGCCGGCGAAGACCGCATCGCCGACAAACGCCGCGCCCGTTTTTTGGAAATAGAACAACACGTTGCCCGGGCAATGCCCCGGCACGTGGCGCACCTCGACCGTTTCGCCGAGCAACTCGAACGTGTCGCCCTGCTGCACCACGCGATCAATCTTCGCCGCCTCGAGCCGCAGGCCGGGGATCGCGAACATCTCCATCACCTCCGGCGTCTCGATGAAAAGCCGGTCCTCCTCGTGCGCATAGAGCGGCACGCCGGTGCGCTGCACGCGCGCGGCGTCGCCGGTGTGGTCCCAGTGGCCGTGCGTGATGAGCAGCGCGACGAGTTTGCAGCCGATCTTGCGCAACAACTGCTGCACCTCCGGCCACACATCGTGCGGCGCGTCGACGAGCACCGCTTCGCCGCGCGCAGCGTCGGTGAGCAAGTAGGCGTTGGTGCCGATCGGGCCGGCGGGCAGGGCCTGGATTTCCATCGCAGCGTGAATGCGAGCGCGCCCCGGCTCCGGCAACCCCAGAATCCGGCAGCGCGCGGCGATTGCGGGAGCGCGCGGTCTCGTTACGCTCGCGCGTGCCTGCCCGACCTGCCAACCGCGAGCCGCACGCTGTCGTGCTCTTCGATGGCGACTGCGCGTTCTGCCGCGGGTTGGTCCGCTTCGCCCAACAACGCGACCAGTTCCGCCGTCTCGAGTTCTGGCCCCTGCAATCTCCCGAAGCCCGCGCATTGCTCACCCGCCGCGGCGAGTCGCCGGACGATCTCACAGCGTTGCGCGTGGTCGAAGGCTCGCACGTCGACCGCGGCTCCGATGCCGTGCTGCGCCTCGGCCGCCGCCTCGCGCCGCCATGGGCGTGGTTCTCCGCGATGTTGGTGATCGTTCCCCGTACACTGCGCGACCGTGTCTACCGCTTCGTGGCACGGCAGCGCAACCGGTGGACCTGAGAGCCACACAGATCCGGACGAGCGCCGGCTTCTCGCTGGCGTCGCTCGCCCTTCGCCGTTTCCTCGCCGCATGCTTCCGCTCGAAGACAACTCCGGCGACGTGATCAGCAAGGCCATGCGCGGGCACAATCTCGGCGATACCGGCCTCGCCCGCCGCGCCGGCGTGACGCCCGAAGCGGTGCAGCTCGCCCGCAAGGACCGAGGCGACGAAGCCACGCTGCGCGCGATCGCGCCTTGCCTCCGCCTCGATGCCGACGCGCTCGTCGCGCTGCGGCGCGGCGCGTGGCATCCGCACCCGGTCGCGTTTCCCGACGGGTTCGCGATGGCGACGACTCCGTTTGGCGACATGACGGTGAACGCGTATCTCGTGTGGGATCCCGCTTCGCGCCGTGCCGCGTTGTTCGATACCGGCGCTTCCGCCCAGCCGTTGCTTGCGGAAATCGAGAAACGCCAACTCGTGCTCGAGGCGATCTTCCTCACCCACACGCACCGCGACCACATCGCCGATCTGACCGCGGTGCTCCGTCACCAGCATGTCCCAGTTTGGACGTCCGAACGCGAGCCGCTCGCCGGCAGCCGGACGTTTGCCGAGGGATCCATCCATGCGCTCGGGGCACTGCACGTGCGCACGCTCTCGACCTGGGGCCACTCGCCCGGCGGCGCGAGCTACGTGATCGACGGCCTCGCGCATCCGCTCGCGATCGTGGGCGATTCGCTCTTCGCTTCGTCGATGGGCGGCGGGATGGAATCGTACGAGGCGGCATGGAAAAACAACGTCGAGAAACTCCTCCGGCTCCCGCCCGCCACGGTGCTCGCCTGCGGCCACGGCCCGTTGACGACGGTCGGGGAGGAACTGGCGCACAACCCATTCTTCGCGCACTAGACCAGCGGCGCGGTTGAGCGCCGGGCGCCGGGATGTCGTCGTCGCCGCATCGGCGGCTCACGTGGGCCGGCCTGGTCTCTCGCCCGCCCGATCCTCGACAGCCCGTTCGCAACCGAGCCCGCCGGGGTTCGCACCGTCCCGTTCGGCGCGCCGTACTTGCCGCCGCCGGCTACGTCTGGCACGACAGCCAGTTGCGCCATGTCTCCCCTAGGCAAATTCACCTCGCTGACGCTTCCCGCCGAGCCGCGTACGCGAGTTCATCTCTGGCTCGGCTCCCGGAATTATTGGTTGTTTCAGATCGGCCTCTGGCTGGTCTTCGTCGCCGGACTCGACGTGGTCTCCGCCGCTGTCGCCAACGAGGTGGTGACCGGCTTCAATGTCGTGTCGGCCCTCGCGTTCGGCGCGGAGATGATCGCGGGCACGCACGTGGCTCGCGCACTGTTGCTGCTGTTGCGGCGCCGCCCCCGTTCCGCGTTCGCGCTCGTGCTCACCACCGCCCTCGGCGTGTTGTTGTGCGGCGCGGTCACGATGGCGATCGGTCTCGCTCTGTCGTACGCGTTCGGCCACCTCGGCGACGCAAGCACCACGGCGCTGCTGCGCTACGCCTACGCGTTCGCCTACAACGGCTCCACCCATGGCGCCTTCTGGCTGGCGGCGTACACCGGTTCGATGTTCCTCCGCGGCTTGCACGCCGCCGAGATCGCCAATCTGCGTGCCGCCGCCGCCGCGCAGGAAGCCGAGCTGATCGCCATCCGCGCGCAGATCAACCCGCACTTCCTCTTCAACTCCCTCAACACGCTGCGCGCGCTCATCCCGCGCGAGCAGAAGGAGCCACGTGAGGCGATCTCGCGGCTGTCGGACCTCCTCCGCTCCGCGCTCACCGTCACCGCCAGCGAGACGATTCCGCTCCGGCGCGAACTCGAGACGGTCGATGCTTACCTCGCGCTTGAGCGACTTCGTTTCGAGGAACGCCTCCGCGTCCGCCGCGAGGTCGAGCCCGCCCTGCTCGATTGCCGCATCCCGCCGTTCGCCTTGCAGACCCTCGTCGAGAACGCCGTGAAATTCGGCGTCGGCACCCGGCCCGAGGGCGGCGAGATTCGCATCACCGCCGCCGCGCGCCAAGGTCGCATCGACCTGCGCGTGAGCAACCCCGGGCGCATCGCGGTCGATTCCGGCTCCACCGGCATCGGCCTTCGCAATGCGATCAACCGCCTCGGCCACCTCTACGGCGCCGACGCGCACCTCACCCTCACCCAGTCCGAGCCCGAGACCGTCACGGCCGAGCTCTCGCTCCCCGCCGCCGCATGAAAGCGCTGATCATCGACGACGAACGTCCCGCGCGGCGCGAGCTCCGCAATCTCCTCGCGGATCATCCCGATGTCGAAATCGCCGGCGAAGCCGGCAATGCCGACGAAGCCGCGCAACACATCGCGACGCACCGGCCCGACGTACTTTTCCTCGACGTCCAGATGCCCGGCGGCTCCGGATTCGACCTGCTCGAAATGCTGCCCCCACCGCACCCGCTCGTCGTGTTCACGACCGCGCACAGCGAGCACGCCGTGCGCGCGTTCGAGTTCAACTCCCTCGACTACCTTCTCAAGCCAGTGGGCGAGGAACGCCTTTCCGCCGCGCTCGCCCGCGCCCGCGCGCGGCTCGCGACGCGCCCGCCCGTGCCCCCTGCCGCGCCCAACGCGCCGCTTTGCGAGCACGACCAGGTCTTCCTCCGCTCGGGCGAGCGCTGCTGGTTTGTACCCGTCCGCACGATTCGCTTGATCGAGGCCGAGGGCAACCAGACGCGCCTCCACTTCGGCACCGACAACGCCCTGCAACCACGCACGCTCACCGCGCTCGAGGAGCGGCTGCCGACGAGCCTCTTCATGCGCGCCAATCGCTCGCAACTCGTGAACCTCGGCATGATCGAGGTGGTCGGCGAGTGGTTCAGCCGCGGGCTCAAGGTGCGGCTGCAAGGCGGCCAGGAGGTCGAGTTCTCGCGCCGCCAGGCGCAGATCTTCCGCGAGCGCATGAGCCTGTAACGGATTCCCCGCGGACAAGAGCCTTCGCTACAATGCGCCCCTGCTGTCGCCACGGAGCTGATGCCCGCGGGTGACGACCTCGGTGCCGCGCGCGCGTTTCAGCGCATCGACCGCGGCGGCGAGTTTGTGGCGTTTCTCCTTCTCGCCCGCTTCGAACAACTCGAGCTGCCGCGCCGGTTCCTCCACTTGTGAGAAGCGAACGCTCACGAGACGCAACGGCCGGCGTTGCTTCCACGCGGTGTGCAGCAGCGGCGCGAGCAGCGGATAGAAATCCGTCTCCATGTCGCTCGCCTGCGGCAGGCTGTGCCCGGCGGAGACGTCCTCCATGCCGGGATAGCGGATCTTCACGGTGAGCGTACGCGCGCACTTTCCATCCTCGCGCAGCTTCGGCACGAGCTCGTCGATCATCCGTTTCGCCACGCGCTCGATCTCCGCCGGGTCGGCGATGTCGTGGGCAAACGTCTCCTGTTGCGAGTAGCTCTTCGCTTCCCATTCGGCCGTCTCCACGCGCGAGTCGTCCTCACCGCGGGCCATGGTGAGGATCGCGGGAAATCCGTCGCCGAAGAAACACCGCAACACCGGTTCGGGCGCAGCGACCAGGTCCGCCACCGTGCGCAATCCCGCGGCGGCGAGGCGCGGCTCCGTCTTCACGCCGATCCCGGGGAGTTTACCGACCGCGAGCGGCGCGAGAAACGTCGCCTCATCGCCGGGCGGCACCACGACGAATGCCTTCGGTTTGCGCAGCTTGCTTGCGATGCCCGAGACGAGCTTGTTGGTGGCCAGCCCCCACGAAACCGAGATCCCGAGCTCGGCCACGATCGCGGAGTCCAAGGCGCGGACACGCGCCTCGAGCTCGATCTGCGAGCGGAAACCGCACGGCGAGAGATCGAGGTAGCCTTCGTCGATCGACCGGCGTTCGACGTACGGCGTGACTGTCTCGCAGAGGTCGAACATCCGACGCGACACGCGGCTGTAGAGACCCGACGTGTGCCGGATCATCACGAGATCCGGGCAGACTTGCAGCGCCTTCACCGTCGGCATCGGCGTGTAGACGCCGGCCGCGCGCGCCTCGTAGCTGGCCGAGGAGATGATGGAATGGACGGAGGAGTTCGAAGAACCTGAACCGGGACACAGGCATATCTCCCACCTGTACGGGCTGCACCCGTCAAACCAGATAACGGTCAACACGCCAGGGCTTATGGAAGCGGCAAGCAAGACTATTGAATACAGGCTTGCCCATGGCGGCGGACATACAGGATGGAGC
>DATGXA010000186.1:0-6326 GCA_035299125.1 Opitutaceae bacterium
GACCGGCTCGAGCGCGAGGCTCCAGCTGCCGTGTTCGCGGGGAAGCACGAGAGCGGGCCAGGAGCGGGAGCGCGCGGCGGCGGTTGTTCGCACGAGCCGAAGATAGCCGAACGCGCGGCCGGCGGCGTTGACGTCGCTCAACTTGTGCCGGTTTTTCGCGCGGCGAAGTTTACCCGCTCTTCCGGTAGCGCCGCCAGACACGGAGCCACACGCGGGCGACGGAATCGACCGCATCGGAGAGCGCGATGAGGCTGAACTCGTCGAAGCTCGGTTGCTGGCCCGGCAGGCTGCGCCAGTTTTGGCGGGTGATGGTGGTCGGCGCGCAGGCGAGCGGCAGGAAGCTGCACGAGAGGAGGAACGCATGCTGACAGACGGCTTCCACGTACTCGAGTACGCTGCCGTTGCCAGTGCCCCACTCGAACGAGAAGCCGCGGGTGGCGAGTTCGTCCTCGGTGCGTTTGAGCAGTGAGGTGGCGTACTCCGGCTTGCCAAGGGTGCGCGGGAAACCGTCCGGGGTGTAGCGGAAGCGTTCGTTGGCGGCGTCGATGTCGATGTGTTGCTCGATCTCATCCTCCCACGCTTTCTCGATGAGCGCGTGTATGTCGGGCGACTCGGAGAATCGCCGGCTGTCGCAGTGGAGCGGCATGTGCGCGTCGGCCACATAGTGGCTGAGCATGAAGAGCCGAAGCGCGACGTGGTTGTTGGTGGGCGCGATCGGAGAACCCTTGGGCTCGGCTTGTTGCACGCGGAGGCTGTCGATCACCGAGTGGGCCAGCGCCTCGCAGCGGGCGGGGAGATTCGTGTCGCGGTCGGTCGTGAACGCCTGCGTGCGCAGGGGCGAGCGCTCGACGAAGGCGCGGAGCTTCATTTTCGGGGGAAGCTTGCGCAGTGGCGCGCCGCCGGTCGCCACGGGCGAGTGCTTCAGGATGTGCGAGCTGGCGTTGTCCTTGATGATCTCGTCGGGGTACCAGGCGCCGGCGATCACGCCGTCGCGGTGGGCCATGAACCAGCGGGTGAGGTCGTCGGCGTCGGCGCGGTCGGTGCCGGTGAGCTGGGCGCGTTGGAGGCGTTCGATCGCTTTGCAGGCGATCCACGCGTGGGTGTATTTTTTCATCGGGCGCGGGATTCAGGGGAAGCGCGATCGGGCGGCGCTGCGCCGGGGGGCGACGGAGGCTCGCAGGTCCGATGGCCGCGCGCAACGGCGGAAGCACTACCTCGGCGCAGGCCGGTCGGGACGGAGATTTCGCCTGATTTCGGGGCGGGGGCCTGCTAGCTGCGGGGGATGAACGAGGTTTTGTTCAACGGCTCGCTGTTCGGCACACAGCTCACGATCACCGCGTGGAAGCTCATCGGCTACACGGGTGCGACGATGTTTGCCGGACGTTGGTTCGTGCAATGGTGGGCCGCGAAGCGCGCGGGCAAGGTAGTGGTGCCGCGGCTGTTCTGGTACATGAGCGTGATCGGCAGCCTGATGACCTTGGCCTACTTCGTGTGGGGCAAGAACGACTCGGTGGGCATCATCCAGAACCTCTTTCCCTCTTTCGTGGCGACCTACAACCTCTGGCTCGACATCAGCCACCGCGGCTGGAACCGCGAGAAGGTCGCGGGGTGAGCGGAGGATCTGGCGGGCAACTCGCGTCGACTGACGAGTGCGCGGGCGATCGAGGCGGTGCTGCGAAAATCTCGTTTCGAGTCGCAGTGTCCGGCGACAGAGTCCGCACGCCGGAAGGGCGGCTCCGCACGCGAACCTGCGCCGGGCTCGCGTGGTGGTGAAGCAATTTTCGTCAACCAATAGTTGACATGAGCCGTCGGCGTACCGGTGCCTCTCCGGAGGGTAGAAGACCGGTCGTGTGCGGCGTCGGAGCGGTTTCGGGCACACTGTAGCTGGGGTCGCTGCCCCCGGTACGAGGCCCGGGATCCGCGATCCCGGCTGCAGCTAAAACGCCGCTCTAGAATCCGCTGTGCCCGCAGCGGCGGGTTCGCAGCCCTCGGCTGGACTTCAGAACGGGTCTTCCGCGCGGAAGACGGGAGTGGCCTCGATGTGGTGGCCGGGCGGGAGCGTGATGGCTTCGCCCTGGGCGGCGAGATCGTCGTTTTTGAAGAGCTGGATCTTGAGCGGGTCGATGGCGTCGGTGGTTTCCCATGACCACTTGCCGATCGAGACGAACTCCATCGGCACGCCCTTCTCCCAGCTCAGACCGGGACCTTCGCCGCGGATGAAGACCTTGTTGCCGATCCCGATGTAGGCGGTGACGAGGAGGCGCGTGATGCCGTCGGCGGTTTTCGCCGGGGCGGAGTGCGTGGCGGGCTCGGCGTCGTAGACGATCTCCGGTTCGGCGAAACCGGGTAGCACGGCCTCGCCCACGCTGCGGGCGGATGATTTGCGGCGTGGCTCGCGTTTCGGCGTCGGCTCTGCGGCGGGAGTGGGCTCGGTCTCGCCGGAAGCGGTGACTGGTTCCGCGGCTGGCGTTGCTGGTGCGGACTCGGGCGCGGACGTGTCGGGTGTGTCGGCGCGCGGGGTGGCGGGTTCGCGTTTGGCGCGAGGAAACGCCGTGAGCTGCATGACCGGGAGGGCCGGCGCGGGTGTCGCCGCATCCACGGTGGGCGCGGCAGTGGCGGGTGAGGCGTCGTCGGCTGCGGGCTCTGGCTTCTCCTCGGCGGCGGCGCGGGGGCGGCGGGCGGTCTTGGCGGCGGTCTCGATGGCGCGCGCGGCGGCGTGGAGTTGCTCGATCTTTTGTTGGAGCGCGGAGTCGAGTTCCTGCTCGAGCTGGCGGAGGGCGGCGGTGCGTTCGAGCAGGCGGTTGGAAACAGACTCGGCGGCGGCGAGCGCCTCGCGGGCGCGGGTTTCGGTGGCGGCGATGGCGTTTTGCGCCTGCGTGGAGGATTGGTTGAGCGCGGCCTCGGCGCGGGTGGTGGCGGCGCCGAGTGCGGCGGCGAGGGCGGGGGCGGCCTCGGTGGCTTCGCGACGGGCGGCCTCGAGCGCGGCGCGGGCCTCCTTCTCGATCGTGGCGAACTCCTTGGTGGCGGACTGGATCGTGCCGACGAGGGCGGTGAGGCGTTGGCCTTCGGTGTCGCGGAGGAGATCGAGCTCCTTGGCCATGGCGGCCTTGTCCTCGTCCTCGCGTTCCTGGAGCTGGTTGGTGAACTCGGCGATCTTCTCCTGGAGCTTGTAGGGGAGGGCGTCGGCGGCGTGCACGGCTTTCGCGGCGGCGTCGTGCGCGGCCTTGATCTGCGCGGCGGTGGTGGCGAGCACCTCGGTCGCGTGGGCGAGGCGCTGGTTCTGTGCCTCGAGTTTTTGCTGGAAGACCGCGTCGGCGGCGCGTTGCTCGGCGAGGGCGTCGAGCAGGTATGGCACGGCGGCGAGGAGCGCGCCGAGGGCCACGCAGCCGAAGATGATGGAGAGGGCGAGCGACGAGAGCGGGTTCGCGGTGAGGCCGACGTAGCACGCGAGAGCGAGCAGGACAGCGTCGCCGGTGAAATAGGGCCACTTGGGCGGGCGGGGCATTTGGGAGAGGTTCATCGCTCGGTGTTGCGCAGACGAAGCCGGGTTGCCCCTATTTTCCAGAGCGGGGCGCGGTCGCAAGGCCAAAGCCCGGAGTGGCGCACGTAACCGCCGGAAAAATTGAAATGGGTGGAAGAAAAGACTGAAATGGCTGGACCGATGTAACCGCGCCGCGGGCGACGGGCGATCCATTTGCGGGCGAGCGCGCCGCGGTGCCGCGCCGCGCAGATTCTGCAGGCCGGCTGCAACGGTACTGCGTACGTGATGCAGGCGCGCAGCAAACGCGGGCCCGCCGGCCTCGGCGAGGCCCCCACAGCACATCGCGCGAAGCGCGACGGCCCGCAGCGATAATCGAGAGAAGATGGCGGGCCGCATCGAGCGCTCCGCCTACCAACCTATTGGTATCAGCGCATCCCGAGCCCGGTGCCACCGCGCGGCCGGGGATCATGCGGCCGCGCGAGCGATTGAGCGAGGAGCGCGGCGGCGAGGCGTTGAGAGACGGAGTCGCGCGCGAGCGTGACAACGACGCTCTCCGGGTTCCGGCAAGCATCCCCGACGCGGTGCTCGATCGACCGACCGGATCGGCCGGTGAAATGCGCCACCACGGGGCCAATCGGATATGGGTGAGTCGGATCCTCCCACTCCGCCTCGATCCGCACCGGATGCCCGGAGACCGCGCACTCGAGCGGAAGAGCAGCGACGACGATGTGGGTTAGTGTGAGCATTGGCATTGGCCGCGGCCGTTGGTCTTACACCTACCACGAACTCCGGACACTGGCAGCTTCAACCCAGCTCCTCGACCCGCATCGCGAACACGCGCAGGCGACCGAGGCGGTGGGGCATTCGCAGGTAGACGTCTGACAGCCCGGAGATCCCGTCGCTGCTCCACCAGCCGCCCGTGAGCGTGCCGGCTGACAGGTACGACGACCCCATCATCAGGTTCAGCAACGCCGGCCGAGACACGTCCGTGTAGCCAAACGGCCCACCACTGGGATTCGAGGCTACTTGGACCGTGGCCCCGGTTGAGGACAACGTAATATCAAGCCCGAGGAATGCCGCAAAAAGCTCAGTGCCGCTTGGGGCTCTGTGGGCGGTGTATAGGTAGGCATTGCTGCCACCGACTGAGAGGGTCGTCCCGTCTGCGATGCAGGTGTTGATGTAGACACTATTGCCGATGAGCTTCCACGCACTATTGCTGGCGTCCCAATACGGAGCGCTGCGGGTCCCTGATTTCGGGCACCCCATCCCAACGAATCTATGGCCGGCCATTCCAGGCGCACCATCCCCGGAGGCCAACCCGAAGGATATCTGGTCGCGCAAGTCGGTGTAGAGAATCGATTCGTTGATACAGTCCTCGTTTGGACCGCCGGTGCCGATGAGCGAGAAGAAGACGCCGAGACGCACGCGCTTCCAGGTGGGCGACAGGTTCCACGCCCGCCGGTAGCAGGCACGGGGCTCGGTGATGACGCAGTCGGCAGTGCCGAGCGCTGTGGTCTTTTGGTAGCCGATCATGGTACGTAAGAAGTGCCCGGCCCGGCCCAGCCAGTCCCGGTGGTGACTTCGGTGATTTCGCCAATCGTGATGCCGGTGAAATTGTCCTCCGCGTGAGGTAGCCAGAAGGTCTCGGACGTGCCATTCGCCGACCAGCCCCAGCCGGTCGAGACGGCATCGATCTCGCCGAGGATAATACCGGCAAATGTATCGGACGCGCTGCCGCTGATCTCCGGACCACCGCTAGTCTCGGCGCTGATTTCGATGGCGCTGCCCACAATCGCGAGTGTCACTCCGGCGCCGGCGACCAATTTCCTCAGCCCAAACGGAGCCGCGTCGATGAGCGAGAAGCCGGTGCCGGAGTCGCTGAGTGCGCGTCCGTCGAGATCCTCGAGGGCGCCCTGTACGTCGGTCGCGGGCAGCGAGTCGGTTGGGGTCACCGATACAGTCGCCGCAGTGCCGGCGATCGGCGCGTAGCCGCTCGGCACTCGCATGCTGAGCGAGGGGATCCAGGTCGCGTCGTCGACCTGCGCGGTAAACTCGGCGAGCGCGAGCCCGGCGCTGCCGCGGCGGGTGCGCTCGGCATAGGCGGCGGCCGGCGAGTATTGCACCGATCCCGAATAGGCACCGAGGCGGAAGTACCCGCTGTCGCCGCTCGAGATCATCGCGCCGAAGTCGGCGTGGCTGAGTGGCTCCAGGCTGTAGCGTGGGATAATCCAGCCTTCGTAGTTGGTCCACACATCCGGGAAGGAGCCCGCGCTGAACGCTTGCGCCACCGTCCCCCGCCGGCCGCGCAGGACCGGCACATCGAACGTGTCGGCCGACACGAGCGTAGGCGCCCCGGAGACACTGAGCACCTCGACCGTTTGGGTGCTCGCGGTTCCGACGATCGCGCCGGCGCCATCCTTGGCGAGGAGGATAAGGAGCAGCTCGTCGTTGCGCCCCTCGGTGACACCGCCCGTCCAGTTGCGTAGATAGGCGGAGTCACGCTGCAGGTCCGCGCCATCCGCGCCGGCGAGCAGAGCCACGCGAATAGTCGTGGCACCCGCAGCCGCGGCCGAGACGAGCGAGACCGGCAGCGCGAACGATGACTGGCGACCGACAAGGGGGTAGTCGCCGTCCGTGGCGTCGTCGTAGTAGACATTGATCCCGGCCGCGAGACCAGTTGGCCGGGTCGCGAGCACATGCACGCTCGGCTGGCTGCCGGCTGCCGGCGGAGGAAGCGCGAGGACACGGGCCGGTGCAATCGGCGGCAGCACAAGCCCCGGCTGGGCAACCCCCGCCGCGGCGACCACGGTGCCGAGCTTCGCTGCGGCCGGCGGCTCGATCTCAC
>DATGXA010000187.1:0-19355 GCA_035299125.1 Opitutaceae bacterium
ACTCGCAATTCGGCGACGAGCGCCTCGATGCCGTCGCCCTTCAACCGCGCCTCGAGCTGCGCACGCAGGGTCGGGTCGACCTCGATGCCGTCCGACATCGGCGCGAAGAAACTCCGCAGGTAGAAACCGCTCCCGCCCACGACCAGCACGCGCCGGCCGCGCGCCGCGATCGCGTCGACCGCCGCGCGGGCTTCGAGCACGTAGCGTTGCACGTCGTAACGTTCGCGCGGCTCGACGATGTCGACGAGGTGATGCGCCACCCGGGCGAGTTCCGCGCGCGTCGGTTTCGCCGTGCCGATATCCATGCCGCGGTAGAACAGCAGCGAATCGCACGACACTATCTCTGCGCCGTGCCGCTCCGCCCAGTCGAGCGCGCGCGCCGTCTTGCCGGACGCGGTGGCGCCGGTGAGCACGCGGAGAACGGGACGAGCGGACATCGCGGCGAGCCTCGCGCCGCGCGCGCCGATGACAAATCCGAAGCGGCGGGGCCGGCGCCGCCCATTTGCGCACAACAGGCTTGGCGCGGAGCGCTCGGCGGCGTCTTGTGGCGCGCTGTTTCCCTCAACCAACCTCCCCCGATTATGTTCTCCCGATTCTGGTTGTTCTCGTTGTTCGCCCTAACGACCGGCGCTCTCGCTCAGGACGCCGCGCCCGCTCGCGTGATCCAGGCCGATCTCGCGCAAGTGCAAGGTCCCACCAGCCCCATGCCGGCGTTCTGCGTCGGCGCCGGCCGCGCCAACGAAGGTCTGCGCGCCGACTGGCAGCGCCAGCTCCGCTTCGTGCGCGAGCAATGCGGTTTCCGTTACATCCGCTTCCACGGTCTGTTCTGCGACGACATGGGCGTGTACCAGGAGGACCGGCAGGGCCGCCCGATCTACAACTGGCAGTACATCGACGAGCTCTTCGATTTCCTGCAGAGCATCGGGATGAAACCGTTCCTCGAGCTCGGCTTCATGCCCACCGCGCTGGCGAGCGGCCCGCAGACGATCTTCTGGTGGCGCGGCAACGTCACCCCACCGAAGGACTACGCGAAGTGGGAGGCGTTCATCACGGCGTTCACGCGCCACGTGACCGAGCGCTACGGCGCCGACGAGGTGCGCAGCTGGTATTTCGAGGTCTGGAACGAGCCCAATCTCACCGGCTTCTGGATCGGCACCACCGGCGGCAAGACCGATGCCGAGTTCGCCCCGATCGCGCGCGCCGAATATCTCCGCCTCTACGAGTCCACCGTGCGCGGCGTGAAGGCGGTCGACGCGAGCTACCGTGTCGGCGGTCCGGCGACGGCGGGGAGCGGCTGGATCGACGAGACGCTCGCGCACTGCGCCGAGCGCAAGCTGCCGCTGGACTTCATCAGCACGCACGAGTACGCGACGATGAGCGGGTACCTCGATGAACACGGCAACACCGGCACCGTGCTCTCGCCCGACCGCAACGCGATCACGAGCTCCGTGCGCGCCACGCGAGAGAAGATGGCGAAATCCCCCTTCGCCGCCGCCGAGCTGCACTACACCGAGTGGAGCGCCTCGTACACGCCTTCCGACCCGGTCCACGACAGCTACCACAGCGCCGCGTTCATCCTCGACAAGATGAAGAACATCGGCGCCACCGCGCAGTCGATGTCGTACTGGACGTTCACGGACATCTTCGAGGAGGCCGGCCCGCGCATGACGCCGTTCCACGGCGGCTTCGGCCTGCTCAACTACCAGGACCTGCCGAAGCCGGCGTTCTTCGCGTACCAGTTCCTGCACCGCCTCGGCGGCACCGAGCTGAAGTGTGACGATCCGGCGGCCTTCGTCGCCCGCGACGATGCCGGCGGTGCGCAGGCGTTGTTCTGGGATTTCACGATCACCCATCCCGGCCCGTCGGTGAACAACCAGGAGTACTACCTCCGCGACAATCCCGCCGCGCCCAAGGGGCAGGTCGCGCTGAAGCTCGCCGGGCTAAAGCCTGGCCGCTACGAGCTCCGCGCCACGAAGGTCGGCTATCGCGCGAACGACGTGCAGGCCGCCTATCGCGACCTCGGCTCGCCCGCGCAGCTCACCCGCGCGCAGGTCGCGCAGCTCCGACAGGCCGCCACCGGCGCGCCCGAACTCACATCGAAGGTCAAAGTGGGCAAGGACGGCCGTTTTGAACACGCGTTCCCGCTGCGCGAGAACGACGTGTGGCTCGTCGAACTGAAGCCGCTGCGCTGAGCAAAACCGATATCTGGCGACAACAAAGGGCGGCTCCAGCGGGCCGCCCTTTTCGTTTTCCGGCAACGCACGTCGCGCGCCGCGCCGGCCTTTCAGATCTCGTCGTTGTAGAGCCGCGCGTAGCGCTGCGCGGCCGTGCCCCAGCCGAACTCCCGCCGCATGCCGCGGTCGGCGATGGCGCGCAGCTTCTCCGGCTGGCGATAGAGCATCAACGCGCGCTCGAGCGCCCAGGAGATGCCCTGCTCCGTCGGCGCGAACAGCAGGCCCGTGCCACCCTCGGGTGACTCCTCCAGATCGACGACCGTGTCGACCAGCCCGCCCACGCGGCTGCACAGCGGCACCGTGCCGTAGCGCTGCGAATACATCTGGTTGAGCCCGCACGGCTCGAAGATCGACGGCATCAGGAAGAAGTCCGCCCCCGCCTCGACCAGGTGGGTCATCGGCTCGTCCAGCACCTTCGCGAGCACCACGCGACGCGGGTACGCCTGCGAGAGCTCGTTGAGCGCCTCCTCGTAGCGTGCCCAGCCGGTGCCGACCACGATCAGATGGCAGTCCTGCGTCTCGAAAAAGCGGCGCGCGCCGAGTAGCAAGTCCACGCCCTTCTGCTCCACCAGGCGGCAGATCACCGCGAAGACCGGCGCCGTGCTGTCGACCGGGAAACCGCACTTCTTCAGCAGCGCGCGGCGGCATTTCTGTTTTCCCGCCGGGTCCTCGACGTTGAAGCGCGCCGGCAGCAGCGGATCGATCGCGGGGTTCCAGATCGAGTCGTCGATGCCGTTGAGCAGGCCCACGAGATCCGAGGAGCGGGTCGCGATCACGCCCTCGAGCCCGCAGCCGAACTCCGGCGTCTGGATCTCGCGCGCGTAGGTCGGGCTGACCGTCGTCACGCGATCGGCGAACAACAGGCCCGCCTTCATCAGGTTCATCTGTCCAAAGAATTCCAAGCCGTCGACGCTGCGGAACTCGTCGGGGAGATTCGTCAGGCCGAACGCATCCATCGGGAACACGCCCTGGAACGACAGGTTGTGCACCGTGAACACCGTCTTCACCGCGAGCGAGGTGTCGTGGCGTTCCTCGACGAGTCGCACGTACACCGGCAGGAGCGCCGTCTGCCAGTCGTGTGCATGCACGACGTCGGCCTTGAGGTCGGCGAGGCGCATCGCTTCGGCGACGGCCTTCGCGAAGAAGATGAAACGCTCGGCGTTGTCGTCGTAGTCGCGCTCGTTCGTGCCGTACGCGCCGCGACGATCGAAGAACTCGTCGCGCACGATGAAATAGACCGTGTAGCCCGGCGCGAGACACAGCCGCAGCAGATCCGCCTCCACGAAACGGCCGCCGAGCTCGATCTGCAGCCGATGGATGCGGCGCGCGCCGTCCGCCTCGGGATGCTCGAGCGCCGTGCGGTAGCCCGGCAGGAAGACGGAGACCTCGTGGCCGGCCGCGGCGAGGGTCTTCGTGAGGCCCCCGACCGCGTCCGCCAACCCGCCGGTCTTCATGAACGGAAACAGCTCGCTGGCTGCGTGAACGATGTTCATCGCCGCCAAGACTTGGGTTGTGCCACGCGCGTTTCCAACCCAATTTCCGCGGCGATGAAACTCCATGAGCGCTTGCTCCAACTGCTGGGGCGGCGCGACTACGTGCCGCTCAATCGCGCCGAACTCGCCGCGAAACTCGGCCTGAAGAAGAACGAGCTCCGCAAGCTCGACGCCGAGCTCCAACAGCTCCTTTCCCGCGGCTCGATTGTCCGCGTCAAATCCGACCGCTTCGTCCGTCCCGCCGATGCCGATCTCGTCACCGGCACCATCCAGATGCGGCCCAACGGCCGCGGCATCCTTCGCCCCGAACAACCCGACGGCGCGCCCGCCGACGCCAAGACGCCCGAGCCGATCGATGTCGCCGCCGAGGATACCGGCACCGCAATGCACGGCGACCGCGTCGTCGTGCGCCTGAGCGGCGCCCCCGCCCGTCCGCCCCGCGGCCGGCGCGAGCAGCGCGGCTCCCGTGGTGCGCCGCCGGTCCTGCGCAGCGGCCGCGTGATCCGCATCCTCGAACGCGCCCGCGACACGATCGTCGGCACGCTCCGCAAGTCGCAGAAGTTCCACTTCGTCACACCCGACGACCCGCGCTACGTGCACGATGTCTATGTCGACGCGCCCGAGCGTTCGCCGCTCGTGCCGACTCCGCAGATCGGCGACAAGGTCGTCGTGCGCCTCGCCGAGTGGGAGAACCGCCACGCCAATCCCGAGGGCGAGATCATCGAGGTGCTCGGCCGCACGTTCGAGCCGCGCGCCGAACTCGCCGCGATCTACCACAAGTACAAGCTCGAGACGAAGTTCCCCGCCGCCGTCGAGGCGGAGGTCGCCGCGCTGCCCGATGCGATGCAGCCCGCAGATCTCGAACACCGGCGCGACATCCGCTCGATCCCGACCTGCACGATCGACCCCGACGACGCCAAGGACTTCGACGACGCGCTCTCGCTCGAGGAGCTGACCGATGGCCGCGTGCGCATCGGCGTGCACATCGCCGATGTCGGCGCGTACGTGCGCCCCGGCACCGCGCTCGACCGCGAGGCCCAGCACCGCGGCAACAGCACCTACCTCGTCGGCACCGTCGTGCCCATGCTGCCGTTCAAGCTCTCCAACGGGCTCTGCTCGTTGAAGGAGGGCGAGGACCGGCTCACGAAGAGCGTGTTCTTCACGTTCAACAAACATGGCCACGTCACGGATACGGAGTTCGCCAACACCGTCATCCGCAGCCGCAAACGCCTCACCTACCGCCAGGCCTACGCGCTGCTGAAGGAAAACGACCTCGAGAAGATCCGCCGCCTGCCGCTGCCGCCCGCGCACCAGACCGGTGCGACCGGCCGACCGCTCAACAGCCTGCCCTCCGCCGAGCTCCGCGACCTGCAACACCTGGTGCGGACGTTCTGGCGTTTCGCCGAGCCGCTACGCGCCGAGCGTTTCCGCCAGGGCGCGCTCGACCTCGACATGCCGGAGACGAAGATCTTCGTCGATGCCGACGGCTACGCCGACCGCCTCGAGCGCATCGAGAACGACGAGAGCCACCAGCTCATCGAGGAGTTCATGCTTCTCGCCAACGAGGCCGTCGCGCGCATCACACGCAAGCACCAGCTCCCATCGGTCTATCGCGTGCACGACGATCCCGACGAGGACCGCCTGCGGGATTTCCGCGAGTTCCTCGGCACGCAGGGCGTGCAGGCCGGCGACCTCACGAACCGGCGCGAACTCAGCCGCGTGCTCGCCAAGATCCGCACCCACGACCAGGCGCAGATCCTCCGCGTGCAACTGCTCCGCAGCCTCGCGCGCGCCTGTTACCGCGAGAAACCCGACGGCCACTTCGGCCTCGCGAAGAAGGATTACACGCACTTCACCTCGCCGATCCGTCGCTACGCCGACCTCGTCGTGCACCGGGTGTTCGAGTCCTATCTCGTGCGGCATTGCCATCAGCCCGCGCCGCGCGGCTGGAAATCCCAATACCGAGCCGAGCACATGCCGCGCCTTGCCGAGCACCTCAGCCTCACCGAGCAGAACAGCACCGAGGCCGAGCGCGAATCCGTGAAGGTGAAGCTGCTCGAGTACTTCGAGCGCGAGTTGAAGAAGAAGAAACGCACGCCGCTCGCCGCCACGATCCTCGAGGTGCGCAACCACGGAATGTTCGTCGAACTCGTCGAGTCGCAGGCGTACGGTTTCATCCACGTCTCCACGCTCGACGACGATCTCTACACGCTCACGCCCGACGGCACCGCGCTTGTCGGCCGCCGGAAGAAACGCCGTTTCACCCTCGGCGCCCAGATCCAGGTGCAGGTCGACCGCGTCGACCGCGTGAAACGCCAGATCGACTTCCGCGTGGCGCAGGCCTGAGCAAGCGTCGTTCGCCGCGGGCCGCTCGGCCACACCCGAGCGGCCCTGAACAATCCTCGACACGACAAGCCGGTTCGCGCACATCCGCGCCATGCGTTTCGCCGGTTGTGTGCTCGCCTTCGTGATCGCCCTCGGTCTCGCCCGCGCCCAAGCGCCGGCGTCGCAATCCGTCGAGACTCCGGCCACCGCGGTTACGCCGGTCAGCACCCGCACCCTGACCACCGGCGAGGCCATCGCACTCGGTCTCGTCGAGGGCATCACGGAATACCTTCCCGTGTCCTCGACCGGCCATCTCATCATCACCAACCACCTCCTCGGGCTCGAGAGCGAGGTCCAGTTGACCGACGACGCCGGGCACCCCCGCTGGATCAAGCCGCCCTCGGCCGAGCACCCCGTCGGCCGGCCGCTCACGGTCAAGGCCGCCGCCGATGCGTTTGCCGTCGTCATACAGGTCGGCGGCATCGCGGCCGTCGTCGTGCTCTACTGGAACCAACTCTGGAGCCTCCTGCTCGGCGCGCTGGGCATGGACCGCGAAGGCGCGAAACTGCTGCGCAACATCGCGCTCGGGATCCTGCCCGCCGTCGTCTTCGGATTCCTGTTGGACGACTGGATCGAGAAGATGCTGTTCGGCATCTGGCCGGTGATTGTCGCGCTCGTCGGCGGCGCCGTGCTGATGCTCTACGTCGATCGCCGCCGGCGGCAGTCGCAGTGGGCCCAGTCCAACGGCCGCAGACCCTCTGAGCTTCGCCCGAGCGAGGCGCTGCTCGTCGGCGCCATGCAATGCGTCGCGATGTGGCCCGGCACCAGCCGGTCCATGATGACGATTGTCGGCGGCTACATCGTCGGGCTGAAACCCGCGCAGGCCGCCGAGTTCAGTTTCCTCGTCGGACTGCCCACGCTCGCCGGCGCGGCGTTGCTCAAGGGCGCCAAGGCCGGTCCGGCCATGATCGACGTCTTCGGCTGGTCGCCCGTGCTGATCGGCACCTTCGTCGCCTTCGTGTCCGCCGCGGCCGCGATCAAGGTCCTCATCGCCGCACTCACGCGCTTCGGCCTCACGCCGTTCGCAATCTATCGGATCGTGCTCGCCGCGGTGTTGGCGGGGGTCCTTCTCTTCTGAATCCACGCGGGCGCCGGACCCGAAGGCGGGCGCCCACTCCCTATTCTCCCGCCGCGACACAGGCACGGTTTCCCGCCCGACTCCCTGCTTGACCCGACCCGACCCCGATCTTTACTCGCACCCCTTCCGCACCCGGGACCACTCGTCGCGCGGCTGCAACACCGATCCAACTTCATCATGGCCAATCCGAAACGTAAACAGTCCAAGCGCCGCAGCGCTCTCCGTCGCGCCGCTAACGCCTTCAAGGCTCCCCAGTTTGCCCGGGACACCGACGGCTCTCTCTTCCGCCCGCACCGCGTGAACCCGAAGACCGGGATGTACCGCGGACGTCAAGTGCTCGACGTCGAGGTCTGACGGCTCTCTCCGTCCGGCAACCCGCCGTCTTGCACGCATGAGCGACCCATCCCCCGCCACCGGCAGCATCGCGGTGGACGCCATGGGGGGCGACCTCGGCCCGGCCGAGGTCGTCGCCGCGCTCCGGCTTGCCTTCGATGCTTTTCCCGAACTGCGCCCCGTCATCTTGGTCGGTGACGAGGCGCAACTGCGTCCGCTGCTCGCCGAGGCTGGTCTCGCCGGTCACCCGAAGCTGACCATCCAACACGCCTCCGAAGTCGTGCAGATGGAGGACGACGTGATGACCGCGATCCGCCGCAAGAAGGACGCGTCGATGCTGCGCGCCATGGATTTGGTGAAGGAGGGCACCGCCTCCGCCGTCGTCAGCACCGGCAACACCAAGATCCTCGTCGCCGCCGGCACGCTCAAGCTCCGCACGCTCGACGGCGTCGAGCGCCCCGCCCTCGCGCCCGTCATCCCCTGCGACAACGGGCACCTCATTCTCATCGACGGCGGCGCCAACCCCGATGCCACGGCGCGCCACCTCGTCCACAACGCCATCCTCGGCACGCACTATTGCCGCGTGGAACTCGGCATCCAGCAGCCCCGTGTGGGCCTGCTCACGATCGGCACCGAGGAAGGCAAGGGCAACGCCCTCATCAACCAGACGCACGAGGCGCTCAAGTCGCTCGGCAAACTGGTGAACTACGTCGGGCCCATCGAAGGTTTCCAAGTTTTTCTCCACGATGTGGACGTCGTCGTGTGCGACGGTTTCACGGGCAACATCTGCCTGAAGACTTGGGAATCGCTGGTGAAGTTTGTCGGCCGCGAGCTAAAGGGCCTCTTCAAGGCCAACCCCATTCGCATGCTCGCCGCCTTGCTCGGCAAAGGCGCGCTGCATGGCCTCAAGCACCGCATCCAGCCTGAGCGCTACGGCGGCGCTCCGCTCCTCGGGCTGCGCGGCTGCGTGATCAAGGCGCACGGCTCCGCCAACCGCCACGCGCTGATGAACGCGATCCACGACGCCAGCGAATTTCTCCGCACCGACCTCGTGCACCACATCGAGGCCGATATCGCCGCCGCCAACACCGTGCTCGACAAGCCGGCGGTCTGAGCGCCCCATCTCACCCCACCCCCGTTTCCCGCATGAATCCTGCAGGTCAATCGGTCGTCATCCTCGGAACCGGCGCATATGCCCCGGAGCGTATCCTCACCAACGAGGAGCTCTCGCGCATTGTCGACACCAACGACGAGTGGATCGTCACCCGCTCCGGCATCCGCGAGCGCCATGTCGCCGCGGCCGACGAGGCCACCTCGGATCTCGCCGTGAAGGCGGCCCGGATCGCCCTCGACGACGCCAAGCTTGCGCCGGCGGACATCGACCTCCTCGTCATCGCCACCTGCACGCCCGATGCGCCGCTCCCCTCCACCGCGACGATCGTGCAACACAAGCTCGGCCTCGGCGCCTGCGCCTGCATGGATCTCGCTGCGGCCTGCAGCGGTTTCCTCTACTCGCTCGAGGTCGCCAGCGCCATGCTGGCCACCGGCCGTTACCGCCGCGCGCTTGTCATCGGAGCCGAGAAACTCACCAGCCTCACCGATTATCAGGACCGCACCACCTGCATCCTCTTCGGCGACGGCGCCGGCGCGGTCGTGCTCGGCCTCGAAGCCGGCGCAGGCCGCGGCATCATCGGCACCAAGCTCTACGCCGACGGCAGCTCCGGCGACCTGATCAAGGTCACCTCCGGCGGCTCACGCAGTCCCGCCTCCGCGGAGACCGTCGCCCGCCGCGAACACTTCATCCAGATGCGCGGCAAGGAAGTCTTCAAACTCGCCGTCACCGCGATGCAGGACGCCGCCGTTGAACTTCTGGAGAAGAACGGTGTCGCACCCGACCAGGTGAAGCTCCTGATCTCCCACCAAGCGAACCAGCGGATCATCGACGCCATCGCGCAGCGCATGAAGCTGCCGCCTGAGCGCGTGTTCATGAACTTGGCACGCTACGGAAACACCTCCGCCGCCTCCATCCCGATTGCCCTCGACGAAGCGCGCCGCGCCGGCCGCATCGTCGCCGGCGACTACGTCCTGTTCGTCGCATTTGGCGCCGGCTTGACGTGGGCATCCGCACTGATTCGCTGGACCTGATTTTATGCGCCAATCGCGCCTGCTCTGCACTGTTGGGTTGCTCCTGATCGCACTCTTCGCCCCCGCTTGGCTCCGCGCCGAGCTCGTGTGGAGTCCCGGCACCGGCTGGCATGTCGAGGGCGGTGCCCTCGCCGGTCTGGCCGGCGAGGACGCCCGCAACGCGCTCGACCTCATGAACCGCGCGCGCGCGGCCGAAGAGCGCGGCAGCCTCCGGCGGGCGCTGCGCCTCTACAAGCGCGTTACCCACCAGTACGGAAAGTCGATCTACGGCCCCGAGGCGCACTTCCGCACCGCCCAGATCCGGCTCGCCCAGCACAATTATCCGAAGGCGTTCGACGCGTACCAGCAGATCATCCAGCAGTACCCGAACTACGAACGCTTCAACGACGTCATCGCCGAACAGTACCGCATCGCCTCCGCCGTCGCCGATGGCGCTCGCGGCCGCTGGCTCTGGGGCATGCTGCCCGGTTTCCGCAAGCGCGAGTCGGCCGTCGTCTATTTCGAGTTCGTGGTGGCGAACGCCCCGTACAGCGACTACGCCCCGCTCGCGCTCATGCGCGTGGCACAGCTGCACAAGCGTTTCCGCAGCAAGATCGAGGCGATCGATGCCCTCGATCGCATGATCAACTTCTATCCGAACAGCATCCTCACGCCCGATGCCTACCTCCGCATGGCGCAGGTGCACTCCACGCTCGTCGACGGCCCCGAGTACGACCAGTTCTCCGCCAAGGAATCCTCCACCTACTACCAGGATTTCCTGATCCTCTTCCCGAAGGATCCCAACGTCGCCCAGGCCGAGCAGGGCCTCGACAAGATGAAGACCGAGCTCGCCATGAGCAAAATGAAGATGGCCGAGTTCTATCACTTCAAGCGGCACAACTACATCGCCGCGAAAATCTTCTACAACGAGGCCATCACCATCTACCCCGGTTCGCCCGTCGCCCAAAAGGCGCGCGAACGTCTCGACAAGATCGCCCCGAAGCTCGCCGAACAGGAAGCCGCCGCCGCGGCCCGCGCGAACAAGATCCAGCCGCCGAAGCCGAAGAAGAAGAAGGTCCTTTGGCTGTTCTGAGCCCGCTTCCCGCCGGACCCTCCATGCGCTCGTTCGCTCGTCTTCTTGCCGCCACGGTCGCTTTGGCCGCGCTGGCCGGCTGCTCCCATTATCACCTCGGTGCGCCCGGAAAACCGCTCGCCGAAACGGTCTTCGTCGAACCCGCCGTAAACGCCTCCTTCGCGCCGCAAGCCGCGCCGCTGGTGACCGACGCCATCCGTCTCGCGGTCGCCCGCGATGGCCGCATCCAGCTCGCCGCGCACGAAGGCGATTCCGCCGCCCACCTCCAGATCCGGCTCGTCCGTTTCGAGCGCGATGTGCTCGCAGCGCGCCGCGACGATACGGCCTTGGCGCGCAAGTTCGCCGCCCGCCTCACCGCCGAAATCACGCTCACTGATCGTAACGGCCGCATCCTGATCGACCGCCGCAGCATCGCCGCCACGCGCGATGTGTTCGTCGACAGCGGCCTCCAGCCCACCGAGTACCAGACGATGCCCCTCCTCGCCGAAGCCCTCGGCGCCGAGATCGCGCACGCGTTGCTCGATACGTGGTGAGATCCACGCCCGGCTCTTTCGCGGCCATGCCCGCTCCGCTGCTCGCTCCTTCGCTGCTCGCCGGCGACCACGCCAACCTCGCGGGTAGCGCCGCCGAGGCCGCCGCCGCCGGCGTCCAGTGGCTGCACCTCGACATCATGGACGGGCACTTCGTGCCCAACCTCACTTTCGGTCCCGGCACCGCCGCCGCCCTGCGCAAGCGCACGCCGCTGTTCCTCGACACCCACCTAATGCTCGACAACCCCGGCGACTACATCGAGCCCTTCGCCCGCGCCGGCAGCGATCTGATCAGCATCCACGTCGAACCGGCCTACGACCACGCCGCCGTGCTCGCCCGCATCCGCGCACTCGGGAAACAAAATGGCATCGTGCTCAATCCGGGCACACCCGCCTCGGCGGTCGAGCATCTGCTCGCGCAGGTTGATCTCGTTCTCCTCATGACCGTGCAGCCCGGTTTCGGCGGCCAGTCGTTCCGTCACGACGTGCTGCCCAAGATCGAACAGATCGCCCGCTGGCGCCGCGAACTCGGCCACACGTTCCGCATCGAAGTCGATGGTGGCGTCGATTCGACCACCGCCCCCCTCTGCGCGGCCGCTGGAGCCGACACGTTTGTCGCCGGCACAGCCTTCTTCCGCGCTACCGACCGCGTCGCGTTTCGCCGCGCGATCGAGGGCTGAAATCCCTCGACCCGCGCTCACCAACCGACGGAAACGTCCTTGCAGCGCAGGCGCGCGAACACGTCGGGATCACCGATCTCACAGTCATCCCGCCGCCCGCCGGTTCGGACTTTCCCTCGGCGCCTCGGCGCGTAGCGTCCGCCGCATGGAACACTACGACTTTCACAAGGAATTCCGCGCGCTCTACGACAAGGCCGTGAAGCAGTTCGCCGCGGGCAAACGCAACCCCGACGAACTCTTCGCCAAACACGAACTCGCCTTCCTCGCCTCCATCGGCTCCCGCCCGCAAGACCTCTACGATTACGCCGAGGACGCCGCAAACTACGGCGAGCCCGACTTCGACACCGCGTTGCTCGTGCAGGCCGTCCGCCGCAGCTATTTCCTCCTCGTGCAAAAAGGCGTGCCTTCGAAGGTGATCCTCGACGAAGGCGCCATGCCCGCCAAGACCGCCGCGGTGCGCGGCATCGAGTGGCTTCCCCGCCTGATGCCGAAGGCCCGCGCCAAACTTCGTGGCGAACTCCCGACCTCGCTCATGTATGGATGCGGTGGCGACCGCCGTTTCTTCAAACAACACGACATCCATCCCGCCGAGTTCCTTCAGGTCGTCTGGCATGCCGGCGATGACGAAAAGGCGATCGTCGATTGGGTCGCCAAACGCGCAAAACTCTGACCCATGCGCCTGCCCCCCGTCCTCCTCGAGGACGACGCCCTGCTCGTCTTCGACAAGCCCTCGGGGCTCCTCGTCGCGCCCGACCGCTGGGACAAGACCCGCCCGAATCTCATGGCCGCCGTCCATGCGGCGCGCGGCCTCGAGACCAACAACGTCCACCGCCTCGACGCAGACACCAGCGGCGTGCTCGTCTGCACGAAGACCGCCGAAGCTCTGCGCGCCCTCACTGCGCAGTTCGAAGCGCACACAGTGGAGAAACGCTATCTAGCGCTCGTCGCCGGACATCCCGCAGCCGAGCGCTTCACCATCGACCAACCACTTGGCGACGATCCGCGCAAGGCCGGCCGCATGCGCGTCGATCCGGCCAACGGCAAGCCAGCGGTGACCGACGTCACGGTGCTTGAGCGCTTCCGAGTCCACACGCTCGTCGAGTGCCGTCCCCAGACCGGCCGAACGCACCAACTTCGCGTACATCTCGCCTCCGTCGGCTGCCCGATCGTCGCCGACCCCTTCTACGGTGGCGCCGCCGCGATCTTTCTCTCCGCGCTCAAATCCGCCTACCGCCACAAGCGCGACGAGCCCGAGCGCCCGCTGCTCGGCCGCCTCGCGCTGCATGCGTTCTCGCTCGCGTTCGATCACCCGCTCACCGGCGCACGCACGGTCGTCGAGGCGCCGCAGCCCAAGGAGTTTTCCGTCGCGCTGAAATACCTCCGCGAGTTCGCGCCCCTTGGCCGCAGCGCCCCCCGTTGACGCCCGCGCTCGCGCCGGCCGCGTTGGACAGATTTCGGACAAGCCGGTAATCATCCGGTAACAAATGTCCCCTACACTGCGGTCGATGATCACGACCACTCCTCTCATTCTTCTTCCGGGCTGCACGCGGAAGCTCGCAGTCCTGTTCTGCCTCGCCGGCCTCGCCCACACCGCGCCGTCCGTCGCCGCGGCCCCCCAGCCGACGATCACCGAGTTGATGGAGCTCGGCGTCTACTCCGAGGAGACCAAAGGCGATATCGACGCGGCGATGAAGGTCTACCAACAGATCCTCGACGACGCGAAGACCAGCCAATCCCTCGCCGCCCAGGCGCTCTTCCGACTCGCAATCTGCCACGACAAGAAAGGCGACATCGCCGCCGCCTCTGCCACCTTCGAGCGCCTCATCAAAGAGTACCCAGCCGAGAAGGATCTCGTCGCCGCTGCCAGCGACTACCTCGCCGACGGCGCCGCCCTGCTCCCAGCGCCGTGGGCCCATCGCGAGGAGACCTGCTACGAAGTGAAACTGCCATCCGGCGTGAAAGCCGGGTTCGGACGCTACACCGTCGAGAGTGGGGAACGCGACGGTCGCAAGACGTGGCGGTTCACCTCGCTGGTGTTCGCCGGAAACAAGAACTGGAGTCGGCTCGACGTGGAAGCCGGCTCGATGAAGCCAATCCACAGCGAGTGGCGAAACCTGCTTCTCGGCTCCGCCGAAGCGAACTACGCCTCGGGTAAAGTCGACGTCGACATCCGTAACGTCGGCCGCCGCCAACTCGATCTCGCCGGCGTGGTCTACGACAACGAGGAAGCCATCCAGCTCATCCGCCGCCTGCCGCTCGCCGCGGGGTTCAAGAAGACGATCAACGTTTTTGTGAGCCTCAACGGGCTCACCATCCCCGTCGAGGTCGCCGTCGCCGGCACCGAACAGATCACCGTCCCGGCCGGCACGTTCGAATGCTACAAAGTCGTGCTCAGCCTCGTCGGCGGCCAACAGACATTCTGGTACTCCACCGCACCGCGACGCCACCTGATCCGTTTCGAGGCCAACGGTGTGACCGTCGAGACGAACAGCATCAACGAAGACACTGCTCCGGCGCCGGTCGAGTATCGCGAGCCCACACTCGGGTTCCGCGTCACGGTGCCCGCCGGCGCCATCTTCCGGCGCGACGACGGCCCGGACAGCCTGCGGCGACAAACGGTTCATATCGTCGATGCCGAAGCTCGCGGCGTGAATACCGTGAAGGTCGAGCCGCAAGCTAACTTCGATCCGGCGACCGTCTCCTCGCTCCGAGCCTTCGCCGATCACCAGATCGCGATGGGGAAGAAATTCGTCCAGCAGATCAACGTGCGGACGGACACCTGGCGTGAGACGACCGTGGACGGGCAGCCAGCACTCACGGTGATCGCCGATCAGGTGCAAGGTCCGGTGAAAGCGGTCGTCTACATCGCGTTCTCGCTCATCGACGGCAACGCAGTCGACATCTCTGCCACCGTCGCGCCGGAGGATGCCGAATCCTACCAGCCACGTTTCGACGAACTCGTCGCTTCTTTCCACGCGAAATAACCTCCGTCCTCGGTTCATACGACGCGCCCGCTCCACAACGGGCGCGTCTTGCCATTCTGAATGCCCTTCCTCCGCCACGCCACTCGCCGCCTCGGCCGCTCCTCCGGCTCGTGGCTGCCCGTGCTCCTGTTCGGAGTGGTGCTGGTCCCCTCGGTCGCCCTGCTGTGGTTCGTCGATCGAGCGGCCCGCAACGAGGAGCTCGCCGTCCGGCAGCACCTCACCGAAGCGTACCGCGCCAATCTCCTCCTCGCGCAGGAGCGCCTCCAATCCCATTGGCTGCGTCTCTCCGCCAGACTAGCCACCGACGCGGCGAGCGTCAGTTCCGCCGAGCTGTTCGCGCAGGTCGTCGCGGGCGCCAAAGCGGACGCCGCCGTGTGTTTCGCTCCCGCCGGTAGCGTCGCGTATCCGAACGCACCCACGCGACCGCCGAGCGAGCCGCCGACTGCCGAGTGGCAGGCGGCGAGCGCACTCGAGTTGCGCGACCCGGCGCAAGCGGCCCGCGCCTACGCCGCGATCGCAACCGCGCACGATTCGCCGCCCATGGCCGCGCGCGCGCTGCAGGCCCAAGCCCGATGCCTCGTCCGCAGCGGCGAGCGCGCCGCCGCCGTCGGAGTCCTCACCGAGCAGCTCGCCGCCGACCGGTTCCGCGCGGCCGTCGACACACAAGGTCGGCTGATCACGCCCAACGCGTTCCTGCTCGCACTCGAGCTCCTGCGCGACGAGGCACCCGCGCGTAGCGCCGCCCTGCGCGCTCAGCTCGGCGCCCTCGCCTTGGATTACAGCGACAACACGCTGGCCTCGCCGCAACGCCGCCTTCTACTGCGCGAACTCCAGAAAACCGCACCTGAGCCCACGCTCGCGGCGTTCCTCGCCGCCGAGGATCTCGCCGCGGAATGGTCCGGGGCGAAGCCGGCCTCGACCGCCGACTCCGAATTGCGCCCGAGCGCCCAGCCCGGCGTCTGGCAATTCTCGGTGCCGAGCGCGCGCGTCGTGCTTCTGTTCCGGTCGGAAGGCCTGCCGGAGCGATTGGCACGATTGACCATCCAGACCGATCCTCCGGCCGACGCGCGTATCGAATTCATCGAGCCAAGACGCGACTCCGAGGCCGCGCTGCTTTCGGTGCCGGCCGGAGCCTCGATGCCCGGCTGGCGGCTCGCGCTCGTGTTGCGCGACCGCCGGGCGTTCGACGCCGCGAGCCGGGCGCGTGCCGGCTTCTACGTGTGGATCGGCGGCCTCGCGATCCTCGTCCTGCTCATCCTCGCGGCGCTCACATGGGGGATGCTCCGCCGCCAACTCGCCCTCACCCGCCTCCGCAACGACCTCGTGGCAAATGTCACCCACGAGCTGAAAACGCCGCTCTCCTCGATGCGGCTCTTCGTCGAGACCCTCCTCAACGCGCCGCCGCCGCTCGAGGAGCGCACCACACGCGAATACCTGCAGCTCATCGCACAGGAAAACGTGCGCCTCAGCCGCCTCATCGACAACTTCCTCACATTCTCCCGCATCGAGCGAAACAAGTACGTCTACGCGTTCGAGCGTGTCGCCGCGACCACGCTCGCCGAGCGCGCGGCCGGAACCGTGCGCGAACGTTTCCAAGGCGCGGGCAGATTCGAAACCGTGATCGCTCCCGACCTGCCGGATCTCGACGCCGATGCCGACGCGCTCGTCACCGCGCTGACCAACCTGCTCGACAACGCCTGGAAGTACTCGGGCGAGACCAAACACGTCGTCCTCTCCGCGCGCCTGCACGAGGAGCGCGTCGAGTTCGCCGTGCGCGATCACGGCATCGGCCTCGCGCCGCGCGACCGCCGGCGGATCTTCCAACGCTTCTACCAGGTACACCCGCAAGGATCACCGGTAAGCGGCGGCTGCGGTCTCGGTCTGAGCATCGTGCACTCCATCGTCGCCGCGCATCACGGCACCATCACCGTAGAGAGCGAGCTCGGGCGCGGCAGCACCTTCACCATCCGTCTTCCCAGCGCCCCTCCGAACCAATGAGCGCGTTCCGGATTCTGATCATCGAGGACGATCCTGCCCTGCTCCGCGGGTTGAAGGACAACTTCACCACTGCCGGCTACGTTGTGCACACCGCTTCCGACGGTCGGCGCGGCCTCGAGATGCTGTTGGATGATCCCCCCTCACTCGTGCTGCTCGATCTCATGTTGCCGCATGTGAGCGGCTACGAGATTTGCCGCGCCGCGCGGGAGCGCCGGCTCGCGATGCCAATTATCATGCTCACCGCCAAGGGGCAGGAGGACGATATCGTGCGCGGCCTCGAACTCGGCGCCGACGACTACGTGACGAAGCCGTTCGGTATCCGCGAGCTGCTGGCACGGGTGAAGACGGCGCTGCGCCGCCAGGGGCCGGCCAGCGAGAGCCGCACCTTCGGTGAATACCGGCTGGATGCGGCGGCCCACAAACTGTTCCGCGGCGCCACCGAGATCGAGCTCACCGGCAAGGAGTTCAAGTTGCTCGCGTTTTTTCTCTCTCGCGCAGGTCGGGCGCTCACGCGCAACACGATCCTCGACGGAGTCTGGGGCGACGACGTGATCGTGACCGATCGTAGCGTCGATCGCTGTGTCACCACGCTGCGGGCGAAGATCGAGCGCGATCCACGAAACCCGGAATTCATTCAGACCGTGCGAGACATCGGATACCGATTCGAAGTCTCGACCGAGTCCACCGGCGCCTGAGTCGAACCGCGCCGCCGCTGCGGGGGCGCAGTTCAGTTTCCCCCGGATGCCGCTTGAGCCCGGCGCATCCGATCGATCCGCAACGCGGTAATCCGAAGGCGGTCCGTTTCATCCTGTTGCTGGCGACGCACGGCTTCGATCTGCGCTGGGGTTAGGAAGGTGGAGACCCGGTTTATCACTTCCGCATCGCTGGCCGCTTTGTTCTCGAAGAACTCCTCGATCTCCTCAGCCGACGAACTGCGGTTGAAGACACTGCCGCTGCCGGGGATTCCCGGCGGAGCGAACGATTGCTCGTCGACCACGGCGTGCTCCGCGAGCACTGCGATCAGCTTCTCCTGCTGGCCCGGCGACAACGCCTGCCCGCTGTAACTGAGCTGAGTCGAAAGGCTGTTCACCGTCGTGCGCTGTTGGTAAGTGCGATCGTACTCTTCGAGTTGAGTGAACGCCGCGTCGCCGATCAGCGCGCGAATCGAGTTGTCTGACTCCGCATCTGCTTGGTTGGCGAGCGCATGGGCTTCATCACGACCGAGGCCCTGCCGCCGCGCGAGTCCCATGGCCTCGAAACGGGACAACTGCTTGTCTGCCAGGAGGCGTTCGAGTTGCGCCGTGAGCTCGGGCGTAAGTTCGAGGCGAGCGAACAAAGCGGCGTAGCGCGCCGCGGCCTGCCGTTGACGTTGCTTGAGCAATAGTGGGGCGATCTCTGGATCAGCGGAAAAATCAGGCGGCGGCCCCGAGCGACGCCCTAACTGCGGCCGGCCGCTCGGCTCAGCGGGCGGAGGCGATCCCTTCGGGGCAACCGGCACGACCTCCAGGGCGGGTGAGTCCGGCGCGGGCGCGCTGGCGAATCGCATCACCGATCGGGACTCGGCTTCGGCCGCCGCAAGCACCGCACGTTGCGCTCGCGCATGCTCGCGCCACGCAAAACAACACGCGGCGATCGCCACCAGCAGCGCAAGCGCGGTGATCGCAGGCTGAACGTGCTTCATCGAGGTCCGATGACGTCACGGCCTCGCGCCGGTTACGAACGCAAAAGCCCGTCTGCGCTTTTCGGCATGAGCCCCACGTTGCGGCAGGAGGGGAGACGGGTAGATTCCCCGCGACCCAATTCTCCAACCTCAACCCCGTCGCTTTATGGAAACGCATCCTTCCATAGAAAAAGCGAAGGCCTATCTCGACCTTCAGTTCGGCCGTCCTGTCGGAGAACACCACGCCAGCAGCGGGCCGTTCGTCACGGTCTCCCGTGAATGCGGCACGGGGGGGAATGCGCTGGGCGTAGAGCTCGCGCGCCGACTCGATCGCCTCAATACTGTCGAGCAAGCCGCCTGGACGGTGTTCGACCGAAACCTCGTCGGCCAGATGCTGGAGGATAACCACCTCTCGAGCTCTCTCGCTCGATATCTACCTGAGGACAAGATCTCCGAGGTCGAATCCTCGGTGGGAGAAATCGTCGGCCTGCATCCGAGCATCTGGACGTTGGTACACCAGACCAACAACCTCATGCGACGGCTGGCCCGGCTGGGCCACGTGATCCTCGTGGGGCGGGGCGGCAATTACGCGACGGCCGGCTGCGCCCGCGGGCTCCACATTCGGTTGGTCGGGAGCGCCGAGAGCCGCGCAAAACGAACCGAGCGTTTGCTTGGGCTGACGCCCGACCAGGCGCTCGCCTACGGCCGCAGGGTGGACCACGCGCGCAGAGACTACGTGCGGTCGTTCTTCGAGGCGGATATC
>DATGXA010000188.1:0-4094 GCA_035299125.1 Opitutaceae bacterium
AAGCGCCCGCCACGACCACCACCTCCACCACCGCGCCCGCCGCGGTCGCCCCCGCCGGCGAGGTACCCGATCCCGCGTACAAGTTCGTCAACGGCGACCTCGTTTCGATCAACGTCTACGGCGAAGGCGAACTCTCCCTCGCCCAGAAGATCGACTCCCGCGGTCGCATCCGCCTCGCACTCGTCGGCGACATCGAGCTCGCCGGCCGCTCCGTACGCGAAGCCGAGACCTTCATCGAACGCCTCTACGTCGATCGTCGCATCCTGAAGAACCCGATGGTGAACATCTCGATCCAATCGTACGCCGTGCGCGACATCTCGATCCTCGGCGCCGTGCGCGGCCCGGGCAAGATGGCCTTCCCGCCCGAAAAGAGCACGCTCGACATCACCGATGTCATCACGCGCGCCGGCGGCTTCCTGCCCACCGCCCGTTCCGATTCGGTCCGTATCACCCGCATCGGCGCCGACGGCCGCGAGACGACCAGCGAGATCAACGTCGAGGCCATGCTCACCCGCCGCGGCGCCGGTCCCGACACGCCCAAGGAGTTCGCCATCCTCCCCGGCGACCGGATCTGGATCCCCGAACGCCTCTTCTGAACCACCGCCCGCTCCCGTCGCGCCTACCGCCGCCTGGAACCTGCGCCCCGCAACGCAACCTCGAGCCCTTTCGCAACGTGTCCACCTCGCCCAACCAAGCGTCCCGCTCCACACCCAAACGCTCCGGCGCCGCCACGAAGGCCGCCGCCGCCCCGGCCGGTTTCTCGGTCCACCCGCGCGACCTTTGGCGGATGTTCCTCGAACGCTGGTGGATCGGCGCCCTCGTCGCCGTGCCCGCCGTGGTCGCGTTCATCGTCCTCCAACCAAAGCCCGAGATCGTCTACCAGACCGAGGCCTCCCTCCTCTTCGAGACCCGCGCCAACCGCGTGCTCCCGGTCCAAGCCGTCGTCGACACCACCATCACCCGCGACGCCGAGCTCAACGTCCATCTCGAACAGATCCGCAGCCAGACGTTCTTCGAGGCCCTCCAGGCCTCCTTCACCGCCGAGGAGATCGAGAAGATCCAGCGCCCCTATCGCGACCCCGAGCGCCCCGATGCGCCGCCCCCCTCCCTCGCCGCGATCCTCGGCCCGCGTGTGAAGGTCTACGCGCGCAAAGGCACCACCATCCTCGGTATCGCCGTCTACCACCGTGATCCCGAGGCCGCCGCGCTCATCGCGAACCGCTACGCCCGCAAGTACATCGACTTCAACATCGATCTCGCGATGACCGGCACCAACTCCGCCATCGTCTTCCTCCGTAACCAAGCCGAGGATACACGCAAGGAGGTCGAGGAGGCCGAGCGCAACCTCCAGCAGTACCGCGCCAAGTACAACATGGCCGCCCTCGGCGAAAACCAGAACGTCGTCCTCAAGAAGGTCGCCTCCCTCGGCGAATCCCTCGTCGGCGCCCAGCTCAACCTCGTCGGCCTTCAGGAACAGCTCGACAAGGTGGAGACCTACCTCCGCGACAAACGCGACCTCCAGGAGATCTCCTACATCAACGGCTTCGGCGGCATCGCCTCCACCCGGTCGCAGATCGACGGCCTGCTCGCCGCCCGCCGCCACCTCGAGGAGCGCTACCTCGAGGAACACCCGAAGATGAAGGACAACGCCCTCGCCCTCGACAACGCCCGCAAGCACCTCGCCGCCGACATCGATCTCGCCATCGCCGACCTCCGCACCCGCACCGCCTTCGCCGCCTCATACGTCGCCACGCTCAAGACCGAGCTCGGCACCGCCGAGAACGACGCCCGCGCCCTCGATAAGATCTCCGTCGACTACAAGTTCCTCGAGCAGTTCGCGCGCACCAAGCAGGACACCTACCGCGCGATCATGAACCGGCTCAACGACGCCAACATCTCCGCGCAGATGGAGAACACCAACATCAAGGTCTTCGACCGCGCCTACATCCCCAGTTCCCCCATCAACCGCGGCAAGGGCCAGATCGCCGCCAAGGCCGGCGCCCTCGGCGTCCTTCTCCTTTTCAGCCTCCCGCTCGGCCTCGGCTTCCTCGATACGCGCATCAAGTCCACCTCCGACATCGAGGACAAGCTCCAGACCCACCTGCTCGCCGGCGTCCGCCTTTTCAAGAACATCCCCGCCCAGCAACACGCCACGGTCTTCCGCGACGGCACCGACGATGCCCTCGTCGAGTGCTACCGCGGCCTCTACAGCGAGATCGAGCTCCGCAGCGACATCCCCACCCCGAAGGTCCTCCTCGTCGCCAGCTCCGTCCCCGGCGAAGGCAAGAGCGTCACCTCCGCCAACCTCGCCGCCGTCTTCGCCGCCCACGGCCGCCGCACCCTGATCGTCGACTGCGATTTCCGCCGCCCCTCGCAGCACCGCCTCTTCGGCGTGCCCAACGACCGCGGCGTCCTCCGCTGGGCGCAGGACCACCGGCTCCCCGATCTCGCCACCGCGGAGGAGGAGGACCTCGGCATCCGCCTGCTCTCGCCCAACCTCCACCTCCTCAGCGCCGGCGGCGCCGTGAAGAAGCCCACCGAGATCATCGAGCGCCTCGCCGTTTCCCCTCTCTTCGACCGCCTCAAGCGCTCGTTCGACATCGTCATCCTCGACACACCGCCCTCCGCCGTCTTCCCCGATGCGCTGCTGCTCGCCCGCCACGCCGCCGAGGTCATCTACGTCACCAAGTTCAAGACCGTCCGTCGCAGCCTCGTGAAGAAGACCCTCGCGAAATTCGACGAGACCGGCGCGTACGTGCTCGGCGTCGTTCTCAACCAACTCCCCCGCTCGCGCGTCCTCAGCTACGACTACGACGGCTACGGCGCCTACGGGAAGGACTACTACCAGGCCTACGGCGAGAAGGAGTCCTCGAAAGCCTGACCCGATCTCGCCTTTCACCCCCGCCTCCCATGCCCACCGCCGCCTCGTCCGCGCCCGCCACGGCCAGCTCGACCAGCCGACCGCTGGCCTTCCGTGGTGACCTCGTCGCCGCCGCCCTCGGCTTGGGCGCGCTCTGGCTCTCCGTCTGGTCGCAACAGAGTCTCGAGTGGCGGGTCAACCCGTTGTATTCATACGGCTGGGCCATCCCGGCGCTCGCCGGCTACCTCGTCTTCGAGCGCCTCCGCGATGCCGCCGCGCCGCTCGCCCGCGCCGCAAACTGGCTCCCCGCCCTCGTGCTCTCGGCCGTCGCGCTCGCGCTCGTGCCGCTGCGCGTCATCCACGAGGCGAATCCCGACTGGGTGCGCATCAACTGGCTCATGGCCGTCGCCGCGCTCGGCTCCACGTTCGCCGTGCTCACCGCTTGGGGCGGCTGGCGCTGGACATGGCACTTCGCCTTCCCCGTCGTCTTCACGCTCACCGCGCTGCCTTGGCCGGTCTGGGCCGAGGAGGCTTTCACGCAGGGCCTCATGCAGCTCAACACCCAGATCAGCGCCGAAGGCCTTTCCCTCTGCGGCATCCCCGCGCTCGCGCAGGGCAACACCATCGCCATCGGCCAGTCGCTCGTCGATGTCGAGGAGGCCTGCAGCGGCATTCGCTCGCTCCAGACCGCGTTCATGATGTCGCTCTTCCTCGGCGAATTCTACCGCCTCCGCTTCGTCCGCCGGATCGTGCTCGTCCTCTCGAGCTTCGTGGTCGCCTTTCTCCTCAACACCGCCCGCACCGTCACCCTCACCTACGTCGCCGGCCGCGACGGCACCGAGGCCCTGCACCGCTGGCACGACCCGATGGGCAACTTCGTCATGATCGGCTGCATCGTCGGCCTCTGGGGTCTCGCCGCTCTCGTCGCCCGCGGCAACCGCCCACACGCCCTCGCCGGCGGCCCCGGAACGTCGTTGCTCACCACCCCGCGCCTCGCGATCACGCCCTTCGTCGTCCTGCTCGTGGGCCTGCTCGCCGGCGAGATCACCACGCGCGCCTGGTACGGCTACCACGAAAGCCGCCTGCCCGCGCCCCTGCGCTGGGACATCGCCTGGCCCACCGCCGCCGCCGACTACACGTCCACGCCGTTCGACGACCGCACCGTCAAACTCCTCAAGCACAACGACGGCGCTCGCGGCTCATGGACCGATGCCGACGGCATCCGCTGGCAGGC
>DATGXA010000189.1:0-6300 GCA_035299125.1 Opitutaceae bacterium
ACTCCAGTGCCACACCGCCCCCGGCCAGGGCACGCGGCTCGTGCTCACGTTCACCGCCCCCGCTTCCGCTCATCGCTCATGACCGCCACCAACGCCCTTCGTCTGGCCATCGTCGACGACAGCCAAGTCGTCCGCATGGGACTCAAAGCCCTCCTCTCCACCGAGCCCGGCATGACGATCGTCGGCGAGGCCAGCAAGGTCGCCGAGGCCGTCTCCATGGCCGCGAACACCCGCCCCGATGTCGTCCTCCTCGACATCCGCCTGCCCGACGGCACCGGCTTCGACGCCTGCCGCCGCATCCTCGAGCACAACCCCGCCACGCGCGTCCTCTTCCTCACCTCCGTCATCGACGACCAGCTCATCAACGACGCCATCCGCTGCGGCGGCCACGGTTACCTCCTCAAGGAAGTCGGCGCCGACGACCTCGTGCAGGCCATCTTCAATGTCGCCGCCGGCAAATCTGTGCTCGACCCCCAGGCCACTGCCCGCGTGCTCCAGCTCATGCGCACCCGCGGCGGCGTGGCCGATGACCCCGTTTCCAGCCTCTCCCCACAGGAGCGCCGCGTGCTCGCGCTCATCGCCGCCGGCAAGACCAACAAGGAGGTCGGCAACGAGCTCGGCCTCACCGAGAAGACCGTGAAGAACTACCTCGCGAACGTCTTCGGGAAACTGAACGTCACCCGCCGCTCGCAGGCCGTCGCGCTCTTCGTCTCCGCCGGCAACACCGGCAACTGACGCGATCCCTCCAGCGCGGGGCGCCGCCGCGTCGCCTCGCCGTGAGCTTCCGGACCGTGGTGGCCCACGTGCCGCGAGCTCGAAAACCTCACAGGTGGATTTCACCGGTGACGAAAGCCGCCAAGGCCTCCGACCGGCGCAGCGGATCGAAACGAGTTTCGCGACCACACTCTGCCGGCCGTCGGAGGAAGGCGGGCGATACTCGGGCGGACAAGGTGCGCACCGCCCTTCACTGCGCGGTGGCCATGCAGTCGAGCGTCGAGAGAACTAGTGCCGAGAGCCGAACGTCCGAGCGGACGCCTGATCGCACAGGGCCGATGCTGTCTGCACACCGATCGTCTGCCCTCGTCCCTCAAACCCGGCGCGAATTCACGCCCGCAAAAACTCCGCAAATTCGTGCTTGTCACCCGCCGGACGCATCATTCTCTTCACGCCTCCTTCACGCACCCGTAGCTCAATTGGATAGAGCATCTGACTACGGATCAGAAGGTTTGGGGTTCGACTCCCTACGGGTGCGCCACTCTTGAAACCCCCGAGATCCACCCGATCTCGGGGGTTTCTTGTTTTTCGGGATCGAAGGGCGAGACGCTCGGATCGATCGGCTCCGCAACTCGGGCCGCGCGGGCACACCCGGACTTCGGGACAGCCCTACGCCCACACCCCGGGGCGGCCGTTGCGGCCCAGAGGAGGACGTCAGCGGCATTAATACGCCGAACCACGGCTCAACTCCCGGCGGTATTCGCCGATGTATGCCGGTCCGCCCCAATTTGCAGGCCGACCTTATGGCCCGCCCACGCGCCATCTTCCACCGCGGCTCCGCTTCCGTTTACCTGCGAAATCGCCCGTCCGCCCGTCGGGATTTCGTCGAAGGTGAGTCGCGCCACGCTGACGCTCTCCACGTCCCGTCCGCACCGGTCCCCGCCAACGTTCTTTACCGCCCCACGCCATGAAATCCATCGCACAGGTCCTCGCCGTCGCCCTCGCCGCGACTTTGTCCACCGCAACCCTCGTCGCCGCTCCCTCGCCGGCCGAGTCGCTGCAGGCGCTGCGCGACGGCAACGCCCACTTCGCCTCCGGCGCTGGTCAACACCCCCGACAGGATGCGGCTCGCCGCGCGGAGGTGACCGGCGGCCAGACCCCGTTTGCCACCGTGCTGACCTGCGCGGATTCGCGCGTGCCCGCCGAAGTGCTCTTCGATCAGGGCATCGGCGATATCTTCGTCGTCCGGGTGGCTGGAAACGTCGCCGATACCGACGAGATCGGCACGATCGAATACGGAGTCGGCCACCTGCACACGCCGCTGCTCGTCGTTTTGGGGCACTCCGGATGCGGCGCGGTGAAAGCGGTCGTCGAAGGCGCCACGGTCCACGGCTGCATTCCCGAACTCGTCGACAACATCATCCCCGCCGTCGAACGCGCACGGGCCGCCAACCCCTCCGCCGATGCCGCGCACCTCATGCCCGAGGCGGTGAAAGCCAACGTCCTGGTCGCGATCGAAGACCTCCTCAAACGCAGCGCCGAAGTCCGTGAGTTGTTGCAGGCCGGAAAACTCCAGGTCGTCGGCGCCATCTACGACCTCGCGACCGGCAAGGTCGACTGGCTGGGCGCCCATCCCGAGCAGGCGCGTCTGCTTGCCGCAGCAGGCCCAGCAGATGCCCATACGGCCGCCGCCGCACCCCACGCTTCCCCAGCCGCCGCCACCCACGAACCGCCGCAACCGATCGCCCACGGCGCACCGGCGACGGCCGCCGAGCCACGCGTCACCCGCTGGATCGTCGGCGCGCTCCTGGCTTTGGCCGCCGCGATCGTGGGTTCGTGGTACTTCGCCCGCACATCGATGAAACGTTGGAAAGTCCCGCAGCGCTTGGCCGCCGGTTTCGCGACGATCCTGGTGGTGCTCATCTTGGCCGGCGTGGCCGGATACGAAGGGCTGCACAGCGCGTTAGCGGGTTTCACCGAGTACCGCGCCGATGCGCGCCACAGCAACTTGGCGGGCCGGATCCAGGCAAATTTCCTCGAAATGCGGCTGGCGGCCAAAGACTACCAGATCTCGCGTAATCAGGCCGACACCACACTCTACGAATCGCGACGCGCACGGGTGGTCGAATTCCTCGCAACCGGCCGCACCGCGATCACCGATCCCACTCGCCAGGAGATGCTCGCAACCATCGCACGCCACCTCGAGGAACACCGCGCGCTGTTCCAGAAGATGACGAGCGCCACAAGCCGCTCCGCAATCGACGAATACGGCCGGAATCTGGCGGAGGTCGGCACTGCGATCGATCACGAGACGGAGAAGCTGAAACTCACGTTCATCACCGATCAGGACCACGCCGGCCCCATCATCGATCGCAACATCCGGGAGGCGCAGGCCGCGGTGGTTTGCGTTGCGATCGCCGCGGTCGTGCTCGGCGCGTTTCTCTCCTGGTTGATCAGCAAATCGATCGTCGATCCGCTTCGCGGCGTGACAGAGACTCTCGCCTCCGGCGCGGAGCAGACTTCCGCCGCCGCCAACCAAGTTTCGTCCGCCAGCCAGTCGCTGGCCGAAGGCGCGAGTGAGCAGGCCGCCTCGCTCGAAGAAACCAGCTCCTCCCTCGAAGAGCTCGCCAGCATGACCAAGCGCAATGCCGACAACGCCCAGCAGGCGAAATCCGCCGCCAACCAGGCCCGGACCTCGGCCGACACCGGCGCCGGGCAGATGCAATCGATGGTTGCCGCCATGGAGGCGATTCGTGGCGCCAGTCAGGACATCACCAAGATCCTCAAGACGATCGACGAGATCGCGTTCCAAACGAACATCCTCGCCCTCAACGCTGCCGTCGAAGCCGCCCGTGCCGGTGAGGCTGGCGCCGGTTTCGCCGTCGTCGCCGAGGAGGTCCGCAACCTCGCGCAACGCGCCGCCAGCGCCGCCAAAGAAACCGCCGCCAAGATCGATGATTCCGTCTCGAAGAGCGAACAAGGCGCCCTGATCAGCGCAGAAGTGGCGAAGAGCTTCGCGACGATCCAGGACCAGATCCGCAGCCTCGACACCTTGGTCACCGAAATCGCCAGCGCCTCGCAGGAGCAAAGCCAAGGCATCGGCCAAGTGAACACCGCCGTGGTCCAGATGGACAAGGTCACCCAATCCAACGCCGGCAACGCCGAGGAAAGCGCCAGCGCTGCCGAGGAGCTCAACGCCCAGGCCGTGTCGCTCACCGAGGTCGTCAACGACCTCCAGAACCTCGTCGGTCGAGCGCTGCGTATCGCCACGCCCGTTTCCCCGTCACACCCCACCCCGCGTGCCGCTCCGGCCATCGTAGCCACGCACGCGCCGCACGCCTCGCCCGCGACACCCGCGCGCCCCGCGCAAACCGCGTCCAAGGCTTCCCCGCGCAAAGCCGCGCCCCAAACCGTGGCTCACGCCAAACACCGCGGTCACGAGGAGTTCTTCCGGGACGTCTGAACCCAGCCGCGCTCCACGGCTCCGCCTCGGGTCCACCCTTCGTCCACGCCTGTCAGCGGCCACTGGCTCGCCACCGGTGGCCGCTGCCTTTGTGGCGACGCGCAGGATCTTCGGCGGCCTCTCGCCACCGCCCGGCGACCCGCGGTTTTGGTGTTTGTCATGGTGAATCGCAGCCGCGGTGATCCGCTGCTTTCCCGTCCACCGCCAACCACCGCTTTTTGATGAAGATTCTGGTCGCCGACGACGAACCCACCGTCCTGCGCATCATGCGCGCCTTCCTCGAGAAGCATCGCTTCGAGGTCGAGACCGTCGATTGCGGACGCAAGGCGATCGCTGCGCTCACCGCCGAAGGCGGCCCGTCGATCGCGATCATCGACTGGATGATGCCCGACCTGACCGGACCCGAGGTGTGCACCCAGCTCCGCCAAACCCGTTTCCGCATCCGTCCCTACCTGCTCATCCTCACCTCGAAAAACTCCGAAGCGGATCTCGCCGCCGGCCTCGACGCAGGTGCGGACGACTTCGTCACGAAGCCGTTCAAATCCGCCGAGATGCTCGCACGGCTCCGAGCAGCGGAACGCATCATCGCCTACGAACACGAGGTGCAGCAACGCATCGAGGAACTCGAACAACTCGTCGAACGCCACGAACTCCTCGGCGAGATGATCGCGCGTTCCGGCCAATCCGCCGAGCCGGCGCCAGCGTTCCCGCCCGTCGGCGCGCCGACGCTCGCGCCCAGTCCGCTGCCGCCGCAAGAGATCGAAAACCTCGCCCGCCGCGCCCTCCAGGATCTCGGTCTGCGCTCCGACTCGGTCGTACGCGAATCGCCGCCGAGCGCGCGCGGGACCGTCACCTACGCCGCGTGGACCGCGCTCCTACGCACACAAGGCCAGCGCTGGACCGACCTGGTCCTCGAAGCCGAGGCGGACGCCGTGACCACGATTTTCACACGCGCACTCGACCGCGCGCCGGGCCCGTCGCAGTGCCAGTCGCTGGTGGTCGAGGCGCTCACCGTGATCGCCTCGGCGCTGCGCTCGGCCCTGCAGGCGCACGGCGTCGAGCTGCTCGCGCCGTTTCTCGCGCGCGGACAGCAGGTCGATCGCCGGGTCGTCGCACCGCCGATTCCGGGCGAATCCATCGGGTACACCTTCAATCTCGCCGGCTCGGCGATCACGTTGCTCGTCGTCGACCGCCCCTGCCCGGTGGTCCGTAAACCCAGCCACGATCTCGGTCCGGGGGAGATCCTCGCGCAGCCCTACCCACCCGCCGTGCCGTTGCTCGGTCGCGGCACGGTGCTCAACGACCGGTTCGTCGCGAAACTCCAGATCTACGGCGACACGACCGCCGGATATCAACCCGTCCCCGTCTTCGAGCCCACGGCGCTCGCGCAGTTCTTCCAATCCGGCGCCTCACGTTGAGGGCCGACGCTGCGTTCCCGGCCACGGCCTTTCCCGGTCATTCGCCCGGAACTCCGTCCGCCCCTGCCGCGGTGACGACCGTCGGCCCGCCGACCGCCGTCCCCGCGCGATTGCGGACGAGCACGATGTAGTGCCCGGGGGCGTTCGTGACATCGAGAGACTCCCCCTCGGCCCCGGCCAGCACCTCTCCGTCTCTAATCCACTGGTACTCCAACGGGCCGGTGCCTTCGGCCGCGACCGACAACGTGAGGGCACGACCGAGCCGAGCCGTCGCGCTCGCCGGCAGCGAACGGATGAGCCGCGGCACCGTCGCGCCACGGATCCCGGGCACCGGGCCCGACACGTCCACTCGTACGCCTTCCACCTTGGCGGCGGCACAATGGCCGCGCAGATCGTCGACAGTCGCGGTGAACGTCAGCACGTCGCCCGGCACCAGGTCGGCCGGCGGTCGCCAGAAGACCCGGTATGGCGCAGTGTCGTCGGTGCCGAGCAGTTCGTACTGACCGGGACGCGACGCGCGCTCCAGCAGGAAGGTGACCTCGGCCAAACCATCCCCTCCGCTCACCTCGACACGAAGCTCCTGCCGCGAGAGGAATGCCTGACCGTCGACTTCGCGGGAGCTGAAGGTCAGGGTCGCGCCGGGAGCCGGACTCACGAACGCGACTTGCGGCACCGCGCACGGAGACGGCAGAGCCGCGGCCGCCC
>DATGXA010000190.1:0-26055 GCA_035299125.1 Opitutaceae bacterium
CATGTCGCTCGTTCCGCCACGTTGGTTCCTCGCGCTCGTCGTCCTCGCGGCGTTGCTGGGCGGCTGCGCCACAGTGCCGCCGCCGAGCGCGTTGCTCAATTACGCCGGGGGAACGCGCGCCGTCGCGCCGGAGGAACGCACCGCCTTCAATGCCCGTGTTTTCGACCAGGCGGCCGACTGGGTCGCGCGGCGCTACTACGATCCCGCGCTCAACGGCGCCGATTGGTCCGCCGCGCGCGCCCGCCACCGCCCCGCGGCGCTCGCGGCGACGACCGACGCCGAGCTCTACGTCGCGCTCAACGCCCTGCTCGACGAGCTGCGCGATGAGCACACCTGCGCGCTCTCGCCCACCGAGGTGGACCAGTACCGGAACCGCCGCAGCGCGTTGCTCGGCTTCCGCACCGGCCCGCTACCGGAGCCGCAGCACGCACGCCGCATCCTCGCCGTCTTCCCCGGCAGCGCCGCCGATCGCGCGGGCGTACGGCCGGGCTGGATCCTGCTCGCCGCCGACGATCGTCCGCCGGGCGAAGTGCTCGGTGTCGGCAAACTCTCCGCGGGTCAGCTCGTGCGCTGCGATTTCCTCGATACCGCCGGGCAACCGCGTCGCCTCGAGCTGCGCGCGAGCACGATCGAGTACCCGCCGGTCCGTGACGCACGTCGCCTCGGCGACGGCGTGCTCGTGCTCGCGTTCGATTCCTTCGATCTGTCCGCCGCGCGCTGGGTGCGAGCCGAGTTGAAACGCGAGCAGCCGGCCGGCCTTGTCCTCGACCTGCGCGACAATGTCGGCGGTGAGGCCCGCGCGCTCGCCGCGATTCTCGCGGAGATCTTTCCCGGTCGCGCGCCGATCGGCGGCATCCGCGGGCGCACGAGCGCCGGCTCCAGCGCGCGGCGTTCGCCCCGCCATTTCCTCGCCGCGCACTACTCCGGCCCGCTCGCGGTGCTCGTGTCGGAGCGTTCCGCCAGCGCGGCCGAGATCCTCGCGGCGATCGTGCAGCACGAGAAACGCGGCGTGGTGGTCGGCACCGCGACGCCCGGCAACGTGCTCGTGTGCGTGCGTTGGCCATTGCCCGGCGGCGGCGAGCTCCAGCTCAGCGTGTACGACTATGTCGGCCCGGATGGTCGGCGGCTCGAAGGCCGCGGAGTCACGCCGGATGTGCCGATCGCGGCCGCACCCGGGGCGGAGCCGGACCCGCAGCTCGAGGCCGCGCGGGCGGTGTTGCGCGATGTCGCTGCCGACCGCTGACGGCGTTCGCGCCGAAAACCGGCGGCACTCCAGAGCGGTCGCGCGACACCGAGAAAACCGTCGCCCTCGTCCGCGTTTGCTGAAAACGTCCTTGGCCTCATGCCATTCAAAGCCCTCGGCCTCTCGCCGAATACCATCCGTGGCGTCCAGGCCATGGGCTACACGGAACCCACTCCGATCCAGCTGCGCGCCATCCCGGCGGTGCTCGCCGGCAAGGACCTCATCGGCTCGGCGCAGACGGGCACGGGCAAGACCGCGGCGTTCGCGCTCCCGATCCTCTCCAAGCTCGGCGCGCACTCGCCCCGCGGCGCCCGCGTGCTCGTGCTTGAGCCCACCCGCGAGTTGGCCGCCCAGGTGGAGACGTCGTTCCGCGATCTCGGCCGTTTCACCGACATCCGCGCTCTCGTCGTGCACGGCGGCGTGGGCTACGGCCACCAACGCAAAGAACTGCGCGACGGTGTCGACGTGATCGTCGCCACGCCCGGCCGCCTGCTCGATTTCATGCAGGAGGGCCTGAAGCTCGACTCGATCGAGGTGCTCGTGCTCGACGAGGTCGACCGCATGCTCGACATGGGCTTCCTGCCCGACGTGAAGCGCATCATCCTCGCCTGCCCCGACGCACGGCAGACGCTCTTCTTCTCCGCCACGGTGCCGCCCGAGATCGCCGCCGTCGCCGCCTTCGCACTACGCGATCCGGTGCGCGTGGAGATCGGCATCAACCGCGCCGCCGCGCAGACGGTCACCCACGCGATGTACCCGGTCGCGCAGGTGCAGAAGTTCGAGCTGCTGCTCGCGCTCCTCGAGCGCACGGAGTTCGACAGCGTGCTGATCTTTTCGCGCACCAAGCACGGCGCCGACCGCATCGCGCGGCGCCTGAAGGCCGCCGGCCATTCCGTGGCGGCACTCCACTCCGACCGCACGCAGAACCAACGCGTCGAGGCGCTGGAAGGTTTCAAGAATGGCCGTTACGAGGTGATGGTCGCCACCGACATCGCCGCCCGCGGCATCGACGTGGCCGGCGTGACCCACGTCATCAACTACGACGTGCCCGGCCACCCCGAGGACTACGTCCATCGCATCGGCCGCACCGGCCGCGCGCAGACCGTGGGCGACGCGTTCACGCTCATGTCGCCCGAAAACGAGGCCGATGTCGCCGCCATCGAGCGTTTCATCGGCAAGCCGATTGAGCGTCTCAAGCTCGAGAACTTCCACTACGCCCCGTACGAGCTGCGCCCGCCCCAGCCCCAGCAGCAGGGTGGTGGTGGCCGCGGCCGCTTCAACCGCGGCGGCCAGCAGCAAGGCCGGCACGGCGGTGGCAAACCCGGCGGCGGACACGCGCACGGCCGCGGCCAGCAACAAGGTCACGGTGGCGGCCAGGGCCGCAGCCACGGTCAGGGCGGCGCCCGCCCTGCGCAGCAGCAGCCCAAGCCGAAGAAGCAATCGTTCGGCACCGCGCGCCACGAGGGCGCCGGCAACCAGCCCGCTCCGGCGCAGCCGCCGCCCGCGCCGGGCGGTGTGCGCGGTTTCCTCTCGCGACTCCGCCGCGGTCGCTGAACACGTCGCCAAGCTGTTTCGGAAAACAAAGCGGCCCTCTCTCGCGAGAGGGCCGCGCTGCTTGTCTTGTCTGTAGCTTGGGTCGGGAAAACGGGGCGCGCGCTCAGCGGCCGAGCATGCCGCCGAGGCCCTTCTTCTTCTTCGCCGGCTTCTCGTCGGCCGCGGGAGCCGCGCCGCTGTTGTTGCCGCCGGAGTTGTCGGAGCTGGAGGCGGAAGCCTCACCGGGCTTGCTGTAGCCGGCCGGCACCTCGAAGAGCGCGGCATCCTGCGCGCCGGCTTTGAAGTTCTTGTAGTCCATCGTCATGTCCTTCGTGGCGAGACGGACGAGGAGATTGTCGCTGTTGAGAAAGTAGTGGGCGACATCCGCGCCGGTGGTGACCTTGTACTCGGTGCACGCGACGCCGTTCACGTTGGCCGAACCGACCTTCTCCCAGGTCGGCTCCGCGCCGGTCTGGGCCGCCGCGGCGGGCGCGTCCGGAATCGGGTTTTCCATGACCATCTTCTGCGCCGGCATCAGCGTGTAGCTGACCTTCTTGTCCGGGCGGATGATGGAGATCATCTGCATGCCGTTCGCGTCCATCTCGGTGCGCATCTTGTCGCCGTCGACGAACAGCTTCGTGGCCGACGTGGTGCCGGCGACCGTGGTGACGGTCTCGACGGAATAGGCCTTCGGCCAGTCGGCCATCGGGCTCTTGGAGGCGGCTTGCGCGCCGACGGCGGCAAGGCCCAGGCAGAGGAGGAATTTCAGGGATTTCATTCTCGGGTCGTGTTTTGGTGTTTGTGTGGCAGCGGCCGAGGAAGACTCCCGATGCAAGCCGCGTCGGGGCCTTTCTCGGGCGAAAAACGCGGCGCGCCAATCCGGATTTCGGTTACGGACCCGTTCGGCCCGTCAACGGGCCGTGAAACTGACGAATGGGCACAGCGCCGGCTCGGCGCCGCCGCCTCAACAACCGTACTCGTCAGCCACGCGCGCGGCTTTCGTCGTCAACTCCCCTTCGCATTCCATCGAGCCACGCCGGAGATCACGACAGATCTGCGGACGCTTGTCGTAGATCGAGCAGAAGAACACCGGAGCGCGGCCGCGGGCCGTCGAGACCTGGAGCGCGATGCAATGCCCGTCCTCCATCCGCATGTAAGCGCGTTGTCCCACGAAACGCGCGACGCGCTCGGCATCGTCGCCCAGTCGCGTCCAGTCCGCGCCGCTCACCCGGATGTAGGTGGCGGACTTCGAGAAGCAGCATACACCGCAGTTCAGGCACTCGGCAGGCACGTCCATCGTTCGTCGGGTTTTCGCGCCAGCACGCCGGTTCGCTCGCCGAAGACGAGCCGAAAGATCGCCGCGCTCCGCCGGCGCCGGTCGGCGCCCGATGGAGGCGGCGAGACGCGGAACTCAGGCGGCGAAGGCGGCCGCGCGGCGACGCTCGTATTGCTCCTTCAGTTCCAGGAACAGCGACCAGAACGGCGGCCGCGGCGCGCCCACGAGCAGCGCCTGCAGATGCTCGAGGTGCGTGTGCCAGCCGGCGCTGAAGTTGCCCATCTCGGGGAGATCGGCGGGGCGCGACCGATGCGTCAGCACGAGCAGCACCTCGTCGCCGCGCGGCGTGAGCTCGAACGTCACTTCCGAGGCGTCGCTGAAGGTGTAGGCGAGCACGCGTGGCGGCTCCCAGCGCGTGACGGTGCCGCGCATCTCCACGCCGGACACCTGCACCTCGCGGTATTCGTCCGGCGGAGTCTCGTCGGGCGCGAGGTTGCGGTGGAGGAAGTGCAGACTGACCCTGCCGCCCGCGCGCGGCTCCATCGGTCCGCCGGCAAACCAGCGGCTGCGCTTTTCGGGCTCCGTGAGGAAGGCCCAGACTTGTTCGATCGGGCCGGGTAACGTGCGCACGAATCGCACTTCGCCGGCACCGCGTAGTTCTCCGAGTTGTTCGTTGGTTCTCATGGCTTCTTCTTTTTGGTTTCGTGGGAATTCTCCGCGCGCAGCTCGCGCTCGAGGGCATCGAGTCGGCGGCTCCACGTGCGCTGCATCCGCTGCAGCCACGCATCCAGCTCGTCGAACGCGCCGGGGCGCAGCGACTGGACCCGCGTCCGCCCCTGCGCGCGGGTGTCGATCAGGCCGGCGTCGCGCAGGATGTTGAGGTGCTGCGAGACCGCCGGCGCGCTCATGTCGAACTCCTCGACCAGCTCGCCCACCGTGCGCTCCCGCGCGGCGAGCAGCTCGATGATGCGACGGCGGGTGGGATCGGCGATGGCGGCAAGACTTTGCATAACGGGCTTTAGTTAAGCGTTTCCTTAAATATACAAGCGGCCGCACGAGATTCTTTACCGGCGCGCGCCACAGCGGGCCGGCGTTCGTCGCTCGGCTGCCGACTTGCCGCGCCTGCGGCCGGCGGTCAGCATGCGCCGCGTGGACTGCTACCAACACGCCCGCACTCTCATCGACAACGCCCACTCCGCCGATCCCAAGCACGCCGCCGACGGCCGCCCGGCCGAGCTCGTCTACGCCGATCGCATGGAGGCCTGGGTTGCGCGACTCGATCCCGCCGCATCGCCCCTGCTCCGGCTCGCCGCGCGTTGCCAACACCTCGAGCGCTGGTCCGTGCCACGCGACACCTTCCCGATGGACAAGCCCGGCTATCACGCGTGGCGGAAATCGCTCTACGTGAAACAGGCCGCCCGCGCGCGGGAACTGCTGCTCCAGGCCGGCGTGCCCGCGGCCGAGGCCGACGAAGCCGCCACCTGGGTCTCGAAGACCGGCCTCAAGACCAACGCCGGCACCCAAGCGCTCGAGGACGCCGCCTGCCTGGTTTTCCTCGAAAACGAGATCGCGGATTTCGCCGCCCAACACGCCGAGTACACGCAGGAGAAATTCGTCGGCATCCTCCAGCGCACGTGGAAAAAAATGAGTGCGCCGGCGCAGGCCTTCGCCCTTGCCCTGCAGTTGCCTCCGCCGATCGCCGCGTTGGTTCGCGCTGCCGTCGGCCCCGCCTGACCGACCGCCGGGTTGACCGAGTGTCAGCAACTGGCAAGCTCGCGCCCATGTCCAAGCGCCGCCCCCCCACGGCCCGCCCGCTCGACCGCGAGCAGAGCCGCCGCGCCATCATCACCGCGGCGACGCGCCTCTTCGCCGAACGCGGTCTGGAGAACGTCACCTTCGGCCAGATCGCCAAGGCGGCCAAGGTCAGCCGCCCGCTCGTCTATTTCCATTTCAGCGATCAGCGCACGCTCTTCCTCGAATGCGTGCACCTCGCCACCGTCGAACTGCAGGCCCGCTTCGCCCACGAGATCGAGCCGGAGGACACCGGACTGGACCAGCTCGAGACAATGGGCCGCGTTTACTTTGGCCTCCACGACGACGCTCCTGCGCTCTTCCAAGTGCTCGCGATGTACGAGTCGCAGCCTCCTGCCAACAGCGCGGCGCGCGAACTCTACGAGCGGGTCGAGAAACTCCACCACGAGATCGACGCGCTGAAGACCGGGCTTGTCCGCCGCGGCATCAAGGACGGCTCGATCCGCCGCAACGTCGGCGATCCGCAGGTCGTCGGCACATGCCTGTGGGGCTTCTGCCACGGGCTCGCGCAGCTACTCGCGATCAAGGGCCCGCACCTCTCCGCCTGTTTCGGGCTCGAGCGGCGCAAGGCGATCGACAATGGCTTCGCCCTGCTCCGCCACGCTCTCGTGGGCAAACGCGGTTGACGCCCCAACGCGGGCTGACACTGTGTCAGCTCGCCATGGCCCCGCGTTCTCTCCTTCTCTTGGCAGTCCTGCCGCTCGCCGGATGCGGGCGCCCCGCCCCGGCTGCGCCGGCGGCCCCGCCGGCTGCGCGGGTGCAAGTGGCCCCAGTCGCCGTCTCGGCCCGTGCGATTCCGGTGCGCGTCCCGGGCACGGTGAGCCGCCGCGCGGAAGCGGCGCTCGCGTTCAAGGTCGGCGGACTCGTCGAGACCGTCGCAGTGCGCGCCGGCGACCGCGTCGCCGCCGGCCAGTTGCTCGCCCGGCTCGACCCGGCCGAGATCGAGGCGCAGCTCGCGCAGGCGCGCAGCGGCGTCGAAAAGGCCCGGCGCGATCTCGCCCGCGCCGAGGAGCTGCGCACGCGCGACGCCGTCTCCACCGAGCTCGCCCAAAATGCCGCCACCGGCCTCGAACAGGCGGAGGCCGCCCTGCGCATCGCCGAGTTCAACCGCCGCCACGCCGAGATCGTGGCGCCAGCCGCCGGGCACATTCTGAAACGTCTCGTCGAGCCGAACGACATGGTTCCCGCCAACAAGGTCGCCGTGCTCTTCGCCTCCGACGACGAAGGCTGGATCGCCCGCGCTGGTCTGCCCGAGGCCGAAGCCGCACGCCTGCGCGTCGGCGATGCCGCGATCGCGCAGTCGGCGCATCAACCGCCGCTCGCCGGTCGTGTCGCGCAGATTGCCGAGGCCACGGATCCCGCGACCCACACCGTCGAAGTCGAGGTCCGCCTCGATGCGGCGCCCGCCGCGTTGCGCTCCGGCTCGGTGGTCGAGCTCGAGCTGCAACCCGCCGACGTCGCCCCTCGCCCGGTCGTGCCGGTCACCGCCCTCGTGGAAGGCGACGGGCGCCAGGCTTCGCTCTTCCTCGTCGCGGCCGACGGCCGCTCGGTCACGCGCCAGAAAGTCGTCGTGCAAACCGTGCACGACGGCGCCGCGTACCTCGAGGGCGCCCTGCCCGCCGGGGCGCGCGTGGCGACGACCGGTGCGGAGTTCCTGCGCGACGGCGTCGCGGTCGAGCTCGTTCCCTGACTCCATCCGGCTGCGACGCCCGCCATGAAGCTCACGTCGTTTTCCGTCCGCAACCACCAGTTCACGATCCTGGTGTTCCTCTGCCTCGCGGCGGTCGGCTTCAACGCCTTCCGAAACATCCCGCGCTCCGAGGACCCGAAGCTCCTCATCCCGGCCTCGAGCGTGATCGTCGTGTGCCCCGGCGCCAACGCCGTGGAGATGGAGCGCCTCGTCGCGCGGCCGATCGAAGACGCCGTCAAGGAGCTCGACGACCTCCACAAACTGCGCACCTCGGTCGAGGACGGCGTGGCGTTGGTCGAGGTCGAGTTCTACTACGGCAACGATCCCGACACCAAGTACAACGACGTGCTCCGCCAGGTGAACGCGGTGCGCGGCAGCTTGCCCGCCAACACCTCCACCGTCGAGGTGCGCCGGTGGCAGACCAACAACGTCGCCACGCTTCAACTCGCGCTCGTCTCGCCCGACGCCAGCTACGGCCGCCTGCAGGATCTCGCCGAGTTGCTCCGCGAGCGCCTCGAGACGGAGCCGGGCGTACGCGACGTGCAGAAATGGGCGTACCCGGAAAAGCAGGTTCGCGTTTCCCTCGACCTCGCCAAACTGGCGCAGCTCCACCTGCCGCTCGCGCAGGTCATCGGCGCCCTCCAGGGCGGCAACACCAACATCCCGGGCGGCGCAGTCGAAAGCGGCGCGCGGCGTTTCAACCTCAAGACCACCGGCGCCTACGCGGATCTCGACGAGGTCCGCCAGACGCCGCTCGGCGCGCAAGGCGCCGCGGTCGTCCGCCTCGGCGATGTGGCCGAGGTGGAGTGGACCACGGAGGAGCTCGAGCAATTCGGCCGGTTCAACGGCGAGCGCGCGGTGTTCGTCACCGTGCGGCAGCTCAACGACCAGAACGTGCTCGCGCTGCGCGACCGTGTACGCGCGCGCATCGAGGCGTTTCGCGCGGAGCTCCCGGGCGACGTGCGGCTCGAGCTCGCGTTCGACCAGGCGGACAACGTCGCCCGCCGGCTTCGCGGGCTCGAGCACGACTTCCTCATCGCGATCGGCCTTGTGCTGATCACGATCCTGCCGCTCGGCGTGCGCGCCTCGCTGCTCGTGGCGCTCTCGATTCCGCTCTCGCTCGCGATGGGCGTGAGCCTGCTGTATTTCACCGGCCACGGGCTGAACCAGCTCACGATCGTCGGCATGGTCATCGCCCTCGGCCTGCTTGTGGACGACTCGATCGTGGTCGCGGAAAACATCGCACGATTTCGCCGCCTCGGGCATCCGCCGGTCGAGGCGGCCATCGCCGCCACCGAGCAGATCGCGATCGCCGTGATCGGCACGACCGCGACCGTGCTTTTCGCGTTCCTCCCGCTCGCGATGATGCCGGGCGACTCCGGGCAGTTCATCCGCGGCCTGCCGCTCTCGGTGATGTACACCGTCACCGCCTCGATGTTCGTCGCGTTGACGATCATCCCGTTCCTCGCGAGCCGGATGCTGCGCGGCCGCGAGGAGGCGGAGGGGAACTTCATCCTCCGCGGGCTCATGCGCGGCATCCACGCGACCTACCGTCCGCTGCTCCACCGTTGCATGCAGCACCGCCTGACGACCCTCGTCGTCGCGGCGGTGCTGCTCGGCGCGTCGTTCCTGCTGGTTCCCCAGATCGGTTTCAGCCTCTTCCCGAAGGCCGGCCTGCCGCAGTTCCTCGTGAAGATCCGCGCGACCGAGAGCACCAATGTCGGCGCGAGCGACGCGCTCGCCCGCCGGGTCGAGTCCGTGCTCGCGCGCACGCCCGAAATCGTCTGGTACTTCACCACCGTCGGGAAGGGGAACCCGCAGGTCTACTACAACGAGGCCGCCGAGCAGCAGAAGGCGAGTTTCGCCGAGGTCTTCGCCTCGCTGCGCGAGTTCGATCCCGACCGGAGTCCGGCGCTGCTCGACCGGCTGCGCGCGGAGTTCGACCGCATCCCCGGCGCGCAGATCCAGCTGAAGGAGTTCGAAAACGGCCCGCCGATCGCCGCGCCGATCGCGGTGCGCGTGCTCGGTCCCGAGCTCGAAGGTCTGCGCGCCGCGGGCGTACGGCTGGAGGAGCTGCTGACCGGCATCGAAGGCACCGAGAACATCGACAACCCACTGCGCACCTCGCGCACCGACCTCCGTCTGCGCTTGAACCGACCGGCCGCCGCGCTCGCGGGCGTATCGGAGTTCGAGCTCGACCGCGCCGTGCGGCTGGCCTTCGCCGGCCTCAACGTCACCCGTTTCCGCGAGGCCGACGGCGACGAGTACAACCTCCAGCTCGCGCTCCCGCGCGCCGACCGCGCCTCGCTCGACAACTGGCGACACATCCTCGTGCCCACCGCCTCGGGCGCCTACGTGCCGATCGGGCAGGTCGCCACGCTCGAGTTCGAATCCGCCCCGCCGGTCATCCAGCGTTTCAACCGCGAGCGGTCAGTCACCGTGAAGGCGTGGGTGAAGAACGGTTACAACACCGATCGGCTCACCGCCGAGGTCGTCCGTCGCCTCGAGGCGCAGCCCCTGCCCGCCGGGTACCGCTGGGAGCTCGGCGGCCAGGCGGAAAGCCGCGCGGAGACGTTCGGCGGCTTCGGCACGGCGGTGCTCGTCGCCCTCTTCGGCGTGCTCGCGGTGATCGTGCTCGAGTTCCGCAGCTTCCGCGGCACCGCAATCGTCGCGTCCGTGATCCCGCTCGGCGTGATCGGCGGCCTCGTGGGCCTCTGGCTCACAGGCTACACGCTCTCGTTCACCGCCACGATCGGCTTCATCGCCCTCATCGGCATCGAGATCAAAAACAGCATCCTGCTCGTGGACTTCACGAATCAGCTGCGCGAGAAGGGGGTGCCGCTGAAGGAGGCGATCGAGCGCGCCGGCGAAACGCGTTTCCTCCCGGTCGTGCTCACCACGTGCACCGCCGTCGGCGCGCTGATGCCGCTGGCGCTGCAACGCTCCGAACTGTTCTCCCCGCTCGCGATCGTGATCCTCGGCGGCCTGATCAGCTCGCTGCTCCTTTCACGGCTTGTCACGCCGGTGATGTACTCGCTCATCCCGCCGCCAGGCCCCGAGACCGCACAATCCGGGACCGCGGCCGGCACGCCCGCTGCTCCTCGCGGCGCATGATCCGCCACCGCGTCTCCCAACGAAACACCGCGCTGCGCACGCCGCGCGAGATCGTCGCACGGCTCGGCTTCGCCGCGTACGTGCTCGCCCTGCCCGCCGGCGTCTTCCTCTTCGCGTGGGGCGCGATGCACAACCTGCCCCGGCTACAGCTCGCCGGCGGCGGCGCTGCGGTGTTGTTTGCGGCGCTGCATGTCTTCGCCCGGAAGGCGCTGGGGTTCTCCGCGGTCGTGCAGGAACTCAAGCGCAACCCGTTCAAGGCCGAGCCACGGGATTCCGGCGCCGCCTCGACCGGGGCCTGCGTCGAGAATACGGGCTGCCGGTCTTGCGGCAGCTTGTAACGCTTCCTTCGCGCTGCCAGCTCACCGCGGCCGCACGAGCAGCAGCGTGCGGTCGTCCGCCGCGGGCGCGTTGAATGCAAACGTCACGAGGGCCCGGTCGACCTGTTGCCGGATCTCCGCGAGCGGCAGGTGCCGCGATTCGCGCAGCACCTCGGCGAGACGCGCGCGGCCGAACTCCTCGCCCTCGGGGTTCGCCGTCTCGGTGATGCCGTCGGTGAAGAGCACGAGCATATCCTGCGGCCCGAGCGTGACGACGGACTCCTCGATGCACTCGTCGAAGAGCGCACCCTGATCCAGACCGAGCGCCATGCCCGCCGGGCAGAGCTCCTCGATCGCGCCGTCCTTCGCGCGCACGATCAACGCCGGCTCGTGGCCGGCACGGGCCATCGCGAAGACGTTCGTACCCAGGTCCAGTATTCCGTAGAGCGCCGAGATGAACATCGCCTTCGGCATGTCCGGCTGGACGATGTAGTTCACCATGCGGAGGACGTTCGCCGGCGCCCAGCCGCCCTGCGCCTTCACCCGCAGCGCCGTGCGGCAGGCGGCCATCATCAGCGCCGCCGCGGTGCCCTTGCCGGAGACATCGGCCACGGCGAAACCCCAGCGCCGCTCGCCCACCTCGAAGAAATCGTAGTAATCGCCGCCGATCAGCCGCGAAGGCGTGTACAGCGTGTCGATCTCCACCGCGGCGATGTCGGGGTAGACGCTGGGCAACAAGTGCTGTTGCACCTCGTGCGCGACGCGCAGGTCGCGTTCACGGCCGATACGCTCGCGTTCCTCGACGAGTTTGCGGGATGTGATGTCGGTCAGGATTCCCTCGTGGTGCGTGGCGCGACCCTCGGCATCGAACCGCACCGCCGTGCGATCGTCGACCCAGCGCACCTGCCCGTCCTTGCGCAGAACCCGGTATTCCTGCCGATACTCGCGGTGGCCGGCGGCGGTGTGCGCCCGCACCTCGTCCATCACGCGCGCGACATCGTCCGGGTGGATGAGGTCGATGTAGCGCACGCGCCCGCTCACGAGGTCCTGCGCCTGGTAGCCGAACTGTGACACGCTCTCCGAGACGAACTGCACCGCCCAGCCCTCCTGCGCGCGCCAGAGCACGGCGATCGACGGCGAGCGCGCGATGATGCGCTCCAGTTCCTCGCGACGTTCGAGCGAGGCGCGCAGCTCCATCTGCGCGTGCCGCCGCTGGGTGATGTCGCGCCCGATCCCGAAGAAGACCGGCGAGCCCTTCTCGTCTCGTGTCACCGATCCGGTCGAGGCATGCCAACGCCACGTGCCGTCCAGATGGCGGATGCGGTACTCCACCGAGCGGCTCGAGACGCCCGCGGCGCGCACCTCGCGGAAGAACGCGTCGCAGGTCGCCACATCCTCGGGATGGACGAACTCGAGGTACGAATGACCGACCACATCCGCCAACGCGTGCCCGAGTTTCAACGTCCACGCCGGCGAGACGAAGGTGAACACCCCCGCTCCGTCGATCGAGTACAGGATCTCGCTCGCGCTCTCGAAATAGCGCCGCAGCCGCTGCTCGTTCGCCCGCGCCTCCTGTTCGGCGCGCACGCGGTCGGTGATGTCGACGAGCATCGCGAAATGTTGCGTGATCCGGCCGTTCTCGTCGCGAAGCACGGCGACGGTGAGTTGCCCCCAGACGAGGCGCCCGTCCTTGTGCACGTAGCGCTTCTCCAAGGTGAAGCTGTCCATCTCGCCGCGGCGCAGGCGGGCCATCAGCTCCTCCTGGTCCTCGCGGTCGTCGGGATGCGTCGCCTTGAGGATGTTCTCGTAGCTGCGCGCCTCCGAGTAGGTCAGGCCGATGATCTGGCAGAAACGGTCATTGAGATGGTAGACATCCGGCTCGCCGCGCTCGACCCAGCTGATGCCGACGGGCGCGTGCTCGAAAAGCACCCGCAGCTGGTCGTGCGCGGCCTTCAGTTGCGCGGTGCGCTCGGCGACCCGCTGCTCAAGGCTCTGGGTAAGCTGTTGCACTTCGAACAACGCGAGCTTCTCCTCGGTGATGTCCGTCAGGATGCCGTCGTAGAACGCCACGCGACCCGTCGCGTCGCGCCGAGTGACGATGCGGTCGCGGATCCAGCGGACCTGCCCGTCCTTGCGCACGATGCGGTGCTCGAGCGGCGGCGGGTTGCGGCCCTCCAGCGCGGCGCGGGCGTGCTCGAGCACGGCCGCACGGTCGGAGTCCGGCACCATCATGAGCCAGAGGTTCGGGTTGCGGGCGAACTCCTCCATCTCGTACCCGGTGACGGCGAGGCAGGAAGGCGTGTGCGTGGTGGACACCGCCTGCCCGTCGCGCACCTCGACCGTGTAATGGTAATCCGTGACGGAGGCGAGGAGGAGGCGGTAGAGCGTCTCGCTCTGCTGCACCTGCTCGGTGCGTTCGCGCACGTGCCGTTCGAGGTCGCGGGTCAGGTGGCTGAGCTCCTCCTCGACCCGTTTCAGTCGCGTCACGTCGGTGTGCACCGTGAGGAAGTATCGCAGGTGTCCATCGTCACCGGACACCGGCGTGACGGTCGTCTCGACCCAGAAGAACGTGCCGTCCTTCGCCCGGTTGCGGATCACGCCGCGCCAGATCCGGCCCGCGAGCGCCGTGGACCAGAGATTCTTCCAGAACTCCGGCGGATGGAAACCGGAGTTCACCAGACGGTACGTCTGCCCGAGCAGCTCCGCGCGCGGGTAGCGGCTCACCTCGCAGAAGCGGTCGTTCACGAACCGGATCACGCCCTGCGTGTCGGCCACGCTCACGATCGAATGCGCGTCGACCGCCGCCCGCAGCCGCTCGAGAAAACGCTCGGGCAGCGCGGCGTCCGGAAACGAGACTGCCGATCCGGCGGGCGGATTGGCGGGAGAGTTCGCGTCGGAGGGAGGCATCGGGCTGCGTTGCCGTTTACCATGCACCAACCCCGGCGCAGCGCCAGCGGTTTGCCGATACTTTTGCCGGCAGCATTGGTTTCACGTCGTCCATCATCTGACCTCGCACCGCAGTTCGCGCAGGTACTGCGCGAGGGCCGCGTACGCCGCTTCGGCCGCGCGCTCCTGCGCCTCCTCGCGCGTCGCGCCGGTGAACGCCACGAATGCTCCGCGGCGCACCTCGTCGCCCCCGACCCGCCGGTGACACAGCGCCCAATGCGCGCCGGGCACCGCCACTCCACGCGTCGGGGCCGGCTCGGCGTAACCCGTCGTCGCCACCGCCAAATCCGCGCCGAACCGCACGCAGGCCCCGCGCGCCATCTGCCAGGCCACCTCGGCCGAAACACAGTCGACCGCCTCGGCCGCGGCGCGTTCGACACCGAGCCAGCGGACCTTCTGCTCGAGTGCATAGGCGGTGATTCCGCCCAGAAAGAACGTCGACGCCCCGCTCTCGCGCGTGATCAACGCCTGGAGCCGGCCGCCGGTCATGCTTTCCGCCACCGCGAGCGTCAGTCGCGGGTGGCGAGTCATGAGTTCCTTGAGCATCACACGGCAGCGTTTGCATCCTCGCGCGTCGCGCAACTCCGCAAAGGCGCGAGTCGCGACCGGCGTGGCTGCCGGCGAGATCGCGGCCACGGCGAGCCGGATTCTGCCGCCGAGTCCGGCGGCCGTCGCGAGACTGCGGGCACAGCAGTCTCGCCTGACGTTCAAGGTGTGCGGCGCGCGACGGCCGCGAGCATCGCAGGACCGGCCAGGCCGGCTTCAGGCGATGTGCCGGTACTTCACCGGCGGAATCTTGAAACGGTGGCCGGAGTCGAGGTCCGTGAAGATGTGCCATTGGGGATCGTCCGCCCGATGCACATAAACCTCCAACACCTGCCCTTGGTTGTAGTGATATTCCTCAGTCTCGATCAGGTGGTCCTCGTGCCGGATGGCTTCGCCGAGTTCCCCGCTATGATTCTCCAGAATCTCGATTTTCCAATTCATGGGAGGATGGGGTTACACTGCAATGCGCCAGGAGTTGGCGCAGTCCGCAGCATGTCCCGGCGCGCAGACCGGTCAAGCGGACCCGCCGCCGTCGGCGCGACCTAGAAGAATTTTTCGCGATCAGTGTGCTGCCGACTTCTCGGCTCGCACCCGCAGCGCGGCCAAACCCGCCTCGACCTCGCGCGCCTCGGCCCGGCGGGCGAGCAGCGCGAACCAGCGCGCCAGCGGGCTCCAGCCCACGTGACCCTCGCTCGTCCAGGTCACGCTCGTGCCGCGGCCGCCCCCGGTCGCCACGAGCGAGAACGCCCCTTCCGACGCGAGCGGCAGTCCGGCAAAACTCATGCGGTAACGCACCAACTCCGGCGCGCGCGCCTCGAGGATCTCCGCCCGCCCACCGCCCTGGCCCGCGCTGCGCCACTCCGTCCACGCCCCCGCGCCGGTGGTGACCGAGGAGAACTGCGTTTCCATCTGCGGATCGCGCGTCGTGAGCGGACTCCACTCGCGCCAGCGCGCGAGGTCGCCCACGAACGGGAACACCGTTTCCGGCGGCGCGTCCACCGCCACCGCCCCGGCCACGCGGTAGCTTCGCGGCAGCACGAAGCCGACGAGCGCGAGCACGACGGCGATCACCGCAAAAGCCAGGCTGAAGCGAAGGAGGTAGCGCATGGGAAAGAGGTGCGATCGCGCGAGCGTCAACCGAGCTCGATGCCGACCGGGCAGTGGTCGGAGCCCTTCACATCGGGCTGGATGAACGCGCTGCGCAGCCGCGGCCGCAGCGGCGCCGAGATGCCGAAATAGTCGATACGCCACCCGATGTTCCGCGCGCGCGCGTTGCTCATCTGGCTCCACCAGGTGTAGTGGCCGCCCTCACCGGGATGCAGGTCGCGGAACGTGTCCACGAAGCCCGCCGCCACCAGATTCGAAAAACCCTCGCGCTCCTCCCAGGTGAAGCCGTGCGTGCGCTCGTTGCTCTTCGGGTTCGCGAGGTCGATCGGGGTGTGCGCGACATTGAGGTCGCCGCAGAACACCACCGGTTTCTTCGCCTCAAGTTGCTTGAGGAATTTCAGGAACGCCGGATCCCATTCCTTGTGCCGGTACGGCAGACGCTCGAGCTCGCGTTTCGAGTTCGGCGTGTAGCAGTTCACGAGGAAGAAGTCGTCGAACTCGGTCGTGAGCACGCGCCCCTCCTTGTCCTCCAGCAAGCCGCCGAGCCCGCGCTGCACGCCCAGCGCCGGCCGCCGCGTGAGCGTGAGCGTGCCGCTGTAGCCGGGTTTCTCCGCGCTGTTCCAGTGCGCCGTGTAACCTTCCGGCCAGAACACCGCCACCTGCTCCTCGCGCGCCTTCGTTTCCTGCAGGCAGACGACATCCGCCTGCTCGCGCTCGATCCAGTCGAGCAACCCCTTGTTCAGGACGGCGCGCACGCCGTTGACGTTCCAGCTCACAAGCTTCATGGGCGCCGAGCCAAGCCGCCACGCCCGCCGCGGCGAGCGAAAACCGGCCGCGTCACGCGCCGCCGTCTCCGTTCTCTTCGCGCGCACAGACAGGGAGGATTGTTTGAAACGGGGCGACGTGGCTTGATCTGGTCGGATTTACCGAGCGGGCCGGCACTTACGCAACAATCGAGCCGACATTTCAAACTTTCGGGTCGCGGGGGCCGGTTTGGCGATGGAGAAAAGTTTGAAATGGCTGGGCAGTCGACGGGTGCCGCACTCTAAAAATGGATCGCCCGCACGGCGGGCTTTGCAGCTCACGGTGCGGGCGAATTGGATTGGGTCTGCCGGCTCAGTGCGCGTGGACGGCGGCGCCATTGGCGGCGTAGGCGAAGAGCACTTCCTCGATCACGCGAGCGGCGCGGGCAGGATCGAACTTCGCGCAGTGCGCGGTGACCTTCTCGATGCACTCATCCGGAGAGCGCGACGCGAGGATGATCTGCCGGATTGGTGCAAGGTCGTTGCCAAGCGTTCGCGAAAGGTCTGCAGCGGCTCTGCGGGCGATGATGTCCATCTCGTTCATGTCGGGCGCGCGGGCGGCAAACGTCCGCACGCTGAACGGAAGCAGCGGCCCGCCGCCGCCCTGGGCGCGCTCGAGTGGAATGCCGCCACGCTCGCTCAGGATCTCGATGCCCGCGTCGGCCACGCGCAGCCCAGCGCCTCCGATCGAGGTGAGGAACCGCGCGAGCGATTCCATCTCCGCCGGCGACACCGCGCCCCAGACGAAAATTGGTGTCGCGGCGATGATGCCGTTGATCTGCAGAAACTGCGCGGCGAGCTGCGCCGAGAGCGTGGCGCCGAGCCGCATCGCGTCGAACTGTCGGATGTCCTGGCGCACGGCTTCCTGTCCGCCGGCGACCCCCGATCCCATCCCAGTCGCCTGGGCGTCCGAGCTCAGCGTCTGACCGAGCACGAGCTTCGAGATCTCGGCGTTGCACAGCTCGTGGAACGCCGCGAACGCGTCGCCGCTGTCGCTGGCCGCGGCCTGCTTCAGCTCGACCTCGCTCTCGCGCGTGATCACCAGGCCGCCGAGTTTCGTGGCCAACGCGAAGGCCCGTTCCATGACCGACCGCGACTCGTCATCGCCGGTCTCATACTTGCCGACGGTGAACGGCGCACCGTAGCGATCGAGGAACCGCGCCCACCACTCGCGCGAATACGTCGCGAGCAACCACCAAAAGACGAGCGAGCGCATCGGCCCGCCCCAATTGTCGGCGGTGGTGAGCAGATGCCCGCGGTGCACGATGTAGCGCCGCGGCTCGGCGTCGTGCACTGTGCTCAGCGGACGGCCGGCGTCGTCGACATCCTTGATCTGGAGCCGGCCGTTCCGGAAATCGAGCAGGTCGTGCGGCACGGGAACCAGGCGGGCGAGATCATAGACGCGCCCGCTCATGGTCGCCGGCTTGTAGACCTTCTCGACCACCGCCACCGGCCAGAGCGCGGCATCGAGCAGGTGGTTGAGCGCGTCAAACCAGTCGGCGTGGCGCACGAGCGGCCAGCACGCGTCGACCGCCGCCATGTCCGCCGGGCTCTTCTTGTCGAACGCCTGGAGGTTCAGCGTGTCGCCGAGCACCGCCCGCTTCCGGTCGGCGAAGCGGCCCTGAAGGTGCGCGTTCGCCAGGAGGATATCGCGATACAGCGCGAAGAGCTTTGTGCAGTCGCCGGCCTCCGCCTGTCGGAAGATTTCGTGCGCGTCGTCGACGGTGAGCGTGTGCGCGAGCGCCTGCGTCACCGAGCGAGGATCGAAGCGAGTGACGGTGCGGGTCGGGATCAAATCCCGGAAGAACTGGGCGACGGATTCTTTGAGGGAGGCCATGATGGGTTTGTGGGTGATGGATCAGGAGACCAGGCGTCCGCGGCCCCGCCGTTCGAACTTCGCGGCGTACGGGTTGAGCACCTTCCGCCCTGGCGCGACTCCGCGCCCGAGCGTGCCCGGCCCCGCGGCCTTCACGTCGCCGCGGCCGCCCTTGGCCTTCAGGGCATGGAGACTGAGTTTGATGCCATCGAAGCAGTCGGCGTGGCCGCCGTCCTCAGTGACCTCGGCAGTGAACGTGCCGCGGTCGCGCACGACTTGGCGAAGATCGTTCTTCAGCCAGTCGAGCGGCGGGATGCCGAGGTAGCCGTCGTCGGCCGTGTTGATGAGCAGGTTCCCGAGGTAGACCTTCCACAGCATCTCCTCGCCCATGTACGTCGTCTTCTCACTCGAGATGATGAGCTCCACCGGCAGCTTGCCCGCGAGCTTGCGCTTCAGCTGCACGGCGAAGAACCGCTCGTTCGTCGCGTCGATGCACAGCCGTCGCGCGTTCAGCCCGCGGCTGCGCAGGCCGGCGTGCGCCAGCTCGATCAGGCCGGTCGTCACGTCCGGATCGTCGGTCTTGAAACGCACGACTGACCGGACCATCCGCATCAACCCGACCTCCTGCGTGATCGCCAGCGCGCTCGGGTTCGACTTGCCGCCGGTAGTCGTGGCGATGTCCAGGCCGAGCCCGATCCGCGGGTACTGCGGATCGAACACGTCGAGCCAGCCGGACGGAAGCAGATCCTGGAGGCGTACACTCATGCCACTTTGCGGGCGGCGGCGCGCTCTCCGCTGGTGATCACGACCTCACGGTAGACGCGGCCACTGCGTTTGGCGCCGTTGTTGCCGATGCCGTTGGCGCGCGTGATCGCTTTGATCGGCCAACCGGCCATTGCGGACCGCACCTGAGGACAGTCCTGGAAGGTGAAAATCCACTGCCCTTCGAGTTTCGCGACGCGCTCACAGAACCGAGCAAGGTCGACTTCGCTCCAGCCGGAATAGGCGTCACCGGCGCCGTCGAGGTACGGTGGATCGAGGAAGAAGAACGTCTCGGGCGCATCGTACAGGTCGAGGCAGCGCTCCCAGGAGACGTGCTCGATCGTGGTCTTTTCCATGCGATGGCTGAGCGCTCGCAGCACCTGCATGCGCTGGGTCCGGCCGGTCAACGCGTGCTTGCGGCACACGGCAAACGTCGCCCCCATTCCGCCGAAGCTGATCCGGTTGCGGATGTACCAGCGCGCCGCGCGCTGGATATCGGTCAAACCGGGCTGGCGGCGATAGTCCTCGAACTCCTCGCGCGAGTTCATCACGAGATCGAGTTCGTCCAGGAGAGGGTCGAGGTGGTATTTACAGCACCGGTAGAAACCGATGAGCTCGGAGTTGATGTCGTTGATCACCTCCACCGGGCTTTGCGGGCGCGCGAGAAAGACGGCGAGCCCTCCGCCGAACACCTCGCAGTACGTCGTGTGCGCCGGGATCTCGGGCAGGATGTGTTTCAACAGCCGTTGCTTGCCGCCGGCCCAGCCGATGGCCGGGCGTGGTTTGGGAAGGAGTTCTTCGGGATGCATCGGGTGAAAATCAGGGAGCGTTTGCAGGCGGCTATTGATCGAGCGAACCGCCTGTCGGGAATGGTAGAATCGTTGCGCGAGCAGTCCGCGTTGAGCGCCGAGCAGATCGCCGAGCTGCGGGCGCGGGTTGCTCACCTTGAGGGAGAGATGATGGCAGTGCGGGAGCTGCTTCTCCGAAACCGTGGACCGATAGGTAGCCGTAAACGCAGTTCACGGACTCGCTGAGGTCTGCGAGCACAGGGTGCATCGAGCGCGGCAGCGCTCGGCGGAGATCCGGAGCGAGCTCGGCCAGGCGGGCGCACAGCGCGGTGGCCTGTTCGATGCGCTCCATATCGGCGGCGGAAAGTTTTGTGGCGAGGCACATGGTCAGAGCGGGCGGGTCTTCCGTCGCAGCCAGTTGTCTTCGGACTTCCAATGCCAAGTCGGCCGCATCCGCGGCGTGCGCTCGGGTTTGAGAGCGAACCACCGCGGATCGAGGAGGAAGGTCGCGATCGCGGTGAGCATGATGAACGTCTTCATGGGCAATCGCCCGCGGCGCCGACGGGCGCCGGCGCCGCGGGACTGTTCGTGTGTTGTCCGGACGTTGTCGCCTGATCGTGCTCGTCAGCACAGAGGCCCCCGGCTCGTGAAGTGTTCGATGCAGCGTTGCGAACCGCGTCGAGAAATTCGGCCTCGGTCCACTTCGAAGCAGCTTTCCAGAAGATCTGTCGCCGATAGTGGAAAGCCAATCGCACGCAGGCATTCTTCCCGCGCGGAGTTAGCGACGAGCGGGGCGTCCGCGCGAAACGTTTGGCGAAGGTAGCCGGGGGGAAACTGCACCGCTGGTAGTGCTGCCAGAGCCAATCAATTTCCGCATCGGTGAGCGGACACGGCGGCACGGTTTCCGTGTCGCGCTCGGTCACGCCGACCAGTTGCGGCGAGTGCCGACCAGGTCGTGGGTTCGCGAGAGCCTGCTGCTCCTCCAGCCAGAGGTCCATTTCGGCGGAGAGACTCATGGTGCATCGACCTCCGGTTTCGTGATCTGATCTAGCTCACGTTGGAGAGCTTCGATCTGCCCCCGAAGTTCGGATTCACGTTTGCTCCTAGCGAGCTCCTCCAGCGTTGGCTTGCAGTTCCAATCCAGTGGAGCGGCCTTCTCGATTTCCTTTAGGAGCTCCTCGCGGATTTCCCAGCAAAGCTTTGCTTGTGCTCCGGCCGCCTCGTCGTACCTGCCGAGCAATACCCGCAGGAGAGTACGATCACCCGCGACGTGCTGAAACGAGCGCGCGTTCGCGGACAGTTGGCCGCAAAAACACAGCATCGCAGAGCGCAGTTGCTTTAGGCATGCCTCTGCCTTCACGTGGTCACCCCTTCCATCGCCGCCACGCCGATGCACTGGCCGCGGCCGAGCTCCATCGCGCGGGCGATACTGGCGAGCGACACGGCGGCGGTGCCGCCGCTGATGAACTTGCAGCCGTAGTTGCGATCCCAGGCGACCTTGTCGTGCGCGAGCGCGCGGTGCTGCTCGGGCGTGAGCTTTTCGCCGGTGTCGGGATGGTGCATCCACACGCCGGCCGCGAAGGCGTCGTCGGCGTCGACCCGGTGCACGAGCAGGCCGTAGCCGGACCGATAGAAATTCCCCCGCGCGTTCGGTGTGAGCACGAGCCCGGCCTCGGCCGGCAACAGCATCTCGTACGAGTAGTGGTGATCGTCGGGCGGAGGTGTGGTCGCGAGCCGCAGACGGAACTGCGGGTTGCTCTCCATGAACGGCTCGATCGCCTCCAGCACCTCCTGGCAATTCGGCCAGCGACCGAACTCGTCACCGATGATGTGCCCCGTCCAGCCGACGGCCGTCGCCGGGTTTGGCGCGATCACCCGCGTGCGCGAGCAGGCCGTGCGATCGTGCCAGAGCTTGGCCTCCAGCTTCGAGTGCTCGAAGAGGTCGCAGAACCCGTCGAAGTCGATCTCGTCGGCGTTTGTCTCGAGTCGGAGATCGTTGGCCTCGGCCTTCGCCTTCATGGCCGAGAGGTGGTCGCGCCAGCTCTGCGCCTCCTTCACGATAACCTCAGTGCCGAGCGCGATCGCCGCGGAGATGATCGAGGTAAGCACGCCGCGCGTCTCCATCATCCAGTCGAGCGCGGTGTTGCCGAGCAGGTAGCTCTTGCCGCCCTGGCGCCGCCAGACGTAGCCGAGACGACGCGAGGGGTGACGGAATCCCGCGGCCTGATAGCTGCGAAACGGCACCACGCCGCGCTTCGAGTCGGGCTCAGGCTTTCGTTTCGCCGGCATTGGGCACCTCCGCTCCGAACATGAGCAGACGCAGCTGCTCGATCTTCACCTCACGCTTGCCCTTGCCCTCGGCGATCTCGGCCGCGCGCTTCTTGTCGTACCAGGTCAGGAAGAGTTCGCAGGTGCGCACCTGGAATTGCTTCTCCTGGAGTGCGACCTGACGTTCCTTCTGTTCAAGCAGCCGTTCGCGCTGCTGCGCCTTGCGGGCTTCGAGGTCAGTCGAGCGCAGGGCGACGAGCGCTTTGGTCAGCGCGGCGAGATCGGTGCTCTCGTCGGCCGCCTCCAACTTCTCCAGGATCTTGCCGCCGAGGATCGCGGCCGAGCCATCGGTGAGCGAGCCGCCGGCGGCCTCGCCAATCTTGGCCGCGAAACTCGCCAGCGCCTTCGTGGCCTCGATCTTCTCGCGGCGCTCCATCCACTCGGCGTACCCGCCCTGGCGCCACTCGCTCAGGTTCTGCGCGCTCACCGGCTCCTCGCCGAAGTATTGGTCGAGCACGCGCAACACGTCCGGGTGCTCGTTCAGCCAGCGCAGAATCTTCGGGCCGCTCTCGCCGTCGAGCAGACGGCGGTTGACCTCCTCGCGGATGGCGAGGGGGCAGCGGGCGATCTTGCCGGTGCGGGTGATGGACATGGGAGATGGAGAAAGAGTGCCCGGCTCGGAAAACCCCTAACCGAGCCGGGCTTGGTCAACCGACCGGTGCTTTCTTTCCGGCTGGAGATTTGTTGGAGATCCAGGAGGCCATCCGCCGCCAGCCCACGCCGATCTGGCGCTCCGCGGCGGCATCGATCGCGGTGCAGTCGATCTCGTTTCCCGGGAACTCGAACTCCAGTTCCTCGTGACTGCCGCGGCGCCGATAGATGGCTTTGATCATGCGACGGATTTATCCGCGTTGAGTCGTGCCGCGGCGCGGGCGGCGGCTTTGCGGCCGGTGCGCACGAGCCACTGCCCGAGCTTGGAGAGTTGGCCATCGAGCGCGGCGATCACGTGGGCCGGCGCGCCAGCTTCGTGGAGGGCCGCGCCCACACCGCCCAGCGCCAGGCGCGCATAGATCGCGGCAGCGGCCGCGAGCACGAGCAGCACGGCGAGGGCGCCGATCGTCCAGCGGAAGATCCGCACACGGTTGGCGAGCGTGATGTTTTCGGCGGCGGTGTCGCGCAGGTCCGCATTCGCTTTGCGGGCAAGCTGCGCGAGCTTCGCAGCCTTCTCCTCGGTGGCAGCCAGGCGGCGGGAGAGATCGGCGTTCGCGGTCTCGATCTCGCGCTGCTTCGCCTCGGCGGCAGCGACGCGGACGGTGTTGCCGCTCAGATAGTCCTCGGGGATATGGCGGGCCTCGTCGCGCTCGGCCGCGGTGAGCGGATCCGCTTGGTCGAGCAGGGAAAGGCCGTTGCTCTGAAAGCGCAGCGCCAGGTCGCGGAGCTGCAGGGGATACGTCTGGCCGAGCACGATGTAGCTCTTGAAGAACTCGAGGTGCGCGGCGTGGATCGCATCGAGTTTGATCGCAGCGATCGCGGCCGCCTGCCGATCGAGCTTCTCCGCGGCTTTGCGGGCACGGTTCACATCGCGCTCGCCGGAGAAAACCGGCCAGGTCGTCGGCACGAGCAGCGACCAGCGCACGCCGTTGCCGGAGGTCACGCAACCGGAGAGGAGGATAATCGCGGCGGCGATCGCGACGTACGCCGCGAGCTGCCACAAAGGTTCTGTGACCAGAGCCGTCGCAGCTCGGCCGATGTGCCGGCCCGCGCAGCCCAGGTGGTACCGCGCCTGCGCGGTCGCCGAGAGCACCGGTTTGTGCTGCTCCGGAGATTCCGCATTCCGCGATCCGCATTCCGCATTCACGCCCCGCCCCTTTCCTGCGCCAGCACGCCGGCGGCGGTGGCCTGGTAATGCTTCGTGGCGCCGAGCTCGTGCGGATGCACCTGGACTTGTGCCGGTGTGAGACCGGCGAGCAGGGCGAGCGCGGCTTCCACGTCGGCCACGGTGGCGGTGAAATCGAGGATCCGCAGCCGGTCGACCCGGCGCGCGATCACCTCGGCCGGAAATGCCACCGGACCCGCGGCCACGAGCACCTCGCGCACAGCAAGCCGGAGATCTTCGCGTTGGGTTTGGGAGAGCATGATATCAACCTTTCCCAGCGAGCTGGCCTTCGATGCGACCGAGCGAGCGCTCCACGGTCTGGAAATTCCCGGTCACCGCCTTCTCGAAGCTCTCGATGCGAAGATAGAGCTTCGTGATGCTCCCATCGGTATCCCGGCGCTGATCGGAAAGGCGCCGGTCGAGAGCTGACCGCAGTTCCGCGCACTCGCTTTCGAGTTGCGAGATGCGCGAGCTGTGGCTGGCCGCGGCCCGCTGGGCTTCGGTGAGCTCGTCGACGGCCTTCCGAAGAGTGTCGATCGTCGCCTCGAAGCGCGCGATCTGCGCATCGAGCGGCGGCCGGCGGCGCACCATGTTCCAGATCGAGAGCAGCGTCGCGGCCACCACAAGGAGGGACACGACAGCAAGCTGTGCGGAAGGGGAAAGCGGAGTGAACTCGGCGACGAGCGGCAGCATCGCGGCGAGCGTAGTCGAAACACCGCCACCGCATCCACCGGCGCTGGGCGAGCTGGGCGCGGTGGGACGCCGCGTTTCAAACTTTTGTGGCCCGCGTGAAAAAAGAACCCCGGAAGCCGCTGGGGACTTCCGGGGTCAGCCCTGTGAGAACAAGCCAGTGAAAGGCCGCGAGTCTAGCGGATCAGCGGCGCGCGCTCAATTGCCGCTGGGCGAGCTGGGCGCGGTGGGATATCGCGCTGCGTGCGTGCAATTCAACACGTCGCCGTACGCAGGCCACATGCGCCTGCGCTCTCAGCGTCGTAGGCTCGCCCAAAGTCTTCGACAAAGATCGCCCCGACTGCACTTCGCCAGGAGTTCCGGATTCCGGTGATCTGGCGCAGAAACTCCTGCATGGTCATGCGACCAATCTTGGAGACAACCTTCCAGGCAACGATTCGGAGCACGATCAATTGGAATATCGGGGATGTGAGAAGCAGGTATTTTGCGACCTCGAAGTAGACTTTCTGGCGGTACACTTTGACCGTTTCACCAAACTCACCTTCGGCGAGCTCATCGAGCGGATTCTTCGGTGTTTCCACGAACTGTCGGTAGGAAAACCCCTTGCGAAATAGAGGGACCACCCCCGCGACCTTGAATGCGTAATAGTGCGATGGTGCAAACAGGTACCCGAATTGGATCGAGTTGTTCAGAAAAGAGCGGAGCTGATGGTAAACCTTCGAATCGAAGCCCAATCCGGTTTTGCCGCGGAGGACCTCGTCGAATAGTTGTCCGCGGATGCTGAATAGGTTCTGGCGCAAGTAATCGAGTGCCAACTTCCTGAGCGCGATTACTCCGAAGAACCAAATCACACCAAGCAGACCAAAGAAGGTGAGCCCTTCCAGAAGGAGAGTGTTGTCGTGATTCATCAGTCGTCGTTGGTTGTTCCGTCTTCGTCCAAATTGCTGCTCGTTCGCCGTGAATCGAACTGTTGCTCGAAGAACTTAATCCGTTCTGCGAGTTCCGCTACTTTTCGTTTCCGGAGGCGTCGCTCCCCGTAGCCCCAACCAGTCGAAAGCAAGCATGCGAGGATCATCAAGTGTTTATTGATACCAAGATTCGCCACCGCGGACAACACCAATTGGAGCTCGGTTTTTGTCCCAGCGAGGTCTTTGACGGTGAGATGGAGGAAATAGAAGCATAGGACAATGCCACCAGTCCTAACGGCTGTCCCGCCTATGCGATTCAAGAGCTGCGTCCACTTTGCCAAACGCTCCCGTTTGAAGCGGTATTCCTCGACTCGCTCCAGCGTCTCGAGTTCCACCGTTTTTCGCTGTACTCTTCCAAAAGCTCCGTGCCGCTTCTTCGTCATGGGGGTCTATAATGGATCACACCATGTCGCGTAGCTGACGGTCAACGACGTTGTTGACAAAAAAACGCCCGCCGGCGGCGCTAAGCGCTCGGGCCGGCGGGCAGGCGGGTGGATGGA
>DATGXA010000191.1:0-46698 GCA_035299125.1 Opitutaceae bacterium
AGTCGGGCGGGCGCTCGGCCAGTTGCTGCGCCAGCCAGGCGCGGGCGGAGGGTTCGTCGGTGAAGGCGCCGTCGAGTTGGGCTTCGTAGGCGCCGTCGAGAATCTCGCGGAAACGGGGGCCGGGCTGCAGACCGGCGGCGATGAGATGGCGGCCGAGGAGGAGCGGCTTCGGTGCGGCATCGGCGAGGGCGAGCGCGCGGGCGGCGGCGGCGAGTTGTTCGATGCGGTATTCGCTCGCGGGGTCGCGGCGCGGCGGGCGACCGAGGTGGTCGGCCCAGAGGACGAGCACGAGTTGCTCGATCGTGGCGGGCGCGAGGCGGTGCGCGAGGCGCCGCACGAAGCGCGGAGCGGGTTCGCCGCCGGCGGACCAGCCGAGGTGCGCGAAGTGGTTTTCGACGAGCACGCGGACGAACGGCCGGGTGTCGAGCGGCGAGCCGAGGCGGGCGAGAAATGTCTCCGCGAGCGGGCCGCCGGCGTTGTCGTGATCGGGGCTCACCCAGCGCAGGCGGCCGCGTTTCTCCTCCTGCCGCGTGGTGGAGGGTTTGCCGAAATCGTGGGCGAGCACGGCGAACATGAGGTCGCGGCGCGCGTTTGCGGCGAGCGCCTGCCAAACGGGCAGCGCGGCGAGCGCGTCGCAGCAGTGGCAGGTGTGGACGAAGACATCGCCCTCGGGGTGCCACTCGGGATCCTGCGGGGTGCCGACGAGTGCGGCGATCTCGGGGAAGTGCGCGAGCCAGCCGGTCTCGGCGAGCACGCGCAGACCGGCGGAGGGGCGGCTGCTTTGCGCGGCCCATTTCTCCCACTCGACCCAGACGCGCTCGACGGGAAGTTCGGCAAACGTGCCCGCGATCTCGCGACAAAGCGCGGCGGTCTCGGGTGCGAGGCGGAGATCGAAACGGCCGCCGAACTGCATCGCGCGCAGGACCCGCAGCGGATCCTCGACGAAGGCCGCGCTGGTGTGCCGCAGCAGGCCGGCGGCGAGATCGGCGCGGCCGCCGTGCGGATCGATCAACTCGCCGGTGAACGGATCGAGCGCCATGGCGTTGAGCGTAAAGTCGCGGCGCGCGAGCGCCTCGGCCGGCGCGAGGTGCGGATCGACGCCGACGGCGAATCCGCGGTGGCCGGCGGCGGTTTTCGTTTCACGACGGGGCAGGGCGAAATCGTAGTCGATGCCGCCGAGACGCAGTTTGATCACGCCGAAGCTCTTGCCGACGGGATCGGTGGAGCCGAAACGGGCGAGGGTGGCGGCGAGTTGGTCGGGCGTGACGCCGTACACCTCGATGTCGAAGTCCTTCGCATCGCGGCCGGCGAGCCAGTCGCGTACGCAACCGCCGACGAGCAGCGGCCGGCCGACGGCGCACACCGCCTGCAGCGCTTCGGCCAGTGCGGGAGGCAAAACTGGTGGTGGCGGGAGCGGTTCGGAGGCGGTCATCGCGAGAGTGGTGGAGCGCGGCGACTCAGGCGCGACGCGGCCGGAAGGCGAAACCGACGGCCAGCCAGCCGGCGAGGAGGCACAGACCGCCGAGCGGCGTGATCGGTCCCAGCCAACGCGGCGCGCCGAGCGAGAGCGCGTAGATCGAGCCGGAAAAGAGGCACATGCCAGCGGCGAGGAGCGCGGCGGCGCGGCCGAGGCGGCGCGCGACGAGCGGGTCTGTCTCCCGCCGCAGGAAGAGCGCGAGCGCCAGCAGCACGACGGCGTGGACGAGATGGTAGTGCACGGCGGTCTCCCAGGCACCGAGGTGTCCGCGGGCTTCGAGAAAGGAGCGGAGTTTGTGGGCGCCGAGAGCGCCGGAGACGACGGCGAGCGCGCCGGCGGCCGAAGCGAAGGCGGTTGATCTTCCGAAAGAAGAGGCCATAGGAACGCGGTGTCAGTGTCTGGATTTCTGCCGCCGGCGGACTGCCGTTTCGGGAACAGCCTGCAGTTCGTGACGGTCTGGTGACGTCATCGGTACCATTGATTTTCGCGGCCGCCGGGCCGCGTCTGTGAGAACAACAAACCTAGAGAACCGACAAACTATGAAGAAAACAATCGCTCTGTGCTCCGCATTGCTGGTGAGCGGCGCGGCTTTCGCGGCCGACGAAGCTCCTGCTCCGGTGACGGAGTCCTCCTACGCGGTGACGCTCGATTTCCCGTACGTCACCAACTACGTGTTCCGCGGCCAGGAGATCGCCCGTTCCTCGCTGCAGCCCTCGGTCGAGATCGCCTACGACGGCTTCTACGCTGGCGTGTGGTCGAACGTGCCGCTGCGCAAGGAGCACGACGGGGACGTTTCCAAGGAAATCGATCTCTATGCCGGCTGGACGCCGAAGCTGACCGACAACCTCTCGGCCGACGTGGGCCTCACCTATTATTGGTACCCGTGGCTCGACGGTACGGGCAACGACGACTCGATCGAGGCGTTTGGCGGCCTGAACCTCACCCTCGGCAACATCACGCCGGCCGTGTATGTCTACCGCGATCTCGATCTCGACGTGACGACGGTGCAGACCTCCGTCGGCTACAGCCTGCCGCTGACCACCCTTGGCACCTCGCTCGACTTCAATGCGACCTTCGGTGCGGTCTTTCCGGATGACGGCGAGAAGTATTGCTATTACTCGGCCGGCGTGAGCCTGCCGTACAAGCTCTCCGACTCGCTCAAGCTGACGCTCGGCGTGACGTACACCGAAAACGACCTCGACCACGGCAAGGATCCCGCGGCTTGGGGTCTCGCCAGCCTGACCTACACCTTCAACTGAGCTTGGTCGCTCGCAGCGTGATCTTCCGCGAGCCCGCCTCCATGCCGGAGGCGGGCTTCCGTTTTCCGCCAAAAGACCGCGAACGCGAAGATCCCGACAAAACCGTTGACAAGCGCGCCGCGCTCACGATTTCCTCCGCCCCTTTTCCGTTCATGAAGACCTTTCTTGCCAAGAAGGAGACCGTCCAGCCCAAGTGGTATCTCATCGATGCCGAGGGTCAGGTTTTGGGCCGTCTCGCCGTCAAAGCCGCCAACATCATCCGCGGCCGCAACAAGCCGACCTACACCCCGCACGTCGACACGGGCGACTACGTCGTGATCGTCAACGCCGAGAAGATCGTCCTCACCGGCAAGAAGGAGGAGCAGAAGACCTACATGTCGTTCTCCGGCTTCGTCGGCGGCCACCACACGCGCACGGTCCCGCAGGTGCGGGCGAAGCGCCCCGAGTTTCTCATCCAGCACGCCGTGAAGGGCATGCTTCCCAAGAACCGCCTCGCCGACAAGATGCTCACCAAGCTGCGCGTCTTCGCCGGCCCGGAGCACGACCACGTCGCGCAGAACCCCGAGAAGATCAGCCTCTAATCCGCCCGCCATGTCCGCTGAAGCCACCATTTTCCTCGGCACCGGCCGCCGCAAGACCGCCACCGCCCGTGTCCGCCTCCAAGCCGGCACCGGCAAGATCGTGATCAACGATCGCGAGGTCGAGAAGTACTTCACCACCGAGGCGCTGCTCCGCAACGCCGTCGCCCCGCTCCTCACCGTCGAGCTGCGCGACAAGATCGACGTGGCGGCGACCGTCACCGGCAGCGGCCCCAACGGCCAGGCCGGCGCCGTCGCCCACGGCATCGCCCGCGCGCTCCAGAAGATGAACGCCGAGCTTCGCCCCGCCCTCAAGAAGGCCGGCCACATGACCCGCGATCCCCGCGAGAAAGAGCGCAAGAAGGCCGGTCAGCCCGGTGCCCGCAAGCGCTTCCAGTTCTCGAAGCGCTGATCCGCGTACTGCAAAAAAGGTTTTCCCGAAGGCCGTCTCCACCGAGAGACGGCCTTCGCGTTTTCCGCGCCGCGCCTCTCGCACGGCGTTTTCGTGACGTTTCGCGAGGCAAGTCGAAAAACACTTGCGCGGCGCGCGTGAATCGCGATGCCTTCCCCCGTCACGCCGCGGACACAGCGTCCGGCCCCGACCTGTCGCGCGGATCACCAAGAAACAACCACACACCCTCGCACGCAAATCATGATCAAATTCCCGAACAAGATCCTCTTCGTCGGCTATGGCGCCGTCGCGGAGTGCACGCTTCCGATTCTGTTCAAGCACATCAAGGTCGCTCCACAGAACGTGACCGTGATGGATTTCGAGGATCGTTCGGAGAAGTTGAAGAAGTGGACCGCCAAGGGTGTGCGGTTCGTGCAGGACAAGATCACCGAGGAGAACCTCGGTGCGGTCCTCGCCAAGTATCTTTCCGCCGGCGACCTGCTCATCGACCTCGCCTGGAACATCGACGCCTGCGAGATCCTCCAGTGGTGCCACGACCACGGCGTGCTCTACGTCAACACGTCCACCGAGCTCTGGGATCCGTACAAGTCGGGCAATCACCCAACCGAGAAGACGCTCTACTGGCGCCACATGAACCTGCGCCGGATGACGGCGAAGTGGAAGGAGAAGGGCGCGACCGCCGTCATCGAGCACGGCGCCAACCCCGGTCTCATCTCGCATTTCACCAAGCAGGGCCTGCTCGACATCGCCGCCGCCTCGCTCGCCGACAAGAAGTTCAAGGCCAAGCAGGCCGAGGAGATCGCCGAGTACGCGAAGACGCTCCAGTTCAATCGCCTCGCGTGGAAACTCGGCGTGAAGGTCATCCACGTATCCGAGCGCGACACGCAGATCACCGACGTGCCGAAGCAGGTCGGCGAGTTCGTGAACACCTGGTCGATCGAGGGTTTCCGCGAGGAAGGCACCACCACCGCCGAGATGGGTTGGGGCACGCACGAGAAGACGCTTCCGGCCTTCGCTTACGAGCACAAGCAGGGCCCGAAGAACCAGATCTGCCTCGCGCGCATGGGCATGAACACCTGGGTGCGCACCTGGGTGCCCAATTTCTCGATTCACGGCATGGTCGTCCGCCACGGCGAGGCGTTCACGCTTTCCGACAAGCTCACCGTCTGGGAGGGCAAGAAGGCCGCCTATCGCCCGACCGTCCATTACGCCTACTGCCCCTGCGACAGCGCCATCGCCTCGCTCAACGAGCTCCGCGGCTACAACTACCAGCTGCAGCCCAAGCTCCGCATCATGAGCGACGAGATCACGAGCGGCTCCGATATTCTCGGCGCCCTGATCATGGGCCACCCGTACAACTCCTGGTGGACCGGCAGCGACCTCTGCATCGAGGAATCCCGCCGCCTCGTCCCGCACCAGAACGCCACGACGATGCAGGTCGCGATCTCCGTCACCGCCGCCTGCATGTGGATGATCGAGAACCCGGCCGAGGGGGTGAAGGTTCCTGACGACCTCCCGCACGACTACATCCTCGACATCGCCCGGCCGTACCTCGGCAAAGTCATCTCCCAGTCCTCCGACTGGACGCCGCTCAAGGACTACCCGAAGGCGTTCAAGAGCTACAGCAAGCCCGACCTCGACCTGAAGGATCCGTGGCAGTTCAAGAACTTCCTCCTGCAGGACGGCGACTGACGGGATTTCCGATTTTGGGTTTTCCGTTTTCGATTACTCTCGCTGTAGGCTAGGTCGCCGACCTGGCCTCTTCGCCATTCAGGCCGCGTCACCGACGTGGCCTACAGCGGACCTCATGCGCCCGCTGATCCGCTTGCGCCCTTCTCGCTACCCGCTACTCACTCCTCGCTCCTTTTCCGAAACATGATCTCGAAGGCCCAACTCCAGAAGCTCGCCCAGGAACACGGCACGCCGCTCTTCATCGTCGACCACGACGAGCTCCGGAAGAACTACCGCACCTTCAAGCGCTACCTGCCCCGCGTGCAGGCCTACTTCGCCGTGAAGGCCAACTCGCTCCCCGAGATCGTCCGCACGCTCTTCAAGGAGGGCGCCAGCTTCGACGTCGCCTCGATGCCCGAGTTCGAGACGGTGTATGAAAACATCAAGGGCATGCCCGCCAAGCAGCGGCAGGACTGGATCTGGGACAAGATCATCTACGCCAACCCGATCAAGCCGGAGGCCACCCTTGAGCAGCTCGACAAGTACAAGCCGCTCGTGACCTTCGACAACGTCGAGGAGATCCACAAGATCAAGAAACACGCGCCCCACGCCGGCCTCGCGCTCCGTCTCAAAGTCCCCAACACCGGCGCGATGGTCGAGTTGTCCTCGAAGTTCGGCGCCTCGCCCGGCGAGGCCGTCGACATGATCCTCGAGGCCGACCGCGTCGGACTTACCGTCGAGGGCGTCAGTTTCCACGTCGGCAGCCAGACCACGAATTTCGAGAACTACGTCCAGGCGCTCGCGCTCACCGCGAACATCTTCAAGGAGGCGCAGGACCGCGGCTACAAGAAGATGAACCTCGTCGACATCGGCGGCGGTTTTCCCGCCCCGTACGACGCCACCGTGAAGCCGTTCCGCGATCTCGCGAAGGTCATCAACACCGAGATCGACCGCCTCTTCCCGAAGGACATCCAGATCCTCGCCGAGCCCGGCCGCTTCATGGTCGCCACCGCCGGCACCGCCGTCTCGCGCGTCGTCGGCAAGGCCATCCGCGACGGCAAGCCGTGCTACTACATCAACGACGGCGTCTACCACACGTACTCCGGCGTCATCTTCGACCACCTCCACTACCCGATCAAAGCCTTCAAGAAGGGCCCCACACAGCTCAGCGCCGTCTTCGGCCCGACCTGCGACGCGCTCGACGTCGTCTCGATGGCCGAGAACCTCCCCGCGCTCGAGCGCGGCGACCTCGTTTGCAGCGAGAACATCGGCGCCTACAGCGCCGCCTCGTCGACCTACTTCAACGGCATCCCCCCGGCGAAGATCGTGCACGTGAATCAGTGAGGAGTGGCGGATGAGGTTTCTCTTTCTGACGCTCCTCGCGCTTCTCTGCTCCGCTGTATTCGGAGCAGAGTTGGCTCCAGATCAGATCAAAGCGCGAAGCACGCAGACCAAGGAGTTCACGAAACTCCTGGCGAGTGGCGCGAGGCAGGATGGGGAACTTGGCCTCAGTATCGCTGAGCTCGAACGGGTTATTGGCGAGAAGGATGAGGCCAAAGAAACCGATGTCCTTTTCAGATCCCCAAAGTGGATCTACCGCCTGTCGGCGGATCGGCGGCTAGAGGTGATCACGGATGGGAAATCCGTTTCGATAGCAGCCGTTGTCGCCGGGACAAAGATCGAGCTCGTCTGGAAGTAGCCGTTCCGCCTGTAGCCGGCCGATCTGAGGCCGGCTTCCGTGATGGACCGAGTGAGCGTTTCGTCCATTTCGCCGGGCTACAGCCCGTCCGCTTCCTGTGGCGTTGAGCTTCCTCAAACACCTGCCGTTTTCCGAGGTGGCCAAACCGCCGCCACCCGTCTTCGCTGTCCCTTCCGTTCTCCACAGTCCCGTCGTCCGTCCCACTCACCATGCGCTCCGACACCATCAAGAAGGGCTTTGAACGCGCCCCGCACCGCAGCCTCCTCCGCGCCACCGGCGTGATCGAGTCCGAGGCCGACTTCGACAAGCCGTTCATCGCGATCTGCAACAGCTACATCGACTGCATCCCGGGCCACGCGCACCTCAACGAAATCGGGCAACTGGTGAAGCGCCTCGTGCGTGAGGCGGGCGGCGTGCCCTTCATCTTCAACACCATCGGCGTCGACGACGGCATCGCCATGGGCCACTCCGGCATGAAGTACTCGCTGCCCTCGCGCGAACTCATCGCCGACAGCGTTGAGACGATGCTCCGCGCGCACTGCTTCGACGGCATGGTCTGCATCCCGAACTGCGACAAGATCGTCCCCGGCATGCTCATGGCCGCGCTGCGCGTGAACATCCCCACGGTCTTCGTCTCCGGCGGCCCCATGGCCGCGGGCATCGCGAACACGGACAACTCCAGCGAGCTCCCCGCGCACCTCCGCCCGGCCGACCAGAAGAGCGACCTCATCTCCGTCTTCAAGGGCGTGGGCGCGCTCCAGACCGGCAAGATCACCGCCGACGAGCTCCTGAAAATGGAGCAGTCCGCCTGCCCGACCTGCGGCTCCTGCTCGGGCATGTTCACGGCCAACTCGATGAACTGCCTGTGCGAGGCGCTCGGCCTCGCCCTCCCGGGCAACGGCACTGTCCTCGCCGTCTCCAAGGAACGCGAACAGCTCTACCGCCGCGCCGCCGCGCAGATCGTCGAGCTCGTCAAACGCGATCTCAAGCCGCGCGACATCGCCACCCTCGAAGCCTTCGACAACGCGCTCTGCCTCGATGTCGCCATGGGCGGCTCGACCAACACCGTGCTCCACACCCTCGCCGTCGCGCGCGAGGCCGGCATCGAGTACGACATCGCCCGCATCGACGGCATCTCCCGCCGCATCCCCTGCCTCTGCAAGGTGTCACCGTCCTCCGACTACCACATCCAGGACATCCACCGCGCCGGCGGCATCCACACCATCCTCGGCGAGCTGAAACGCCTCGGCGCGCTCAAGACCGAGTGTGTCACCGTCACCGGCAGGACCCTCGGCGAGAACATCGACGCCTGGGACCTCCGCGCGCCCACCTGCACGCCCGAGGCGCGCCTCACGTACGTTTCCGGCGCCTCCGCGCTTGTGCTCGACCCGGCCGACAAGATGGGTCCCGCCGCCCGCACGGCGAACGGCAACCTCATCCCGAAGCCGATGCTCTTCCATCCGGCCGACGACCGTGCGATCGCCCTCTGGCGTTTCGCGGCCGCCTTCAACGCCGGCGACGCCGCGGTCTGCGGCCTCGTGTTCGGCGCGAAGGGCGAGCTTGAGGTCGATGCCGAGACCACATGGCGCGGCTTTGCCGAGATCGAGGCCGGGCTGAAGCCGAAGTTCGCCGAGTTCCGCGGCCTCGTCCGCGCCGAGCTGGGCGAAGTCCGCGGCACGCCCGTGCTCATCATCTGGAAGTACGAAAAGACCGGCGCCAAGCAGATCGCCTGCCTCCTGCGCGCCCCGCGTCTCCACGCAGCGGGCACGATCGCCCGCGCCACGCACGACTACGACCCGAAGGTCTTCGCCGTCGCCAAGCCCGCCGGGCTCATGCCGTACGACCCGGCCTTCCGCTTCGACCCGCTGCACTGCATCCGCTCCGCCGACCGCGCCTACACGGCCGACGGCGGCCTCTCCATCCTCTACGGCGACCTCGCGCCCGAGGGCTCGGTCGTTAAGACCGCCGGCATATCGGATGCGTTCAAGGCCAACTGCGGCCCCGGCTTCGTGTTCGAGGGCCCGGTGGTGATCTTCGAGAGCCAGGACGACGCCTGCGCCGGCATCCTCGCCGGCAAGGTGAAGGCCGGCGACATCGTCATCATCCGCAACGAAGGCCCGCGCGGCGGTCCCGGTATGCAGGAAATGCTTTCACCCACGAGCTACATCGTGGGCATGGGCCTCGGCGACAAGGTCGCGCTCATCACCGACGGCCGTTTCAGTGGCGGCACCGCCGGCGCCTGCATCGGCCACGTTTCGCCCGAGGCCGCCGAGGGCGGCCCGATCGGTCTGCTCCGCGACGGTGACCGCCTCCGCATCGATTTCCCCGGCCGTAGGATCGACATCCTCGTCGACAAGACTGCGTTCGAGGCGCGACGCGCCGGCTTCCAGCCTGTGACGCGCGAGCTCAACGGCTGGCTCGCCCGCTACCGCAAGCTCGTGAACAACGCCAGCAAGGGCGGCGTGTTGAGCTGAGCGGGCTTGGCGGCACGTGGGGCGCTCCTTCAGGGCGCCCCGGCCTATATGGTTCTCGTACCCGATGCGCGCACAGTGCCGGCCCGGTCGTGCTGAAGCAGCGACCTACTTGTCGCTCATTTCCCCGCGCACCGCAGCCAACCGCGCGCACAACTCGCGGTTCTCTGCTTGGCTGAGCCAGGCCGCGAGTTCCGGAGCTGCCATCAATGGCCTGAGCGTGCCATACCTCGAGGCCAGCTCCTTCGCCGTGACCCGCCCCACGCGCGGAATCCCGAGCCCGGCGATCACGCGCCAGAGCTCGGCTCCGCGGCTGCGTTCGATTGCTCCGAGCAGAGCGGTAGCCTTTGTGTGGCCGATTCCAGGAAGCGCCACGAGCTGCTCGCGTCGCAGCCGATAGAGGTCGCTCGCATCGCGCACGAGCCGGCGCTCAACGAGCGTCGCTACCGTCGCCGGGCCGAGGCCCTTGATCTCCACGCACTCCGCGAAGTGCTCGATCCGCGCGCGGACTTTCGCGGCGCAGAACTCGTTTGGGCAGCACGCTTCGGTGCGGCCTTCGCTGAACACCACCGGCGCGCCGCATTCCGGGCAGTTCGCAGGAAACACGTAGGGTGCGCTCTCCGTCGGGCGCCGCGAGCGGTCCACTTCGACCACCTGCGGGATGATCTCGCCGGATCTCTCCAACACGACGTGATCGCCGATCCGCAGATCGAATCGCGCGATCGCCGCCGGATTGTGCAACGAGGCGCGACTGATCGTGCTTCCGGCGAGCACCACCGGCTCGAACTCCGCCACCGGCGTGAGCCGGCCGGTGCGGCCAACTTGGATCGTGATCGCGCGCAGCCGCGTTGTCGCGCGTTCGGCGGTGAATTTGTACGCGAGCGCCCATCGCGGCGCGGCAACCGATTCGCCGAGCTCGGCGCGATGCGCGACGGCGTCGACCTTCGCCACGGCTCCATCGATCGGGTACGGGAGCATGCGGCGCTCGCGACCGATCGCCTGCACCGCCCGCCAGAGCGTGTCCGCGCTGTCCGCCACGCGCTCATGGTCGAGCACCGGCAGACCCCAGCGGCGGGCCTGCTCGTGGAACACCCGCTGCGATGCTGGAGCGGCGGCGGCCGGCTCGCACGCTCCCCAGTTGTAGAAAACTACATCGAGCGCCCGCACCTGCGACTCCTCCGGCGAGAGTTGCTTGAGTGTGCCGGCGGCGAGATTGCGCGGATGGGCGAACGGCTCCTCGCCCTCTTCCTCACGCTCGCGGTTGAGGCGCGCGAACTCCGCCCAGCTCACGTATACTTCGCCGCGCAGCTCGATAAGCTCCGGGATTGTGTGCGCCCCTCCATCGTTCGCTCGCGCGGCGAGCCGTGCTGGCAATGACCGGATCTGTCGCGCGACTGCGGTCACATCGTCGCCCAGCGAACCGTCGCCGCGAGTGAGCACGCGCACGAGCGTGCCGTGTTCGTACGTCGCGCTGAAGGCGAGACCGTCGACCTTCGGCTCGACCACGACGTCCAGTGTCGCGTCTGCCGTCCGCGCCGCCGCGCCCGTGTACCACGCACAGAGCTCCACCTCCGTGTAGCTCTTCGCGAGGCCGAGCATCGGGGCGCGATGTGGTACGCGCGCGAAGCCATCGGCGTGGTCGTCGGCGAGCGCTGGCAACGGCGCGATCGCCGCCGCTTCGGCGGGATGCGCGCGCTCGAGTGCGGCGAGCTCCCTTTTCAGCGCATCGTAGGCGGCGTCGGAGATCTCCGGCGTCGCGCGGCGGAAGTAGAGTTCGTCATGGTGCGCGATCTCGGCGCGGAGCGCGGCGATGCGGTCGCGCGCGGTTTTGTCCGGCAGCGTCTCCGCGCGTAACGCGCACGCGAACAGGAGCAGAAGAGCCAGCACGGCGGTGTGGGGCCACGCGGGCCGGCGACCAAGGGCGTGGCAGCCGTTCATGCCGCGAGGTTGGTCACGAGATCACGGCGACGCCAGCGCGGAAATGTTCCGCACGGACACCGAACCCGACAGAAGACAACGAAGGAAACAAAGACCCGATGATCGGATCGGAACCGAACGCAGACGTCGGAACGGGATGCCCGTCTGCTCCAGTCCACACCTTCGTTCTCATCGTTACCTTCTGTCACATTCCGGCCTCTGTCGGTCCACTAGCGCCATCCCCGCGCTTGACCTGCGCGGCCCGGGCGCGGTTTGGTTCACGCCCTGCCGCCGGCAGCCGCCACATGAGCCTCGAGCAAAAACGCGCCGAACTGGTTGAAACGATCGGTCTCCTCCCCGATGGGGAAGAGCGCCTCGCGTATCTGCTCTCGCGCGGCCGCTCCTTCCCGCCACTCGAATCGCGTTTCAAGACCGACGAGCGCCTGCTGCCCGGCTGCGTTTCCCAACTCTGGCTCGTGCCCGAGTACCGCGACGGCCGCTGTTACTTCGGCATGGATGCCGACGCCCTTATCGCGAAGGGCATCGCGGCGGTCGTGTGCGCCTTCTACAACGGGGAAACGCCGGCCGACATCATCGCGATGGAGCCGGATTTTCTGCGCGAGGTCGGCATCACGCAGGTGCTCTCGCCCAACCGCGCCAACGGGCTCGCCAGCCTGCGCCAGCGCATCAAGGCGTTCGCGCAGCACTGCCTCGCGCAGGCCTGAACGGTGCGGGCGCGCGTCCGGCGCGTGGCGCTCTCGCCCTGCGGACCGTGAACGCGGCGTTGCCGGCGGCGGCCGCGCACGGCATGTGTTGCTCGCATGGAGCCACGGATCTCGATCATCACCCTCGGCGTCGCCGATCTCGCTCGCGCGGTGCAGTTCTATCGCGACGGACTCGGTTTTCCCACGAGCTACAAGGCCGGCGATGGCATCGCCTTCTTTCGCACGACCGGCGTGCGGCTCGCCCTCTACCCGCGCAAGGCGTTGGCCGAGGACATCGGGCCCGACATCGATCCCGGCCGGCCGGGCTTCGGCGGAATCACGCTGGCGCACAACGTGCGCACAAAGGACGAAGTCGCGCAGGTTCTCGCGTTCGCCGCGCAGGCCGGCGCCACGGTCGTGAAACCGGCGCAGGATGTCTTTTGGGGCGGGCACAGCGGCTACTTCCGCGATCTCGACGGCTATCATTGGGAGGTGGCGTGGGGCCCGATGTTCTCGTTCGACGAGAACGGCGCGCTCGGCGTGTAGCGCGCACCGTCGCGCGGCTCGCGCGATTTGGTTTTCCGCCGGACGCGCGGCCCGCAGACTGCGCGGTTCCTTCCGATGGAACAGACAACCGAGTCCTCCCTCCCGAGCCTATCCGCGTTGCCGCGCAGCGAGCAGCCCTGCGGCGTCGACTGCGCGTTCTTCCAGGAGCTGGAGAACCTGCCGGAATGGGGCCGGTGCCGCGATCCGCTGTGCCCGGCGCACCGCAGCCTGACGCGTACCGGACGGGAGTGCGCGCGCTTCCTGGTGCGAACGGGAACGGTGCACCGCTGAATCCCGGGCGGAGTGCGCGCTTGCTATTTCGCAGAAATGCGAAACAGTGCCGGCCGTCATGCCCGCCGTCACCGCCAAGCAGCGCAAGGATCACGCCGCCATCTTCAAGGCGCTCGGCCACCCCGCGCGGCTGCGCATCGTCGAGGAGCTGCTCGAGGGGGAACGCTGTGTGTGCGAACTCGTGGATGTCTCCACCGGCGGCTGGTCGACGGTGTCCCGCCACCTCTCCGTGTTGAAATCGGCCGGGGTGGTGGAGGACCAGAAACGCGGTCTCCAGGTCTATTACCGCCTCGCGCTGCCCTGTGTGGGCACGTTCCTCGATTGCCTGACGGGTGGTGGCTGCCCGCCGGCGAAGAAAGGCGCCGCCAAGTCCTGCGGCCGCTGCTGAGCTTGCGCCCGCTATTTCGCCAGTCCGCCAAACAACGGACCATTCTCATGCGCTCCTCTTCCTCACCCCAACCCCCATCGGAGCGGCGGTCGTCCGCGGAGGGGTGTTGCTGCGCCCGCTCCGGGGCCGCGCCCGCGCGCTCCGCCGCCGGGCTGGTGACGCCGCTCCGGCTCGCCCTCGCCGCTGCGGCGGTGGTCACCTGGTGGCTCGTCTACCGGAATCTTGCCGGCTTCTCGGCTTGGCTGACCTACAACGCGCTCGGTCTGTCGCGCGGGTCGCAGCTCGGCGCCTCGGTCGAGTTCTTCCTCTACGACACGCCCAAGGTGCTGCTGCTGCTCGTCCTGGTCGTGTTCGGCGTGGGCGTGGTGCGGACGTTCTTCACGCCCGAGCGCACGCGTGCGTTGCTGGCGGGGCGGCGCGAATCGGTCGGCAACGTGCTCGCGGCGTTGTTGGGCACCGTCACGCCGTTCTGCTCGTGTTCGGCGGTGCCGCTGTTCATCGGCTTCGTCACCGCGGGCGTGCCGCTCGGCGTGACGTTCTCGTTCCTGATCTCCGCGCCGATGGTCAACGAGGTCGCGCTCGTCCTGCTCTTCGGCATGTTTGGCTGGCAGGTCGCCGCGTTGTACCTCGGCACCGGCCTGCTCGTGGCGATCGCCGCCGGGTGGACGCTCGGGCGGCTGAAGCTGGAGCGCCACGTGGAGCCTTGGGTGTTCGAGAACCTCTCCCGCGGAAGCGCCGCCGCAGGCGCGGAAGGTGTCGCCGGTGCGATGCCCTGGGCCGATCGCCTGCGCGCCGGTGCGACTGCGGTGCGCGAGATCGTCGGCAAGGTCTGGCTCTATGTGCTGCTCGGCATCGCGGTCGGCGCGGGTATCCACGGTTACGTGCCGGAGAACCTCATGGCCTCCATCATGGGGCGCGATGCCTGGTGGTCGGTGCCGCTCGCCGTGCTGCTCGGCGTGCCCATGTACGCCAACGCCGCGGGCATCATCCCGGTCGTGCAGGCGCTGCTCGGCAAGGGCGCGGCGCTCGGCACGGTGCTGGCGTTCATGATGGCGGTCATCGCGCTCTCGTTGCCCGAGGCGATCATCCTGCGGCAGGTGCTGCGCCCGCGCCTCATCGCGACGTTTTTCGGTATCGTCGCCGCCGGCATCCTGCTCGTCGGCTATCTCTTCAACTGGCTGCTCTGAACGTCCGCGCGGCCGCCAAGTTTCTCCGCTCTTGTTTCTTCACTCCCTCACTCCCTCTGTCCCATGAAGAAAATCCAAATCCTCGGCACAGGCTGTGCCAAATGTTCCAATCTCGCTGCCGTGGCCGACGAAGCCGCGAAGGCGCTCGGTGTGCCCTACGAACTCACGAAGGTCACCGAGATGAGGCAGATCATGAGCTTCCGCGTGATGAGCACCCCCGCGCTCGTCGTCGATGGTGTCGTGAAACTCTCCGGCCGCGTGCCCTCGCTCGACGAGGCCAAGCAACTCATCGGCTGAGGCCGTTTCGGCGTTCCTGTTGCTTCTTCAGACCAACCCACCTCCATGAGCACTCCCAGCATCGGCTTCCTCGGCGGCGGGCGCATCGCCCGCATCCTCCTCGCGGGCTGGACTCGCGCGCAGAAACTCCCGGCGCGCATCGTCGTCGCCGATCCGAGCGCCGAAGCGCTCGCGAAACTCAGAGCGCAGTTCCCCGCCATCGAAACGAACTCCGACGTCGCCGCCGCGGCGGCACAGGACGTCGTGTTCCTCGCCACGCACCCGCCGGTGCTGCTCGAGGCCGCGGGCAAGGCCGCCGCGGCGCTCAAGCCCTCCGCAATCCTCATCTCACTCGCGCCGAAGTTCACCATCGCGAAGCTTTCCGCGGCGCTTGGCGGATTTGCTCGGATCGCGCGTTCGAATCCGAACGCGCCCTCGCTCGTCGGCGCCGGGATGAACCCGCTCGTCTTCGGCGCGGCGCTTACCGCCGCTGACCGCGACACCGTGCGCGCGCTCTTCGCGCCGTTGGGTGAGAGCCCCGAGGTGGCCGAGGAGAAGATCGAGGCGTATGCGATCTTCACTGCCATGGGGCCGACATACCTCTGGTTCCAACTGCAGGCGCTGCGCGAACTCGCCGTTACCTTCGGGCTCACCACCGAGGAGGCGGATGCCGGGCTGAAGCGGATGGTCTGCGGCGCCGCGCGCACGCTCGTCGACTCCGGCCTATCGCCCGCCGACGTGATGGACCTCGTGCCCGTGAAGCCGCTCGCCGAGATGGAGCCGCAGGTGCTCGAGCTCTACCGCACCCGCCTCCCGGCGCTCTTCCAGAAGATCAAACCATGAGAACGCTCATCCTCCTTCTGGTGCTTGGCCTCGCCGGTCTCATCCGCGCCGCGGATGGGCCAGCGCTGCCGCGGCTCGTCGACCTCGGCGCGGGGAAATGCATCCCGTGCAAACAGATGAAGCCGATCCTCGCCGAGCTCACGCGCGACCATGCGGACCAGTTCACGGTCGTCTTCATCGACGTCTGGGAAAATAAGGCCGCGGGCGAAACCTACGGCATCCGGATGATCCCGACACAAATCTTCTATGCCGCGGACGGCCGCGAGCTCTTCCGCCACGAGGGTTTCTATTCGAAGAAGGACATCCTCGCGAAGTGGCGCGAGCTCGGCGTCTCCATCCGGGAACCCGCTCCGGTGCCGACCGTACCGGCCAACTGAACCGATGGACACGCTCTTCACCTGGCTGAGTGACTCGCTCAACGGCGCCCCGTGGCTGGCCCTGCTCGCCGCGGCCGGGTGGGGCGTGGCGAGCCTCGTGCTGAGCCCGTGTCACCTCGCGAGCATTCCGCTGATCGTGGGCTTCATCGCGGAACGGCCGGACACCACCGCGCGCCAGGCGTTTGGTTACGCGGTGTTGTTTGCGCTCGGCATTCTCGCCACTATCGCCGCCGTCGGCGGGGTGACCGCGGCCGCCGGCCGGATGCTCGGCGATGTGGGCCCATGGACCAACTACGCTGTCGCCGGCGTGCTTCTGCTGGTCGGCCTGCACCTGCTCGAGATCCTGCCGCTGCCTTGGAAACGCGGACTCTCGCTGCCGCGTTTCCAGGGCAAGGCCGCCGCGTTGTTGCTCGGGCTGGTCTTCGGTCTCGCGCTCGGGCCGTGCACCTTCGCGTACCTCGCGCCGGTGTTGGGCGTCGTCTTCGGCGTGGCGCGCACGCAGCCCGGATTTGCGCTGCTGCTGCTGCTCGCCTACGGCGTCGGTCATTGCGCGCTCATCGTCGCCGCCGGTGTGTCGGTCGAGAAGGTGCAGCAGGTCCTGGATTGGCACGGCAACACTCCCGGTGCGCGCTGGTTGCGCCGCGCCAGCGGCCTGCTCGTGCTCGCCGGCGCCGGTTGGCTCGTGTGGACGACGCGCGGTTGAACGGCCCCTTTCGATTTCACTCAGCACAGCTACCCATGAACACCACCACCAAACCCACCGTCCTCATCCTCTGCACCGGCAATTCGTGCCGGTCGCACCTCGCCGAGGGAATCCTGCGCGCTGTCGCGGGCGACTTCCTCGATGTCCAGAGCGCCGGCTCGAAGCCGGCCGGCTACGTCCACCCGCTCGCGATTGCCGCGCTCAAGGAAATCGACATCGACATCTCCGCGCATCGCTCGAAATCCATGACCGAGTTCATGGACAAGAAAGTGGAGACGGTCATCACCGTCTGCGGCAACGCCGACCAAGCCTGCCCGATCTTCCCTGGTCAGGTAAACCGCCATCACTGGCCCTTCGAGGACCCGGCGCACGCGGCCGGCACCGACGAGGAGAAGATGGCCGTCTTCCGCCGCGTGCGAAACGAGATCCGCCGCACCTTCACCGCCTACGCCGACGGCCGCCGTGACCAGCTGAAGGCGAAATCCTGAACGACCTATCCCGACAGAAGGTAACCAAGAAAACGAAGTTCGAGCCACCGGATCTCCGGTCTCCTGCGGTCTTCGTTCTCTTCGTTACCTTCTGTCGCACTTCCGAAATCCGTCTTTCCAGCCATGTCCGACCACGTTGCCAAGAATCTCTCCTTCCTCGACCGCTACCTCACCCTTTGGATCTTCGCCGCGATGGCGCTGGGCGTGGCGCTCGGGCATTTCGTGCTCACCGATCCGGCGGCGTTTTTCGCCCCGATGACCGTCGGCACGACCAACCTGCCGATTGCGCTCGGGCTCATCCTCATGATGTACCCGCCGCTCGCGAAGGTGAAGTACGCGCAGCTTCCGAAGGTCTTCGCCGACGGCCGCGTGCTCACGCTCTCGCTCGTGCAGAACTGGGTGATCGGGCCGATCCTCATGTTCCTTCTCGCCGTGCTGCTGCTGCGCGACCACCCCGACTACATGGTCGGGCTCATCCTCGTGGGCATCGCGCGCTGCATCGCGATGGTGCTCGTGTGGAACGAGCTGGCGAAAGGTAGCCGCGAATACGCTGCCGGCCTCGTGGCGCTCAACTCCATCGCGCAGATCCTCACCTACAGTTTCTACGCGTGGGTGTTCGTGACGGTGCTGCCGCCGTACTTCGGCCTCGCGGGAGTCGTCGTGCCGGTGGCGATGGGCGACATCTTCCGCAGCGTGATGATCTACCTCGGCATCCCGTTTGCCGCCGGCGTGCTCAGTCGCGTGGTGCTCGTGCCGCTGAAGGGCGAGGAGTGGTACGAGACGAAGTTCATCCCGCGCATCTCGCCGCTCACGCTTGGCGCGCTGCTCTTCACCATCGTCGTGATGTTCACGTTCAAGGGCGAGGCGATCGTCCGCCTGCCTCTCGACGTCCTGCGCATCGCGCTCCCGCTCTGCCTCTATTTCGCGATCATGTTCCTCGTGAGCTTTGCCATGGCGAAGAAGCTCGGCGCCGACTACCCGCGCTCGGCCTCGCTGGCGTTCACCTCGGCGGGCAACAACTTCGAGCTCGCGATCGCCGTCGCCATCGCGGTCTTCGGCCTGGAATCCGGCGTGGCCTTCGCGGCTGTCGTCGGACCGTTGATCGAGGTGCCGGCGCTGATCGGACTGGTGCACGTGGCGTTCTGGTTCCGGCGCCGCTTCGGCGAAAGCCCCGCGTGAATACCGGCGCCGACGCATCCTCACTCTTCACCGCGCAACGCGACCGTGTGCGGCGCGCACTCGTGCGGATCGTCGGGGAAGCGGAGGCGGACGATCTCACCCAGGAAGTTTTCATGCGGGCGACGCGCGCGCTGCCGGATTTCCGCGGCGAGGCGGCGGTGAGCACCTGGCTGGTGCGGATCGCGCGCGGGATCGGGCTCGACCACCTGCGCAGCCGCCGGCACCGCGAGGTGCAGCGCACGGTGCCGTTCGCAGGTCCGACAGCGGATGAGGCCAATACCGCCGCCGCAGCGACCGAGCCCAGCGAAGCTCCTGCCGCGCTGCGTGGCTTGGTGCGGCGGGAAATGAGCGCCTGCATCCGCGAGTATGTGACGCGGCTTGCGCCGGAGCATCGTGTGGTGATCGAACTCAAGGACCTTGAAGGGCTCTCCAATGCCGAGATCGCCACGCGCCTCGGCGTGAGCGTCGGCGCCGCGAAGATCCGCCTGCATCGCGCGCGACAGATGCTGCGCCGCGAACTCGAGCGCGGCTGCGAGTTCTATCGCGACGAGGAGAGCGAACTCGCCTGCGACCGGAAAAAACCCGCGTCCGCCGCAGGTTTGGCCGTATCTCCCTCCACCGCGATCTCGTCCAAGGAGGTGAGGCCGGCTCCACGCGCAAGACGCGCGACCGCTGCCGGTCGCAACAACACGACAAAACACACCTCCATGAATATCCCCTCCGACTACGGCTGCGCCGCGCCCGCTGCCGCTAACGCTTGCGCCACCCCGCCGGCGGCATTTTCGCCGATCGCCGCCGAGTACGTCGCCCTCGGCGCCGCGATCGGCGCCAACTGCGAACCGTGCCTGCGTTATCATGTGGCCGAGGCGCTGAAGGTCGGCATCTCCGCTGCCGACATCGCCAAGGCTGTCGCCACCGCCGCGAAGGTGAAGGAGACGCCCGCGCGCAACATCCTGAAACTCGCGGAGCGGCTGCTCCAGCCCGGCGGCGAGGCGGGCGCCGGATCTTGCGCCGCTGCCCCCTCCGCCACTGGTTGCGGTTGTACAGCCTGACTATGGCAACCGTGCCGCAGAGGCCGTGGCGATCGGGCGGGAGCACATCCCGCCTTCCGCCTGAGCCTGCGGCTGAACCGTGATCGGGCAGTCGAGGATCGAGAGGACAAGAGACGGGAGCCGGAAATCCGATCTGACTCCCAAGCGCGAGCAACCGATCGTCTGGCCTCGGTCTCTCGATGGAACCGTCACCACTCAGTCGTCGCGATTCGGACGGGAGCCGCGCGGCGCGTGGGTTTCGGCACTCCTCCCCCGATCCGAACCGGTGCTACGTCAACTAATGGTTGACATGATCGGTGCTCGGATCCGCTCCCGCCCGGTGTGGATTTTGCGCGGTGGGTTTGAACGAAGTTGTGCATGTGCCGTCCAGAAGGGCATGAGCGACGAACGTCTTCGGAGGGCGGAGGAGCTTTTCCTCCAGGGCTACAACTGCGCGCAGGCTGTCGGTTGCGCCTGTGGCGCCGATTGCGGCGTGCCGGCGGAGTTGGTGGCGAAACTCGCCACCGGCTTCGGTGCCGGCATGGGCCGCACGCAGGAAACGTGCGGCGCCGTCACCGGCGCGATCCTCGCGCTTGGCCTGCGCGGCGGGCGCGCGCTGGGCGACGACAAGGCGCGTACCGAGGAGACTTACCGCGACGTGCAGGCGCTGCTGCGCGATTTCGCGGCATTGCATGGCAGCTGCAACTGTCGCGAACTGCTCGGCGGCTGCGACCTGCGCACGGAAGCCGGCCAGCGCGAGTTCAAGGAGCGCGGTTACCTCCGAAGTCGGTGTACCGAATACGTGAAGACAGCTGTGGCGTTGGCCGGATAGGGCGATGACGAGCCCGCGTTGTTCCTCTGGCGGCGACCGTGCCGAGCGAGTCAGTAGGTGTAGCGCAGCTCCGCGGCGGAGACCGGCAGTGCGGCGAGCGGTGTCGTCGTCCCGCGTTCTGTGGCGGGCGCCGCGTGCGCGGCATCCGGTGCGTTTCGGACGGCGTTCGGATGTTCTCGGGGTTCGGTGGCGGATTCGTCGGTGCCGGTGTCGCGGTCGAGGACTTCGAACGCGCGTGGAGTGAACGGCGCGAACCACGCGGATCGCTCGATGCCGATCGCGCCTCCTTCAAAGGGATTGATCTCGCCGAGAAGGTGACCGTCGGCGCCGATGAACGGCTCGAAGCGTGGCGAGTCGGTGTACGTCGGGATCGTCGGACGGAGGAGCAGTGCGGTGGCGTTACCGGGCGCTTGCACGAAGATGTAGTTCGTCGCACGGAGACCCGAGCCGTTGATCGCGTAGCTGCCGGTGCGGCTTCCCGCCGTGATGTCGCTGCTCCAAAGCGGCGTGCCGGTCGTGGCGTTGGTCAACGTATCGCCTTCGACGAAGCCGGTCACCGTGCCGGTGAGCGGGGGAAGGCGCAGCGGCGAGAACGCTTCGACCGGATCGGCGACATAGGTCAATGTCGCCGGGGTGATCGCGGCGGTCGTGATCGCGGTGGGCGCGATTTGGTAGTTGGTGGAAAGGCCGCCGTTGGCGCCGTCCGTCAGTGCGATGCCGGACACTGTCACCAATTTTCCGGTGCCGATGTCCTTGGTGGCAAAGGTGGCGGTCGTGTTCGTGGCGATGACGGTTTCCGTACCGATCAGGCCCGTGAGGATCGCGCCGGTGAGCGTCGCGGTGGTTGTGGCGTCGTAGACTTTGTTCACGCCGGAGAAGGAAACGGTGAGGGTGGCGGGCGTGACGTCGGCCGTGGTGGAGCCGGAGGTGGAGGCGAGGGAGTAGTTGGCGGCATCGGTGCCGCTCAGGGAGACGCCGGTGACGTTCACGGTTTTGCCGTTGGCGACGTCCTTGGAGAGGAAGGAGGCGGAGCGGTTGATGGTGATGGCATCGGAGCCGAGGCGGTCGTCGCTGGTTGTGACGGTGGCGGCGGCGGTGGCGTCGTAGACTTTGATCACACCGGAGAAGGAAACGGTGAGGGTGGCGGGCGTGATGTCGGCGGTGGTGGAGCCGGAGGTGGAGGCGAGGGAGTAGTTGGCGGCATCGGTGCCGCTCAGGGAGACGGCGGAGATGGCCACGGTTTTGCCGGTGCCGACGTCCTTGGTGAGGAAGGCGGCGGAGTGGTTGATGGTGAGGGCATCGGAGCCGAGGCGGTCGTCGGAGGTGGAGACGGTGGCGCTGGTGGTGGCGTCGTAGACTTTGTTCACACCGGAGAAGGAAACGGTGAGGGTGGCGGGCGTGATGTCGGCGGTGAGGCCGGTTTGTTGGGCCAGCGAGTAGTTGGCGGCATCGGTGCCGCCGATGGTGTTGCCCGTCACTGTAATTGATTTTCCGGTGCCGACGTTCTTGTCGGCGAACGTCCCGGTGGCGGTGCCGCCGAGCGTGACGACATCGGCGACGAGCGGGGCGATGGTGGCGGTGCCACCGAGGACGGCGGTGGCGGTGGCGTTGTAGGTCCGGTCACTCGCAGTGAGCCCGGTCACGGTGAGCGAGCGTTGGGTGATGGTGAGTTCGGTGAGGCTGGCGGCGTCGTCGGTGAAGCCGTACCCGAGGCTGCTCACCAGACCGCTGCTGTAACTGACTTCGTGGCTGCCGACGACGAGGTGCCCTGCGGTGGAAGTGGCGCCACCGAACGTCCACGTGGCGGTGCCGGTGACCGTGCCTGGTGTCGTGTCGCCGTTCACGTACGCACCATAGCTGGGTGTGAAGGTCGGGATGGCGTTCCCGTAGGTGCCGCTCTCGCTGCTGGGCGCGACGGAAAGGATCGGCTGCTCGCGGTAGACGACATTGAGGCCGGCGGAGAGCGCGGTCGTGTAGTTCGTCGTCGTCTCGTCGCTGTTGTAGCGGAAGCGCCCGGAGCCGGAACCGACCAGCGTCGTGAGCCCGGTGCTGCCGCTGACGCTTCCGGTGTAGAGCGTGGCGAAACCGCCGCTGCCCGTGGCGATGGTCGGGCTGCCGCTGATGACGATGCTGCCGCCGGTCGAGGTGCCCGCGGCCGTGCTCCGGCCGGCGTTCAGGACGAGGGCATCGGCGGCGGTGCTGCTGGTTGTTATGGTTCCGGATACGGTGAGGTCGCCGGCGGACGTGGCCACATCGACGGTGCCGGTGGCGGTGATGGAGCCGAGCGTCAGCGCGGTGGCGTCGCGCAGGTCGATCGTGCTGCCGACGAGCGAAACGGTGCCGGTGAAGTCGTTGGCGGCGTTGTTGGCGGCGATGGCGTAACGGGTGGCGTGATCGGTCGTCTCGGCGGTGAACGACGCGGAGCCAGCGACGACCAGCGCGCCGGAAGCGACGATGTCGCTGCCGGCGGTCGGGCCGTTGTTCGTCACCGAAAGGGAGCCAGCGGTGATGTCTCGCAACGTGATGGTGCCGCTCGTCGTGTTTGTTTTCCCGGCACCGTCCTTGAGCGTGATCGAGACGGCCCCGCTGCCGGCGTCGATGCTCGTGCCGCCGGCCATCGTGATCGCGGCGGCGCCGGCGTCGTGCTGGGCGTCGACGACTCCGGCGGCGGTGGTCTCGTTAGCGACTAGGGTGAGGGCGCCGTTGTCGGTGGTGATGCTGTTGTTGAGGAGGATGCTGCGGCCGGCTTGCAACGTGAGCGCGCCACCGTTGCCGCTGGCGTTGTTCACGGTGACCGCGCTGGTGATCGTGATGTCGTTGTTGGCCTGCAGGACGAGGGCCGAGCCGGTGTTCAGCACCGCGGTGAGCTGACCCGAGGTGAGTGTGGCGGAGGCGGCGGGATTGTCGGTGAACGTGAGGCCGCCGCCGTAGGTGTTCGGGCCGACGGAGTAGATGCCGATGCCCCAATAGTTGTTTCCGTCCCCGACGCCGAAGGAATCGCCAGTACCGGCGGTCAGGAATCCGGACAATCGCTGGCCGGCCGCTCCGATAAGGCTGTTTGTCGAATCAACTACGCCGGTGAGGCCGGTTGTCCCGTTTGCCCAGGTGGCGGCGCCGGCATCGGCGCTTGCGCCGTTGTCCCAGTGGGGGCTGCCGACCACATAATTCCCGTTATCCAATGATGTGATGCCGCGGAAGCCGACACGATCATCAGCCGTCGATCCGATCAGGCTATTCGTGGCAGATACGGTGCCGGTTATTCCGGTCGTGCCATTGGCCCAGGTCACGGCGCCCACCATGGGAGTGGCGCCGTTGGACCAATTGTCGCTGCGGACGACGTAGTTGCCGTTGGTCAAGGGGAAGCAGCCGCTACCGACCTGGTCGCCGCCGATGAAGAGGGTGTCGCCCGGGGTGAACGTGCCGGCGGTCGAGCCGACCAAGCTGTTGGCGGCGGAGATGGTGCCCACGACGCCGGTTGTCCCGTCGCCCCAGGTGACGGCGCCCCGGGCCGAGTTCCATTGGAGGGTGCTCACCACGTAGTTTCCGTTGGTGAGCTCGACGACGTAGTCGCCGACTTCGTCGCCGCCATAATAGCGCAAGTCCGAGTTGTCCCATGTTCCGGTGGAGCTCCCGAGGAGGCTATTGGCGGCGGAGATGGTGTTGGAACCGTTGGCCGTGTGCCCGTTGCTGCCATCGACCCAGGTGGCGGCGCCGGCGCCTGAGTTGTACTGAGGGCTCCCGATGACGTAGTTTCCATTGAGTGGCAACGCGGTGCCCCATTTCCCGACGAGATCGTTGTTGGCGCTGCCCACGAGACTGTTCGCGCTGCCGATTACGGCGCCGAGCAGGCGCGTGCCGCCGGTGGAGCCGTCCTGCCAGGTGGCGGCACCGGCGTTGGAGATGGCGCCGTCGTCGAAATACGGGCTCAATACGATGTAATTGCCGTTGCTCAAGGCGGTGATGCCGCCGCTGCCGACGATATCGAAGCTCTGGGCGCCGGTAAGGCTGTTGGCGGCACCGACGATTCCGGCCGTGCCGGTGGCTCCATTTCCCCAGGTCACCGCGCCGACGCTCGGGTTCGCGCTGTTCCAACTGAGCGAGGCGACGACGTAGTTGCCGTTGGTGAGGGCCGTGATCCCACCGTCGCTGATGCCGTCGCTTGCGGTGCTGCCGATGAGGCTGTTGGCGGCGGAGACCGTGTTGATGCCGTCCGAGGTCTGCCCTGTCGCGCCGTTCACCCAAGTGGCGGAGCCGACTTCCGTGCCCGAGGCGTTGTGCCAGTAGTAGCTCGAGACGACGTAGTTCCCATTCGTCAACGCCGTGGCGGATCCGATGCCGATATAGTCCTGGTGGTAGTCGCCGACGAGACTGTTGCTGGAGGAGATGGTGCCATGTACCCCGACGGTGCCGTCACCCCAGGTAGCGGCACCCGCATCGGTGACCCCCAAGGCGATGTTGTTCCAGTTCGGGCTGAGGACGACGTAATTGCCGTTCCCCTCCAGGGCGATGACATCCTCGCTGCCGACCGCATCATTGGCGCTGGAGCCGATCAGGCTGTTGACTGACGAAATGGTGCCCGTCACCCCGGTGGTGCCGTCGCCCCAAGTCACCGCGCCGACCGCAGTCGTGGCGCCGTTGGACCAGGCGGGACTGGAGATGACGTAATTCCCGTTCGAGAGCGCATAGGCGCCATCGCCGCCGCTGCCGACTTTGTCGCCTGCCTGTGAGCCAACCAGGCTGTTGCTGGACGCGACAACGCCCGAGACTCCGGTGGTTCCGCTTCCCCAAGTGGCCGCGCCCCTGCCGCCGTTCCACGCCGGACTGGAGATGACGTAATTGTCGTTGGCGAGGACCGTGGTGCCGCCGCGCCAGGTGTTGAGGTCGAACCCGATCTGGTCGTTCGCGTGGCTGCCGGTCAGCGTGCTGAGGAGGGTTCCGTCAGAAGTGAACAAATACGCAGCGCCCGCATGGGTCTGCCCGGCCGCGGTCGCGTAGGGATCGGTTGCGACCATGTTGCCGTTCGTGAGGGCGGTCAGAAATGTGCCGAACTGGGTGTCGGCGCCCGGGTTCGGATTGGTGAACGCGGTGTAGGCTCGGCCGCCGCTCCCGGCATCGTCGATCACGATGTCCTTCGGGTCGAACAACACGGTGCCGGGCGTGCCGGCGGCGCTGGAGGCATCGACGGTGCCGCCGTACTGGAGACGATTTTTCCCCGAGATCTCGATGAAACCGCCCGCGCTGCTTCCCGTTCCCTGCGCCTTGGCGTCGCCGTAGAAATAGGTCTGCGTGTCCGACCAGACGATGATCCGGCCGCCGGTCCCGTCGCCGCTCGCGGCCGAAGCCCTGAGGGCGTTGCTGGGCGAGACGTCGGTTACCGTTGCATTGGTGAGCGTCCGCCCGGTGATCGGGTCGGACCACGCGCCTCCGTGCAACTCGCCGCCGATGCGGAGACTGCCGCCCGCGGTTGTGCCGGAGGCGTCGAGCGTGGCGCCGCGCAGATCGATGCGCCGGCCGGCGAGCGTGATCGTGCCGCCGCTGGCGCCGCGCGCCGTCGCGGTGGCCGAGGAGAAGAGCCCGTCGTATTCGCCATTTCCGGTCAGAAGGCTGATTCGGCCGCCTTGCGTGGCGCCGGAGGCGTCGAAACGCGCGCTGCTCGTCTGCACGCTGCGATCGGCATCGACCAATATTTTCCCGCCCGCGCCAGCGGTACCGCGAGCGGAGATGGTTCCGGCATGCAGGGCGTAGGAGGCGGTCGTGGCGATGTCGCCACCGGTCGCGCCGGAAGCGTCGATCGTGCCGGTGTTGGAGAGCAGGTCGGCGGTGAGCACGATCCGGCCGTTGACGTTTGAAACGGTGGTCGCCTCGACGATGCCCGTGTTGTTCACGACGGCGCGCGTGAGATTGGCGGCCGCGTTTGCGGTCATCAGCACGGTGCCGGCGTCGGCTTTCACGAGGCCGTGGTTCGCGATTTCGGCTTCGACGGTGGCGCGGTCGACGCGGAGGCGCAGCCGGCCGTCGCCGGCGAAATCGAGATCGACCTGGTCGCCCGCCGCTAGAGCGATGTCGCCGTGCGGCGCGGTGAGCGTGCCGTCGTTGCGGATGACGGGGGCGAAGAACGCGATCACGCCGCCGGGCGCGGCGGTGATGGTGCCCGCGTTGGTGATGCCCCTGGCGGCGCCGGTGCGGGTGAAGGTGTTGCGGCCGGCGAGAAAGTCGGCGTCGGAGAGCGAAAGCGTGGCCGCGACGAGGCCGCCGACGTTCACGTGGGCGGTCTCGCCGAAGACGATGCCGGCGGGGTTGAGGAGGAACACGCGGCCGTTGGCGTCGAGCGTGCCGAGGATCTGGCTGGGGTCGCCGCCGGTCACGCGATTGAGCGCGATGGCATCGGAACCGGGTTGGCGGAACTGCACGGCGGCGGCGTTGCCGATATCGAAGGTGTGCCAGTTGGCGACGAGCTTCGTGCTGTCCTGCTGGATGACGAGGAGGTTGCCGTTCTGCGTGATGTGGCCGGAGCCGGCGGCGATCTGCCCGCCCGTGGGCAGTGTCCCTGGCGCGAGCTCCGCCGCCGAAGACGCGGCATGGCCGAGAAACAAACCCGTCGCGACGATCCAAGCCCGAGGACTGCGGAGGAGTCCGGCGCACCGGCAAACGACCGGGTGGCGCCAGCGGCGGATGGGATGGGCGGCGGAGATCATGGCGGACGTTGGTTTGGGAAAACGGCGACAACTCAGAGCCGGACTTGGCCTGTGACCCAGAAACAGCCGGGGGCGTCGCGCCCGTCGGCGTTGTACCCGTCCGGCGAGCGACCGGGGTTGGCGCCGATACGCCACGCGTAGCTGAGTCGGAGCGAGAGGCGGTTGCGCCAACCGTAGTTGAGGCCTACGCCGGCGCCGGAGAGCTGATAGCTGTTCTTGCGCGTGGCGGAGGAGACGTCTCCGGTCCAGCGGTCCTTGTTCAGGTGGATGGAGCCGGTGTCGAAGAACCCGACCAGCTCGAGCGAGCCGCCCCGATGGCCGAGCCGCAGGTCGCGGCGGAGCTCGAAGTTGAATTGGTGCCCCTCGTCGCCGGAGGCTTCGCCGATCGGATACGCGCGCACGCCGTAGGGGCCGCCGAGGGTGAACTTCTCGCTGGAACTGAGGTTACCGCTGGCGCGTTGCCCGAAATAGGCGACGAGGAACGAGAAACCGCCGGGCAGTTGCTGGTGGCGGGAGAACGAGAGATTGAGCCGGGCGAAGCTGCCTCCCACGCGGGGACCGGCGCGGTCCTGCGCCTGATCCGCGGGGATCCGCGACAGGCCGACCCCGCCCGCGGTCGCGGTGACCGACCCCGCGGAGTAGCCGCCGCCGCCGAGGGAGTCGCGGAAGAAGCCGCTGAGCCCGAGCGAGCCGCTGGCGAGCCGGCGGTCGCGGGTGTCGACGCCGGCGGCCTGGTCGGCGAGGGCCTTGTATTCATAGCCCAAGCTCCCGGTCATGCCGCTGTCGCGGCGCAACACCAGAGGGTAGGTGAACCAGCCGTTGAGTGTGCGCACCCGGCCCTGCAGATCGAGGTCGGCGAACTCCTTGCCGATCTCGTACGCGAGCAGCGAGCCGGAGACGTTGCCCTTCAGGCCCGAGGCGCCCAGCGGCACGCTGTAGGTGGCGCGACCTTGGCGCATGTTTTCGGCGCCGCTGAGCAGGACGGAGAGCTGGTCGCCGCGGCCGGTCGGATCGTTGAGGAAAACGACGCCGTTGCCGCGGAGGGCGCCGGTGTAGCGGCTGCCGAAATTGTCCGCCCACACGCTGCCGGAGAGGAGGGCGCTCTCGCTCACGTCGAGCGAGACGCGCGTGGTCCCGGGAGCGGCGCCCTGCTCGAGGAGGAGGCGGCCCACCACGCCAGGAAGGTCGTTGATGAGCAGGAGCGCGCGCTCGAGATCCTGCTCGCGCAATGGTTGGCCCGGGGCGACCGAGTTGGTCGCGAACGCCTGCAACCGCTCTTCGGCCATACGGGCGCCTCCGCTGCGGCGGATGCCGACGGAGCCGTCGGCCTTCGCCTGCACGATCGCGATCTCGACCGTGCCGGCGGTGATGTCCTGCGGCGGGAAATAGGCGCGGGCGAGCAGGAAGCCTTTGCGGCGCAGCAACGCGGTGACTGCGGTGGTGACGCTCGGGAGTTCGGCGGCCGCGATCGACCGGCCGACCCAGCCGGCGACCGCGGCTTGGAGCTCGGATTCAGCGGCGAGTTCCGCGTGGCCGGTGAAACGGAAACCTTTCACTTCAACCACGACACCCGCGGCCGCGGCGGCAGGTGGCGCGGCCGCCGGCTCGGGGATGAGAGGCGCCGCCGGGTGATTTTCCTCCGGGAGTTGCGGTTGGTCGCGCAGCACTTGTCCGGCGTCCGGCGCGGCGGCACGAAGCGGCGCGCCGAGCGACACCGCGGAGATCGCCAGAGCGGCGAGGGGACGAAGAAAGCGGGGATGCATGGGTAGGTGTGGGTGCAACCCGGAGGGACGGTGCAATGATCGACGGACGCAGTGCGTGGTTTCGCTGCTGCTGGCCAACATCGGACCTGTCGCCGGGAACTTGAGGCGTTCGCCCTAGCCCGCCCGGCGCTTGCGCTCACGGCCGGGCGCCTGCCAAGGTCGCGTTTCCCGATGCCTGCACCTGCCGCACAACCGAGCGACGCCGCTCCCGAGTCCGCGACCAATGAGCGGTGCTACCGCTGCTTCTGGCCGAAACGGCTCTGCTGGTGCGGCAGCATCCGCCCGATGGCGACGCGCACGAAGATCGTGCTGCTCATGCACCCGAAGGAGTGGAAGGAGCAGCGCACCGGCACCGGCCGGCTCACGCACCTCTGTCTCGCCGACAGCGAGTTGATCATGGGGATCGGCTTCGACGACCACGAGCGCGTGCAAGAGATGATCCGCGATCCGGAGAACTTCCCCACACTGCTCTACCCGGGGCCGCAGGCGCGGGCGTTGCCCGGCGGTTTGGCGGCGGAGGAGCTCGGCGGGCGGCGGCTCGTGGTCTTCGTGCTCGATGGCACGTGGTCGTGCGCGCGGAAGATGCTCCGCCTGAGTCCGAGCCTGCAACGGCTCCCGCGGCTGATGTTTCCACCCGCGGCGCCGAGCAAGTTCGTGATCAAGCAACAGCCGGCTGAAGGCTGCCTCTGCACGCTCGAGGCCACGCACGAGCTGTTGCTCGCGCTCGAGAGGGCCGGGCTCGAGCGTTACCCGGATCCGGCGCAACTGCCCGAGCTGCTCCAGCGGATGCAGTCTTTTCTGATCCAGTGCGCGAGCGATCCGGCGAAGTCCGGTTATCGGCGCAAGCGAGGCTACGGCACACCTGAGACCCGCCGCGTCACTCGCGGCCCCGAGAGCTCGCGGCCGTTGAAGCTGTTCGGAGGGCGTGCCGACAAGCCTGTATCCGAACCCTAGCGTCGGCGCGATTTCCCCGGTGTGGCGCCGTGTGCGCCACGGAAACGGCGGATGAAGTAGTTCGGGCTGCGGAAGCCGCAGGCCCAGGCGATCTCGGAGACATTGAGCGAGGGATCGGCGAGCAATGTCCGCGCGTGATGCAGGCGCTCCGCGCGCAGGAAGGCGTTCAGCGCCACGCCGCACTCGGTGCGGAACAGCCGCGAGAGGTGATCAGGCGTGCAGCGCAACTCCTGGGCGAGCCGACGCACGCTGAGCTCCGGATCCGCGAGATCAGACTGGATGATTTCGCGGCAGCGCTGGACTTTCGGGCTGAATGCCTGAGTGGCATTGCCCGCACCGCCGCCCCCATCCCGCGCCGGTAGCACGTCGAGCAGCAGGGCGACCGCGGCGCGGAGGAGGCTGGCGCGGTACTCGACCGAGGCGGCGCGCTCCTCGGCGAGATCGTCGAGATAGCGTGCGACGCGGTCGCTTTGTGGCCCGTCGTGGGCGATCGACCACGCGATCGAGGGGCGCGCGGCGTCGCCCATGCATTGCCAACGGAAGGTGGCGCGGCCGGCGTCGAGCCCGACGACGATGCCGGCGAAAGGCTCGCGGGCGCCGTCGGTGACTCGTTCGCCGTGCGGCAACCAGCGTGGCATGACGGCGATCTCGTCGGCGCCCAGTACGAAACGTTCGCTCGGGCAGGTGAAACGATTGGAGCCGACGAGCTGGAAGAAAAGCTCGGGCACGGCGTGAAACACCAGTCCGCGGCGCGGCTGGCGCAGCCCGAGAAGCCGCGGGACGTGCACGACTTGGCGACCTGCGGCGAGCCGCGCGGCGAAGGGCGCGAGCGCGGCGCGCAACCGGTCGGGGCGTTCATGGAGAGTCGGGGAGGCCATGTCGGATTCGTGCGATAAAGCCGCGAAGCTTGCTGCCCTTTCAAGTTGAGAGTGGTGTCCCGCTGGAGTCGCTTCTACGGCTATCGGAGCGCCGGCCGCATGAAGCGGGAAACGGGTGATTCCGCAACCGCCGTTGCTCTTCCCCTCATGCGCCTCCGCTCTCTCGTTTGGTTGTTGCCGGGACGGGGTGTCGCTCGAGCAGAACGAACTGCGGATCCGCTGAGCTGCGGCCGCGGCGCCTTCGTTTTCCATCCCCCTAACCATGCATCATTCCGTTCTCTCCCCGATCCTTGCAGTGCTGCTCTGCGGCTTTGCCGTGGCAGCGGCCGCACAACCGGCCGCTCCGGCTCTGACCAACGCCGAAGGCACGCTGCGTTTCGCGCTCCAACTGCGCGACGGCGCCGCCGCGTACACGGTGGAACGCCTTGCGGGGGCGACAGCCACGCCGGTGCTGGAGCTATCGCCGCTCGGGCTCACGCGCACCGACGCCGACTTCGCCACTGGATTGACCTTCGTCTCGGCCAGCGAGGTGTGCGCGGTTGAGGACGAGTACACGCTCGTCGCTGGGAAACGACGCCATGTTCGCAGCCGCGGCGTGGAGCGCACGTTTACTTTGCGCAACGCCACCGGCATGACCCTCGCGATCACCGTGCGGGCATATCACGACGGCGTCGCCTTCCGCTACGGAATGCCAGGCGCGGGCTCGCAGCTCCTGCGCCTCTCCGGCGAAGCGACCGGTTTCAACCTGCCTGACGATGCGCGGGTCTGGGCGCAGCCGTATTCGAAAGTCGGTGTCTGGGCGCCGGGGTACGAGGCGGATTACGTGGATGGTGCGCCCGCCGGCACCGCGGCGCCCGCCGAACAGGGGTGGGCGTTACCGCTGTTGTTCCACTCGGGCGCGACGTGGGCGCTGATCACCGAGAGCGCGCTCGAGCCGACGTATTTCGCGTCGCATCTCCAGCCGCAGGTTCCCGGCGGTCTGTATCGCGTGCGTTTGCCCGAGGCGGAAGAGACCTACGGCGTTGCGCCACAGGAGGCGGCGTTCACGCAGCCGTGGGTTTCGCCGTGGCGCGTGGTTGTCGTCGGCAGTACGCCCGGTGCGATCAGCGACTCGACCCTCATCACCGACCTCGCGCGCCCGAGCGAGTTGGCGGACACCTCGTGGATCAAGCCGGGCGTCGCTTCGTGGAGCTGGTGGAGCGACATGAGCAGTCCGGCGGATTACGCGAAGCTCGTGCCGTTCGTCGACGCGGCGGCGAAACTGCGGTGGCCCTACAGCCTGATCGACCTCGGTTGGCACCAGATGCAGGGCGGTGGCGACATCCGGCGGCTCGCGGAGTACGCGGCGAAGAAGAACGTCGGCCTGCTCGTCTGGTACAACTCCGCCGGCCGGCACAACCAGGTGCCCGACGCCGGCCCGCGCGATGTGATGAACGACCCGCTGTTGCGCGACGCCGAGTTCGCCCGCATCGCGGCGCTTGGGATCAAGGGCATCAAGGTCGATTTCATGCAGAGCGACAAACAGTTCGTGATTGCGCTCTACCACGACATCCTGCGCGACGCCGCGCGCCACCGCCTTGTCGTCAACTTCCACGGCGCCACGATCCCGCGCGGCTGGAACCGCACGTATCCGCATCTCCTAACCATGGAGGCGGTGCGTGGCGGCGAGCAGTACTGGGACAAGACCTTCGCCGAGCAGGCGCACACCCTCCACACGATCTACGCGTTCACCCGCAATGCGGTCGGGCCGATGGACTATACGCCGACCGTCTTCACCGACCCCGGCGTGAGCAATCCCGGCCTGCAACCTCACCTCACAACGAATGCGCACGAGCTCGCGTTGCTCGTCGTTTTCCAGAGCGGCATCCAGCACGTGATTGATTCGGCGGCGAGCCTCGTGCGCCAACCGGCGTTTGTGCAGGATTACCTCACGGCGCTGCCGACGGCGTGGGACGACACCCGTTGTCTCGCCGGAGCGCCGGGCGAACTGGCCGTGTTCGCACGGCGGTCAGGCTCGAACTGGTACGTCGCCGGCATCAATGGTCGGGTCTCGCCGCAGACGATCCGCGTGCCGCTGGCGTTTCTCGGCGCCGGCACGTTCGCCCTCTCGCTCATCACCGACGGGGCGAAGCCGGACGCGTTCGCGCACGTCGCCCGCGGCGCAAGCGCGGGCGAGACGCTGGAGATCGTGCTCTCCGGCCGCGGCGGTTTCGCCGCACGGCTGGTGCCGACGGGGCAATGACCCCGCATGCGTCGCGCCCGAACGACACCGCGAGCTCGTTTCGGTTGCGGCGCTGTGCCCGCTGAGAAGTTACGGTCTCTGACCATCTCCCGGCCGTCTCCAGAACCCGCGGCCGACACCGTGGTATCTCCACGCGAAGTAGAGCGTGACGATGATGGTCGCGGCGCAGAGACCGCCCCAGAAGAGCGCCCAGTTGGTGGCGCCGTCGCGACTGGCGACGAAGTACCACGCGCCAGTGCCGAGGTACCCGAGCAAGTTGCTCACGCCGCCGGTGAGCATCGCGAAGAGCGCCTGAGCGCGCGCCTGCATCGTGCGCTCGACGCGTTCGGCGAGGTAGATCTGCGCGACGATGTTGTAGAGCACGTAACAGGCGCCGTGCAGCGTCACGCCGATCAACAGGGCGGAGCGGAGATTCAATGCGAACAACCCGAACCGCAGTACGCCGAAGAGCAGCCCGAGCAGGATCGCCCATTTCAACCGCACGCGGCGCAGTAGGGCCGCGAGGATCAGGAGCGCCACGACCTCGGTCGTCTGGCCGAGCGCCATCGTCGCGGTCGGGTACGCGACGCCGAGCGCGGTGAGCTGCAGCGGCGTGTACGGGTAGAACGCGGCGAGCGGGATGCCGAACAACGTCACGGTGATCAGGATCGTGCGGTGGTCGGGGTGCCGGAGCAGCGCGAGTGCATCGAGGCCGAAGATCTCCTTCAGGTTGCGCGCGCGCCCGGCCGTGGGCACCTGCCACGTCGGCAGGAGATACGTGGCGAACCCGAGCGCGACCAGCACGCCGCCTGCGACATAGCCCGACAGCGTCGACGTATCCGCGGCGAAGATCCAGCTCACCGCGCAGCCGGCGAGCATCCAGCCGGCCGTGGCCCACATGCGCATCGGGCCGAACTCCGAGCCGGGGTCGAGCAGCGCGCCCAGGGCGATCGTGGAGAGCAGGCTCGCGCTCGGGCTGTAGCAGAGCGAGTGGAGCTGCATGAACGTCAGCAACGGCCCGCCGCCCCAGCCGCGGTCGATCGCGGCGAACATCGCGACAAGCCACAGGCCCGAGAGCCAGTAGAGCCAGCGCAGCAGTTTCACCGGCGCCACGCCGCGATCGGCGAAGGAGCCGACGAAGAGCGGCGCGACGAACGCCGCCACGGCGTTGCAGGTGAACGCCAGCGCGATGAAGCGCTCGAGGCCCGCGTGCTTGAGGACGTTGCTGAACGAGACGTTCCACGAGCCCGCGGCGAACCACTGGAAGAGGAACAGGATCGCGAGCGGGAGGAAGGTGGCTTTGGGCGTCGGGCCGCGCATGCGTGGAAGGGCAGAGTCGGCGGCGGGAGCTGGGGCGGCAATGCGGTTAACGTTCCCACCGTCCGGGATCATCGAGTCGGCGCCTGAGCCACAGCCCGCCGGGCGCGCAGCTTGCCTTCCGGGGGCGGGCGCGGTCTGCTGCGCCGTTTATGAAACTCGACATCCCTGCGGGCGACTTCGCCGGCTACATCTTTGATTGCGACGGCACGCTCATCGACTCGATGCCGGTGCACTACCGCGCGTGGGACGAGGCGATGCGGCGCAACGGCATGCCGGGCAAACTCGACGAGGAGCTCTTCTACTCGCTCGGCGGCGTGCCGACGCGGCGCGTGGCCCAGCTCATCGCCGCGCATTACGGGCTCACGATCGATGTCGAGGCGGTGTTCCACCTGAAGGAGAACCTGTTTCTCGAGCTCCTGGCCGACGTGAAACACATCCGCCCGGTCGTCGAGTTCGCGCGGCGCGCCGCCGCGGCCGGCAAGCCGATCTCGGTCGCCTCGGGCGGTCCGCGCGACGTGGTGCACCACTCGCTGAAGCTCGCCGGGCTCGCACCGTTGTTTCCGATTGTGGTCACGCCGGAGGATGTCGCGCAGCGCGGCAAGCCGGCGCCGGACATGTTTCTCCTCGCGGCGGAAAAGATGGGTGTGCCGGCCGCGCGGTGTCTGGTTTTCGAGGACGCCGAGCCCGGTCATCAGGCGGCCGCGGCGGCAGGCATGCCCTCGGTGCACGTGCCCAGTCGCGGCCCGCGGACGCGGTGACTGTACGGCCGGGGCCGGCCGGCTCGCCTACTGGCCGGGTTGTTCCTCGCCGGCCTGCGCCAGCGTGGCGACGTAGAGCTCCTCGACCTTCTTGCGGGCCCACGGGGTTTTGCGCAGGAACTTCAGGCTCGAGGACACACTCGGCTCGAAGCGGAAACAGTTGATGGGGACGAGGCGCCCGAGCTCTTCCCAGCCGTACCACTTGGCGAGGCTCGTCACGATCGTCTCGAGCGTGACGCCGTGCAGCGGGTCGTTGGAACGGTGGGCGGGAGCGGACATGCGTCGGCGATTGAGGCCGGGCGGCGGCGGCTTGGCCAGCCGCGATGCGCGGTCGTGCGCTTCGGTGCATCATCTTCGCGCGGCGGGCGAGGTGCCGGGGAAATCGTTATGGATTTCGGGTGGGCCCCCGCTCACAGTCGCCGCTTCCTTCCCCCGTAATCCCACCCCCCCCTGCTCACCCACCCATCGGGTTACCCAACATGTCCGGCGACAAACTGCGTCTTACCGAGAAGATCTCCTACGGTTTCGGCGATTTCGCGTCCTGCCTCTACTGGCAGACGTTCATGGTGTACCTCACGTTCTTCTACACCGATGTCTTCGGAATCACCGCTGCGGCCACTGCTGCCATGCTCGGGACGAGCCGCAGTCTCGATGCGTTCTTCGATCCGGTGATCGGGATGATCGCGGATCGCACGCAGACCCGCTGGGGCAAGTTTCGGCCGTATCTGATTTGGTTCTGCGTACCGATGGCGATCGCTGGCGTGCTGACCTTCACGACGCCGAATTTCGGTGAATCGGGCAAACTCCTCTGGGCGATCGTGACCTACAATGCCCTGATGCTGATCTACACCGCGATCAACATCCCGTACACGGCGATGCTGGGGGTGATATCGCCCAACCCGAACGAGCGCACGACGCTGTCCTCGATCAAATTTATCTGCGCCTACGCCGCGGGCATGGTGATCTCGGCGACCCTGTTGCCCCTTTCGAAGACGCTCGGCGCCGGCAATGAGCAACGTGGCTGGCAGTTCGCGTTCGTGATCGTCGGTCTCGTCGTGATCGCCTGCTTCCTTGTGGTGTTCTTCAACACCAAGGAGCGAGTGCTCCCGTCCAAGACCCAGAAGACCTCGGTGCTGCGCGACCTCGGCGACCTTGTGACGAACGGCCCGTGGCTGATCCTCCTGGCGACGACGATCACCTTCATCCTGTTCGTGGCGGTGCGCAGCAGCGTGACCACTCACTACTTCAAGTATTTCGTCGGCACGCAGGAGGTGAGCATTCCGTTCTTCGGCGGCATGAAGTCGTACTCGTTCGACTGGCTCGTGTCCGCCTTCAACACCTCCGGCCAACTCGCCTCGCTCGCGGGCGTGTTCGTGGTGCCCTTCTTCGCGAAGGCCGTCGGGCGCAAGGTCGCGTTCATCTCGCTCTTCCTCGTGGCGGTGGTCGCGACGGCATCGTTCTACTTCATCGGACCCAAGCAGGTTTGGCTGTTGCTCGGGCTCAACCTGATCGGCTCCGCGACCGGCGGCCCGCTGAGTGCGCTGATCTGGGCCATGTACGCCGACACCGCCGACTACGGCGAATGGAAGTCCGGACGCCGCGCGACCGGACTGATCTTCTCCGCGTCTATCTTCTCGCAGAAAGAAGGCTGGGCGATCGGCGCCGCTGTCGGGCTCGGTCTCATGTCGCTCGTCGGCTTCAAGGCCAATGTCGAACAAAACGCCGACACGTTGCATGGGTTGCGGCTGTTGATGAGCCTTATTCCGGCAGCCTTCGGCATCATCTCGATCCTGCTCGTGGGTTTCTATCCGCTGAACGAAAAGAAGGTCGCCCAGATCGGTGAGGATTTGAAGGCGCGGCGCATCGCCGCGGGCGAGGAGCCGGCAGCGAGCTGAACGGAGCAACGCGTAAACCGTTTCCCCCTCAAGGCGCGCCGGACTCCGGCGCGCTTTTTTTCAGCCCTTCGCCGCGGCTTTCGCGAAGGCCGCCAGCGTCTCCGGGCTCACGTGGTGCTCGATGCCCTCGGCGTCGCGCCGCGCGACCGTTTCCGGCACGCCGAGACTGCGGAGAAACGCGAAGACCGTCTCGTGGCGCGCGCGGCACGCCGCCGCGAGCTCCCGACCTTTGTCGGTGAGGAAAATCGCGCGGTAGGGCTCCGTCTTCACCAAACCGGCGCGGACGAGCCGCAAGATCGCGCGGTGCACCGTCACATGCGTCACACCGAGCTCGCGCGCGAGATCGATCAGGCGCGCCTCGCCGTGCTGCTCCGCGAGAGCAGCGATCGCCTCCACGTAGTCCTCGGCCAGCTCGTTGGCGTGCGCGGCGCGCGTCTGGCGCAGCGCCTCGACGGTGGGGCTGGGACGTGCTTTTGCGCGCGGCGCGGTGGCGCGGCTGGACCGGGAGGCGGCGGGCATGGGTCGAGGCTAGAACGGTTGCGGCGAGCTTGACGAATCGGAAAAATGTAGCACAAGCTACACGATATGGCCGCCGCTACAAATCCAGCCACTCCCGCGCCCGATGCGCAGGGCGACGACGTGCTCAAGCGTCTCGCCGAACGCGAGGCGCAGGGCCGCAGCGACGATCTCGAGTCGATGGCCGGCACGCTCGAGGCCCCGCGCGAACGCCTCGCGCGCACCATCGAGCATCTTGCGCGCGACGGCTGGCTGGTGCGCGGCGAGTCGCATTACGAGTTGACCACAGCTGGGCGCAGCCGCGGGCGCCACCTGCTGCGTTCGCACCGACTCCTCGAGACGCGGCTCGCCCACGAGACCGGCCTCGCACCGGAGAAATGGCACGAGCGCGCCGACCGGGCCGAGCACGCCCTCTCGCCCGACGAGGCGAATGCGCTCGCCGACGCGCTCGGCAATCCGCGTTTCGATCCGCACGGCGATCCGATCCCCGACCGCGACGGCAACTTCGCCACGGAGGCCGCGCCGACTCTGCTCGACTGGCCCGAGGGCAAACCGGCGATGATCGTGCACCTCGAGGACGAGCCGGCGGCGCTCTACGCCGCGGTGTACCGCGCCGGCTTGGCGCCCGGCATGACCTTGCACGCCGTGCGTCGCCGCGACGGTCGCGTGGAGCTGGAAGTGGACGGCCGGTGGCTCTCGCTCAGCCCCGCCGAGGCGGAGCTTGTGCACCTGACTCCGGCCGGCGGCAGCTCGGTGGTGGGCCGCCGCCGGCTCGCGGATCTGCCACCCGGCGCGACCGCGGTGATCGCCGGTCTCTCGCCCACCATCCGCGGCCGCGCGCGCCAGCGGTTGCTCGATCTCGGGCTCGTGCCCGGCACGCGCATCGTGCGCGAGTTCGAAGCCGCGTTGCGCAGCCCGATCGCATTTCGCGTGCGCGGCACGCTCGTGGCGCTCCGCCGAGAGCAGACGGAGCAGGTCCTCATCGAGATCCCGGAGACAAAATCATGAACGCCGTGCCGAACGCCCCCGAGACCGTACCGAAACTTTCGCCCGCATGCGAGGCGTGCCCGTCGCGCCGCACCGCGCTTCGGCGGCTCGGTGTCCAGTTTTTGGACGCCGATTTCGTTGTCGCGCTCGCCGGCAACCCGAACACCGGCAAGAGCACGGTCTTTAACGCCCTAACCGGCCTGCGGCAGCACACGGGCAACTGGCCCGGCAAAACCATCGCGCGCGCCGAGGGCGCCTTCGCGTTTCGCGACAAACGCTACCGCCTCGTCGACCTCCCCGGCACGTATTCGCTGCTGAGCGCCTCCGCCGACGAGGAGGTGACGCGCAACTTCATCCTCTTCGGCCGCCCCGACGTGACGGTCGTCGTGCTCGATGCCACGGCGCTCGAGCGCAACCTGAACCTCCTGCTGCAGGTGCTGCAAATCTCCGAGCGCGTGGTGGTGGCGCTCAATCTCATCGACGAGGCCCGCGCGCACCGCGTCGAGATCGAGGTGCGGCAGCTCGCGCGCGAGCTCGGTGTGCCCGTCGTGCCGTGCGCGGCGCGGCAGGGCGAGGGGCTGCCGGAGCTGCTCGAGGCGATCGCGCAGGTGGCGACCGGAGAGACGAAATGCCGCCCGCCGGCGCTGCGTCTCGCGATGCCCGAACTCGAATCCGCGCTCGCCACTTTGGCGGACCGGCTGGCGGAGACGTTTCCCGGTCTGCCCCAGCGCGAGTGGATCGCGCTGCGCATGCTCGCGGGCGATCGCGGCCTGCTGGCCGCCGCGGCGGACGGACGTCTCGCCGCGCTCGCGACCGGCGGTGACGAGGCGTTGGCGGACGTGACGGCGCGCGGTCGCGAGGATACGGAGGAGAAACTCACACCCGCGGTCGCGGCGCTGCTCGCCGACATCGAGCGCCGCCGCTGGCGATTGCCACCAAACCTCCACGACACGCTCGCCGAGTCGATCTACGGCCAGGCCGGGCGGATCGCCGATGCGTGCGTGCGGCGCGAGGGACAGTCGGCGCGGCTGGTCTGGCAGAGCCGCGTCGATCGCTGGCTCACGGGGGCATGGACGGGGTTCCCGCTCATGCTGCTGCTGTTCTCCGTCGTGCTCTGGCTCACGATCTCGGGCGCGAACGTGCCCTCCGGCTGGCTCGCGACGCTGCTGGTCGACCACGGGCACACGTGGCTACGCGGGGCGCTCGAGGCGATCCATCTTCCCGCGTGGGGCGTGGGGCTGCTGGCGGATGGCGTCTATCTCGCGACGGCGTGGGTGGTGAGCGTGATGCTGCCGCCGATGGCGATCTTCTTCCCGGTGTTCACGCTGTTGGAGGATCTTGGCTACCTGCCGCGCGTGTCGTTCAACCTCGACCGCCTGTTCCAGGCCGCGGGCGCGCACGGCAAACAATCGCTCACGCTCGCGATGGGCTACGGCTGCAACGCCGCCGGTGTGGTCGCGGCGCGCATCATCGATTCGCCGCGCGAGCGGCTGATCGCGATCGTCACGAACAACTTCGCCCTCTGCAACGGCCGCTGGCCCACGCAGATCATGCTCGCGACGGTGTTCATCGGCGCGCTCGCGCCGCAGCGCTGGAGCGGGCTCGTGGCGGCGTTGACCGTCGCCGGCATCATGATGCTCGGGTTCTTCCTGTCGCTTGGGACCTCGTGGCTGTTGAGCCGCACGGCGCTGCGCGGCGAGGCGAGTTTCTTCAACCTCGAGCTGCCGCCGTACCGCCCGCCGCAGGTGCTGCGCACGCTCTACACCTCGCTGATCGACCGCACGCTCTTCGTGTTGTGGCGCGCGGTGGTGTTCGCCGCTCCGGCGGGCGCGGCGATCTGGCTGGTGGCGAACGTGTTTGTCGCCGAAAAGCCGATCGCACTCTGGTTGATCGAGGGGCTCGATCCGCTCGGCGTGGCGCTCGGGCTCAACGGCGTGATCCTGCTCGCGTATGTCGTGGCGATTCCGGCGAACGAGATCGTGATCCCCACGGTGCTGATGCTCACCTCGCTCGTGACGGGCGCGGCCGGAGCGGGCGCCGGCGTGATGTTCGACGCCGAGGGTGGTGCGCTGCGCGGCATCCTCGAGGCCGGCGGTTGGACGACGCTCACCGCCGTGTGCCTCATGCTGTTCAGCCTCTGTCACAACCCGTGTTCGACCACGCTCTGGACGATCTACAAGGAGACGCGCAGCGTGAAGTGGACGGCGGTGTCGGCGTTGATGCCCGTCGCGATCGGCATGGCTTTGTGCAGCCTGGTGGCGCTGGTATGGCGGGAGGTGGCTTGAACTAGCTCATCCACCGGACGTGGGCCGGACGAAAGTGGCACGGCGCTTCAGCCCGTGCCGACGGACTGCGCGGGAGCAGTCGGTGCGAGAAACACGCGGCGGCTTTGTGGCGATGTATGCCGGTGCGTCCTGGATGGACGCACCACAGATGCGGGGCGGGACGCGCGCGGAGTCCGTGTTTTTCGGAGTCGCTTCGGCGGTGGCTGGCTGGCTGGATCGGCCCAACCCCAGCTCCCCGACACGCATGAACTATCACGTCGCCTGCAACGGAACGAAACTTGGTCCCCTCAACGAGGCCGAGGTGCGCGAGAAGATCGCGCGCGGCGAGCTGCGACCGCAGGATTTATGCTGGATGGAGGGTTGGGCGGAGTGGCGGAAGGTGAGCGACGTGTTTCCGGCGGCGAACGCCGATGAGCCGCCGCCGTTGCCGGTCTCGCCCGCGCCGAAACGTTGCGGGTTGGCGGTGGTGAGCATGGTGTGCGGCATCTGCACGATCGTGCTGTTTCCGCTGTTCTTCCTCTTCATGATTCCGGCGGTCGTCTGCGGGCATATCGCGCAGGCGCGGATCCGGCGGTCGAAGGGCGCGCTGCTCGGCGGCGGGATGGCGGTGGCCGGGCTGATCATGGGGTACCTCGGCGTGGGCGTGACACCGGTCGCGGTGCTCGCCGCGATGGCCCTGCCGGCGTTCAACAAAGTGCGGACCAACTCGATCACCATGACGATGAACAACGACGCGCGGATGATCGCGGCGGCTGCGCAGCAGCATTTCCTGTAGTACGACGTCGAGAGCGTGGAGCTCGGCTACGACCCGGCGACGGGCGACGTGCGCGGCCCGCTCGCGACGTATGTGCGCCAGATCGCGAAGGGCTACACGACGGTGCCGACTCAGCTCACGCGCGAGGGGACATTCGAGCTCGGGCGGATTAGTCCGCGCATCGTGCATCGGTATGACAGCGAAGGGCGATCGCTGAGCGGAGTGCAGCACGAGGAGAACTGACGCGGAGCGATTCAGTCGAGAGACGAGCGTCGAGGGTCGAGGGCCCGACTGTCGCTGTACGGGCGAACGGGCTTTGCCCGTCGAGCTGACGCCTGCGCGTAGGGCGTGACCGCTGGGCCCGCCGGGCGAACGGACGGCCCGCCGGTCCATCCCTACCTCGGCCGGCGGCGAAGGTCTCGGCGACCTCCGCTTCGATGGAGGCTGGGCCGGCGTGGGATTTGCTGAAGGATGCGCACTGCTTGTTGGCGGCCGGTCCCAGTGGCGGTGAGAGCGGGACGGGCGTATCTTGTGGTGTTCCCGGCGGAGCGCTCGCGAAGGCCCCAATCTCACGGAGGCCGCCATGATGCCCCACTCACGTTTCTGGTGGTTTGTTCTGTTGATCGTCGTGTTCCTGATTCTGGCGACGGCTCTGGGCGCGGTGCCGCAACCGCAAACGCCGCCCAATCCCGCTCCTGCACAGCGCCCGTGGCTGACGAGCCCAGAGCCCGCGCCGCCGGCCGATGTGCCCCCGAGCGAGGATTTGCGCACGGTGCTCGCGGCGAAACTGTTCCTGCACGTGATCGCGACGATCGTCGCGCTGCGGCTCGGGATGAAGATCTTCTACGAGAGCGCAATGGTGCGCGGTTTCCTGGCCATCGTGGCCATCGATACCCTTGTCACGGCGGTGATGATCGTGGCCGCGCCGCTATCGGACGGTTTCACGGCGCTGCTCGGGCCGCAGCTGGTCGTGACCGGGCTGGTGATGGTCGTGACGTTGCACCGCTACGGCTTCACGAAGGATCGATTCACGGTGATTCCCACTGTGCTGGTGACGAAGGCGTTTGGCTTCTTCGGCGAGGTCGCGTTGCGGCTGGTGTTCCTCGACGCGTTGCTGCGCTGGGCCGCGTTGCGCGGCTGGTGAGCGCGGCCGGTGGTCAGTTGCGGGAAACGGCGAGCGCCTGCGCGACACCGGCGAGCAGCGCGGGCCGCAGATAGGGTTTCTGCAGGAAGCCCACGACATCTGCGCCGACGAGCAGCGGGTCCTCGGCCGAGGCGTGGCCGCTCACAGCGAGGATCCGCGCCCCCGAATCCACTTCGTGGATCGCGCGGATGAGCGTGGCGCCATCCATGAACGGCATGAGCAGATCCGTGAGCACGAGCCGGATCGCGGGGCGGTGCTGCTGGAAACGCGCGAGCGCCTCGGCGCCATCGGCGGCGACGATCACGCGATAGCCGTGGCGCTCGAGGATGCTGCGGGTGATGCGGCGGACGTTTTCCTCGTCGTCGACGACGAGAATGAGTTCGCCCCGGCCGCGCGGTGGCAACTCGCCGGCGGGCGTCTGCGGCGAGGCGGCTTCACCGGCGCGCGCAGGAAGATAGATGCGGACTTGGGTGCCGTTTCCGGGCTGGCTGCGCACATCGATGAAACCGCGGTGGCCGCGCACGATGCCGAGCACGGTGGCGAGGCCGAGCCCGGTGCCTTTGCCCACCTCCTTCGTGGTGAAGAACGGGTCGAAAACCTTGTCGAGATGCTCGGGCGCGATGCCGTGGCCGGTGTCGAACACCCCGAGGAGCACGTGCGGCCCGGGCGCGGCGCCGACATGGCCGGCGACGGCATCATCGTCGAGCTCCACGTTCTCCAAGGTGATGGTGAGCGTGCCGCCGCCGGGCATCGCGTCACGGGAGTTCACGCACAGGTTCATCAGCACCTGATGGAGCTGGGTGGGATCGGCCTCGACGAGCCAGGGATCGGAGTGGACGTCGGTGCGGGTGAGGATGTTCTTGGGGAACGTCTCGCGGATGATGGCGGTCATGTCGCGGACGATGAGGCGGAGCTGGACGGGCTCGCGTTCGCCGGGCGTGCCGCCGCGGCTGAAGGTGAGGAGCTGGCGGATGATGGCGGCGCCGCGGTTGGCGCTGATCTCGACGGCATCGAGGATCTCGTGACAGCCCGGATCCGTGAGCGCTTCGCGCAGGATCGAGGGCGCCATGAGGACGGGGGCGAGGATGTTGTTGAGATCGTGCGCGATGCCGCCGGCGAGGCGGCCGACGCTCTCGAGCCGTTGCGAACGCAGCGCCTGCTCCTGGAGACGGCGGCGTTCGGTGATGTCCTGCTTGATGGCGACGAAGTGGGTGACCGTGCCGTCGTCGTTGCGCACGGGCGTGATCGTCTGCTCCTCGGGGATGAGCGAGCCGTCCTTGTGGCGGTTGACGAGTTCGCCGTGCCAAGTGTGGCCGGCGAGGATCGTCGACCAGAGTGCGGAGTAGAACTCCGGCGGCTGCTGGCCGGTCTGCACGAGCCGGCCGAGATTGCGGCCGACCGCTTCCATGGCGGAGTAGCCCGTGAGCGCGGTGAACGCCGGGTTGATCCACTCGATGGTGCCGCGCGCATCGGTGATCGCGATCGCGGGAGCGGCGGCGGAAAGCGCGGCGGATTGCAGGCGCAGGCGGGCCTCGGCCTGCTTGCGGTCGGTGATATCGATGGCGAGGCCGACGATATCGGTCACCGAGCCGGCGGGATCGACGAGCGGATTATAGAAGATCTCAAACCAAGTGGGTCCGATCTTGATGTGGGCCTGCGTGGGCTGGCCGCCGAGGGCGGCGCGCACCTGGGCGCAGATGTCGGGATGGTCGCGGTAGATCTCGAAGGCCGATCGGCCGACGACCTCGCCCGGCTGGAGCCCGAGCGCGCCGAGCCCGCCGCCTTCGGACATGCGGAACATGCCGTCGGCACCGATTTGGAAGAGCACGACCGGAGCCTTGCCGACGAGCGCGCGGAGTTTCGCCTCGCTGGCGCGCAACGCGCCGAGGGTGCGTTCGCGCTCGGTCGTGTCCTGCAGGATGCCGAAGATCAGGCGCGTGGCGGGGTCATACTCGGCGCGGGAGTGGATCGCCACGATCGCGCCGGTGGTGGGCTGGCGGATGCGATAGACGACGTCGTACGGCCGCTCGCCCGTGATCAGAGCCCGGATCGCTTCATCGAGCGCGGCGCGGTGTTCGGGCAACGCGCAGCTCTGCACGAAACTGAACGGCCAGCTTTCCGCGAGGGGCACACCGTAGATCCGCGCCGCACCGGCGGACGCCTCCACGCGGCCGGTGTCGATGTTGAGCGACCAATGCCCGATGCCGGCGATCTCCTCGGCGCGGCGCAGGTGGCTGGCGCTGGCGTGCAGCGCCGCTTCGGCCGCGCGGCGGCGCGTGATGTCGCGCGAGATGCCGATCAGCTCCACACCGCCGGTATCGTTGCGGACGAACGCGGTGACGACCTCCAACCACACGATGGAACCGTCGCGGCAGAAGTGCTCGAGCTCGTTGGTCTCCGCGCCCGCGGTCGGGTCGCCGGCGAGGAACGCCTTGAGCCGGACCGGCAGCAGTTCCTGCACGAGCGCCAGGGAGCGCGCGGAGAGGAACTGCGTGACCGGCAGGTGCAGCAGCTCCGCCGCGGAATAACCGGTGAGCCGCTCGACCGCGGGCGAGAGGTAGGTGTAGCGCAACGTGACCGGATCGATGGCCCAGAGCACATCGCGCGCGTGCTCTGTCAGCAGGTGGAGACGGCGTTCGGCGACGACGCGCTCGGTCACGTCCCAGTTCACGCCGACCACGCGCACGGGGCGGTCCTGGGTATCACGCAGGACGAGCGCGTGGGCTTCGAGGTGGCGGCATTGTCCGTCGGGCCAGAGGACGCGGAACTGCGTGTGGTAGTCGCCATGGCCGTCGATCGCGGAGCGGAAGAGCAGATGGTTGCCGGAGCGGTCCTGGGGATGGATGCACTGCTCCCAGTCGTCGATGCGGTTCGCGCGCTCGCCCGGGGCGATGTGAAACAATGTATACATCTGCGCGTCGCACTCGAGCCGACCGGTGGCCAGATCGAGTTCCCACGTGCCGAGCCCGGCGGCGCGGGTGGCGACGGACAGGCGATGGGCGGCGGCAGTGGCCGCTTCGCGAGCGAGCGCCTGCTGGTTCTCCGCGTGCGAGCGGGCGACCTCGGCGGCGGCGCGCCCGGCGGCGGCTTCCTCCGTGGCGTGGAGCTGCCGGCGAACGAGCACGTACAGCAGTGCGGCGGTGACGGCGATGAACCCCCAGCCCTTGACGGTGTTTGCGATCGCGAGCGCGTGCGAATCCGGAAAGAGCAGGAGGGCGGCGTGGTCGGAGAAGAGAATCCAAAGGGCTCCCAGCGCCGCATAGATCGCGGCGATGCGAAGCGCGTGTTTGGGGGACGGGCCGACGGACATCCGGGCGGAGTCTCGCCCGGGCTGCGGAGATTAAAAGCCTTTTCCGGGCGGACCCGCTTGCCGCCCGGGCGGCGCGTCAACGTATCGCCATGAACCCGATACGGAACTGCGTGTCGGCGCGATCGTCGTAGTGCAGGAGGCTCTCGCCCCAGCCGTCGAAGAGCTGGAGGTGCAGATAGCCGTGCACCCAGCCGAGCGGGAACAGGTCATTGATGCGTTCGAAGGGGTAGGTGGCGTCGAGCAGCACGCTGCCGCGGCCGGAGGTGCCGGCGCGGATCGTGGCGGCCAGTTTCCAGCTGCGAGGGTGCTCGATCGCGAAGAGGAAATCGCCGTAGCCGCGGAAGCGCTGGATGTCGTCGTTCTCCTTCTTGTCGATGTACCAGTAGAGTTTCGGCGACACGGTGAACTGCCAGCCGGCAGTCTCGCCCCAGCGCAGCGTGGGGCGGGCGAAGACGATGTTGAGGCTGCGGCTGTCTGCGCCGGCTTTGCCGTTCGACTCGTGCTCGACGCCGCCGGCGAAGCCGAGCTGCGCTCCGAGCCACCGCGCTCCGGTGTCGTGGCGGTGGTAGAAGACCGCCGGGCGATAGCTCGAATCGGTGAACGGCTTCGAGAGCGAATGCAGGTCCCAGATGGAGGTCTGGGTGAAGCCCACATAGAAATCTTCCCAGAAGCCGCGCCCGGCGACGCGATCATCGGAGGGGCCGATCGGGCGGAACTTGAAACTTAGCTGGAAACGCGCGTTCACCCCGCCGCTGCCACCCACCGAGAAATAGACCGTGTCGTGCGGCGAGAGGCCGAAATCACGCCGCTCGGGAAGCGCGGGCGCCTCCGGTTCGGCGGTCGCGGTGTTCTCGGGCGGTGTCGAGGCGGCAATGGTCGCCGGCGTTTC
>DATGXA010000192.1:0-5175 GCA_035299125.1 Opitutaceae bacterium
TCCACTTCGGTTGCGTCTTCGAGGAACTTGTCCACGAGAACGGGGCGGCCGGCAAACGCAGCGGAGCGGAGAAACTGCCGACGGGGATGGATGGGGTGCATGGCGGCGGAGTTCGTGAAAACGCGACGACCGACGCGAGCATGCGCACCTCGGGCCCGGCGCGCGAGCCCGCGCTTTGCGCGCCGCATTATCCGCCACCAGCGAAAGACAGCGACGCGCCGGCCGCGCCACCCGCCACTACTCCCGCACGATCTCGTAGTGGATTGTGCGATCGGCGGCGCGGGCGGAGAAGGTCAGCGCGGGGCCGGCGTCTCGAGTTTCGACCCGTTTCGCGCGCGTCCCATCGGGAGCAAGCGCGTAGACCGTGGCGCCGGCCGCGCCGGCGAGCGTGATCGCCGCAGGCACCGGCTCGGCGGTCATCGGTCCGTGTCCCCAGCGATCGCTGACCGAGGTACGCACGGCGTTCCAAACCATGCCGGGATTCTCCGTGCGCGCGACGAGCGTTACGAGCACGCGGCGGGAAGTGGTGAGCGGCGCGCCATCGAGCGCCACCGCGGTGACCGCCGCGAAATCGAAACCGAAGCGCGCGCACTCGATGCCGAGCGCGCCGGCCTCGAACTTCGCGCCGCCGACGAAGCCCGTGGCGGCGGCCGCGCGCTCCGCGGCGACGACGTACACCGGGCCGCGCGGCGCCGCGATCACTCGGATCGCGCCCAGCGCCGGTGTGCCGGTCTGCACGATACGCGCCGGCTCGCCAGCGCCGAGCGGGCGATCGCTCACGCTGAGGCGGTCGGTGAGAAACCCGAGCGGTTGGCCGGGCAGGTGCCGCAGCCAGAGCACGTCGACATGCGCCTCCTCCCCCCAGAGCGGCGCGCCGATCCGCAACTCCTTCGCCGCTCGCGCGGGCGGCACGAGGCCGTTGCGGAACGTGACCGTCGCAAACGGCGCGAAGCCCCAGCGGCCGGGATTACGATGCTGGTCGAAGAAAGTCTTCGCGCCGCTGTTCGGATCGGGGTTCGCGCCTTCGACCATGTCGAACGGGTACAGGGCGTCCCAGTCCTGCAGACCGCCGTAGGTCGCGATCGTCGGGTACATCTCGCAGCCGTAGTCGTGCGGAAACGGGTGGTCGATTTCGCTGACCGAAAACGGCTTTCCGCTCACGCGCAGCTGCGCGATTCCGCCGATTTCCCCGAACCACCGGTCGCCGAATTCCGCGAGCTGCGGGGTGTTCACCGTCGCCCAGAATTTCTGGTTCCAGCCGTGCGTCGGCCCGCCGAAATCCGGGTGCTGCCAGTAGTAGTGCGCGTCGGCGAAATCCATCCCCTGCTCCCGCGCGAGACCGGCGATGCCGCCGTAGTTCATCTGCGAGCAGATGATCGGCGCGCGCACGCCCAGATCGTTGCGCAGATAGTCGCGGAGCTCGTTCGCGTACGCGGTCTCCGTCTCGATGAGGAACGAGATCCAGTCCGCCCACTGCGCCGCCGAGGGTTTCGTCGGCAGCGGCACCGAGCCACCGCGGGCCGACTGGCCGGGCAACAATCCCGTGCCCTCCGCACCGGGCGTGAGTTTCAGATTCCGCACGGACACGGTGCCGGGCTTGTGGCCGACGATGAGGCTAAGGCGCGACGGCACATCGACCGTCGAATGCGCGACGAAGACGAACTTCAGCGGCGTCCAGTCGGCGCCGATCTCGGTCGGCGCGTTGAGGCCGCGGGTGCGCCATTTGTCCGTGCGCCAGCGTGGATCGTCGCGGCAGATCACGACCTGCAACGGCCGCGCCGTGTCACCCTTCGCCTCGAACTCGAGAGTGTATGTTTTCCCTGCTTCGAGCGGCAGTTCCCCGAGGTACGCCTGCGCGTGCCAGCGGATGCTGTCGACCTGCGCTATCTGGAGCGTCACAGCGCTCGCATCGGCACCTGGCGCGATCTCGACGCGTGTGCCGGGCATCGCGTCGGGCCGCCAGCGGTGAGCGGCGCCGAGCAGCGATGGTCCGCGCGGAGTGGCGCCGCGTCTCCATGCTTCGGCCACGGCAGCGTCGTCGCCGTACTTCTTCGCGAGCCAAGCGCTCCAGAGCGCGGCGAGTTCGCCGCGAAACGGCTCGGGCAGCAGCTGGTCGAGCCGGCGGCCGATGTCGCGGGTGCGTTGGCCGAGCAGCGAGTTCTCGTTGTTGATCTCCACGACCGCCACCGCAGGGTCCTCGGCGAGGCTGTAACCGGTGTACGGATTCCGCACGGAGAGCAGCTGGCGCGCATACTCCTTCTGGAGCTCGATCATGCGGCACTGGAAACAGTCGACCTGCTTCTGGAACGGCGGACACTGCGTGATCGACTCCGGAAACCCGTCCTCGGGCACGAGCGTTTTCGAGACCTTGAGGTTGATGTTCGAGTAGATGCCGCACGCCTTCAGCGCAGCGACGAGCCGATGGAGCTTGTCGAGTTGGGCGGGATCGATCCGGGAATGATCGCGGCGGTCTCGCGGCCAGATGCTCCCGCCCGAGGCGACCGACCACGGGTTGTCCATGTGGTGGAGCCGCGCGATGTTCACGCCGCCCTGCGCGAGGCGGCGCGCGAGCGTGTCGGCCTCGGCCGCGGAAAGGAAGTTCTGCTCGCTGGAGATGTTGCAGCCCCAGAAACGGATCCGCCGGCCATCGGCCTCGGTCGCGAAGTGCCCGTCCCTCACGATCACCCGGCCGCGCGCGCCGGCGGGCTCGGCGCCGTTGAGCAGAGTCAGGTCGAGCGCCGACCCGGCGACCGGCTCGACTGCCGGCCACGGAATCCAATCAGAATGGTCCTCCGGTGGCGCGAGCTCCTCCGCATTCAGACGAAGGGCAACGAGAGCCGACACAGCGAGAGGGGCAAGCCGGAGCAGCGGGGATGTTTTCATCGGTTGGATGCGTAGATGGGTCCAGCGACGTCGGCGCCGTGGAGTACAGCGGCCGAGCGCGACGCCCGCACGATTGCGCGGTCGCGCGCAGGCGCAACTTCCGCCTGTTCGCCGCACAGCTCGTGTCGCGCCCCGCCGCCCTACTCGACGCGGATCCGCCGCCAATAGGCGGAGTCGCAGGTCCTGTCGCCGTTGCTGGCCGTGCGAAACACCAGCCGCCGCTCGCCGGGCCGCACCTCGAGCGGAACGACCGCACGTTGCAACCCGCGGTCGCCCTGCTCCACCGCAGGATCGAGCAACCTGTAGAAAACGGTCCGGCTCCCGCCGTCGGCCGTCTCCGCTTCGACGATAAACTCCACGCCGTTCGTGCCCGGCACCGACTCGTACGCGCTGGCGATCAAGCCGAACTCCCATTCGATCCGCGTCGCCCGCGCGGGGAGTTCGATCCACAGGCTGCTGTCGGCATGCGCGCGCAAAACCTTCACCGCATCGACCGACCATAGCGCGTAGCCGAACGCCAGATCGTAGGCCACCGGCGCCGGCACGATCATCGAAAACGCCCGCATCGCTGCGCCCAGCGGCACGCGCCGCGGCGTCGCGAGCGCCTCGCCCCCCTCGTAGCTCGCGGCCGAGGTTACGTGCGCGAAGGGCTTCGCTGTGAGCCGCGCCACCGCTGCGTCCCGCGCGAAACGGCTCAGGTACACGCGGCCGAGCGGATGCTCGAAGGTCGGCGCGTCGTCGAGATTGAGACGCGCACAGAACTCCGTCGGCTCGGCTCCTTCAGCCGCCGCGCGTCCCATCACGAGTGCGCCCACGAACTCGGTTTCGAGATTCGCGGCCGCCACCGACGCTGCCGCGCGGCCGACATGAGCCACGCGCGAGCGCCGTCCCGCCACGATCGGCAGGAGCTGCAATTGCGTGTCGCCATCGATCAACCACGTCGAGCCGGTGGGCGTGAGTTCCCCGAGCGCCGCGATGATCCCGCCGGCGTCGATCCGCGGACCGCGCGCGGGACCGCCGGCGATGCCACCGACGATTTCCACCAGCGCAAATAGCCCTGCGGCCGCCGCACCCGTTCCGGCGCACCACCGCCCGCGGCCTCGCGCGGCGCCAGCGCGCCAAACCAGCCAACCGCCCCACAACCCTGCCGCGAGAGCAGGCACCGCCCACTGCGTGTAGACCGCGGCCTGCAGCCCCGCGCAAATCCACACCGCCGCCGCAAGCGCCACGAGCCGCAGCCACGCGGGTTTGCGCCACTCGCGGCCGAGCAACCACACCGCGACGAGAGCGACCACCGTCGCCAGCACCTGCGCCGCGCGCAGGACTCGGCCGGCCGGCACATCCACGAGCGCCGCAGTCCAGCCGACGGCCCGAGCGTACGGTTGCGGCGCCCAGCTCTGCGCCTGGATCGCCGCGATCTGTGCGCCATCGTCGCACCAGAGCGCCTGCGCGAGCAGCGCGTTGGCGCGCGTGGTCGGCAAGGTGAGTCGCTCGGAACCGAGTACGCCGCCGCGCCAATGCAGCACGGCAAGAACCACGAGTCCGCTGAGACCAACCGCGGCCGGCAGCAGGAAACGCAGACGCCCCGCCTCGCCGCGCCATACTTCGACACTCGAGGCCCAAACTCGCGTGCCGCCGGCCAGCAGCCAGACGGGAGCAGTCGCCACGAGGAGGTACGCGTAGCCTCCGAACGCCGCCGTTTTCGCGGCCTGTTCGAGAAGTGCCGCCGCGGATTCGCCGACGACGCGCGCGAGCACCGGGCGCCAAATCATCTGCCAGGTCGCGAGCAGCATCGCCGCAACCGTCATGCGCGCCGCCATCCGCAGCTCCCGTTCCTCGCCGCGCGCCCAGAGCCACAACTGCGGAACGGTGAAGAGCAGGAACACGAGCCGGTAGTCGAAGTTGCTCCCAAGGAGAAACGTTCCCGCGAAGATGCCCGCGCCGAGACGGAAGGCATCCAACTCCGCCGTCGGCGTGTCGGATCCCACTGCCGGCCGACACCCGCGCCGACACAGGACCGCGACAAAGGCCAAGCCGGCGCCACCGGCGGCGAATAGCGCAAAGTCCCGCAAGCTTTGCGACGCGCCCGCGAGATTCGCCGCGAGCACCCGAGCAGCCGGCACGAGGCCATAGGAAAGGAACGTGTCGCTCGGCGTCGCCGCGCGGATTGCGCGCAGTTCCTCGTGTTGCCAGAGCACGTAGGCACCGACTGCGGCGACGAGGCCGACCGTGATCCTTCGTTGCGAGTCGACGTACCAGATCCGCCAGCTGTAGGCGCTGTCGGGAAGCTCC
>DATGXA010000193.1:0-5821 GCA_035299125.1 Opitutaceae bacterium
GGCTGCGAACCATCGGCGCGTACGACGAGTTCGAGTTCAGCGCCGTCCGCCACCGCGGCTACGACGGCCGTGAAGCCGGCGCGCCGGAGTTCCGTTTCCACCCGCTCGACCAGTCGCACCGCGGTGCGGCGGTCCGCGGCATCTCGGAGGCCGCACTCGGTCGGGCCGAACAATGCCACCACCGCGATCACCGCTCCGGCGCAGATCGCCACCGCCACGAGCACCTCGACGAGCGAGAGACCGCGGCGGCTGTGGCGAAACTGCGGTCGCGAGCGGTTCATCATTCAGAATTCCGCGCGGCCGTGCAGCACGGTCGCCACGCTGTTCGCGGAAAGAGAGAGTCCCGCCACATCGTCCGGATCCTCGCAGAGCACGGTGACAGGCGATGATCCATCGACCGGTCGACCTCGCGCCACGACGAGTTGCCCACCGAGCGCTCCTCCGGTCGGCGAAAAATGCACCACCAGCCACGCCGAGCTTCCGAGAAACTCCGGCGCACCGCCGCTCGCCGCAAGCGTCCGTAGCGCGGTGGAACGCAGCGCGCCGCCGGAGCCGCGACTCCAATCGGAATCCGCGCGACGGATCGCGCCGGGCCCGACCGGCGTCAACGCGTCGGGCGGAAGCAGAAGCTGGCCGGCGGGAAGCAAACAGCCGTCATCGTAGGCGCGCCAGCCGGCGCCGTCCGGCACCGCGGAGACGACGAAGCGCAGATAGCTTGCTGCATCCGCCGGATCGGCACGCACCATCAGCCGCGCGGGCTCGCCGCGACTCAGCGCGAGCGTCCGCGTTTCGCCGAGTTTGGTCGCCAACAATAACACCGCTGCATCGCGCGCGGCACCGGAGCCGCGCCCGCCGAGCGCCGTCACCGCCACCGCGATCACCACAGCCGCCAACGCGACAACCGCGAGCAGTTCGATCAACGTGAAGCCGCCTGTGCGCCTCGGTTTCATCGCCAGCTGTAGACGATGCTGTCGGAATCTCGGCCGGCGCCGGCCGAGTAGAACGCCACGTTGGCGCGTATCCCGCCCGAAGGGAACGCGTCCTCCGACGGCATGAGCGTGCGACCGGTCTGCGCCGAGAGCACGGCGAGCGGTGCGGCCGGTGCCGGGATGAGTCCGTCGCCGTCCTGGTCCACAAGCAGCACGATGTCGGTGTTTCCGAACTCGTCGCAGATCGGTGGAAGCGAGCCGGCACCGAGTTCCGCTGCGCTGAACGTCACGAAAGCTATCCGGCGCGGATTCGCCGTCGCGGCGCGGGCCAAGTCCGGAGCGCCGCCCGTTTCGTTGCGGCCGGTGAGCGTCTGAAAGAACAGCCCTGGAACGTCATTGATCCGGCACGCCGCTGGCGCCGGCGACGCGCTGCCCGCGGCGAAGTTCGGGTAGTAACCGTACTCCGCGCGGAAGCCCTCGAGCGCGGCGGCCCACTGCGCGAACTGCGTCTTCACCTTCGACCGCCGCGCCGATTCCTGCGCCCGGCCGACGACCGGCACGAGGATCGCCGCGAGAATGCCGAGGATCGCGAGCACGGTGAGCAACTCGACGAGAGTGAAGCCCGCCGCTGCTTGCGCGCGGACGGAGCGCGGTTTCGTTGCCGTTGGTTGCTTCATCGTCGTCGTCACTCGCCCGCCACGAGGTTGTCCGCGTTGGCGCCGCCGGCGGGCAACGTGCCATCCCAAGCCGCGAGTTCGCCGGGCAGCGCGAGAACGCCATCGGGGCCGACCGAGAGCAGCAGCGGCGCGCGGCGCGCCCAGCCGACGCCGGTGCGGTGGCAGTAGAGATAGCGCCGGCCCCAGGGATCCAGCAGGGCGTTCGCGACTGGCGCGGTGTCGCCGGCGAGTGGCCATGCGTCGCGTTGCGCGGTGTGCGCGCCAGGCGAAATGAAACCGCGTCCCTCGCGCCCGAGCACGCCTTGCGGACCGCGCCGACCGGCGAGCGCGTTGAACAGGATGCCGGGGCCGTCGTCGACGGTCGCCGCGCCGGAGGGGTCGTTTTCCGCGACGCCGGTGACCGGATAATCGCCGTACGCGGCGCGAAACGCCTCGAGCGCCTGCGCGAGCACCGCGAGTTCCGCCTTCGCCTGCGCTCGACGCGAGCGCTCGCGCACCCCGTCGGCCACCGAGAACGCCAATCCGGCGAGAATGCCGACGAGTGCGATCACGCCGAGCAGTTCGAGCAACGTGAACCCCGCGCGCGCGACACGCAGCAGCGGTTGCTGCGTCCTGGGGAACGCCCGCCTTGGGTCGTGGGGTGACAACCGGCTCCGCATCGAGCGGCGTGAGCAGAGTTCAATGACCGCCGTCCCGCAATGCTCTTTTGCCGCCGCGCGCCCGTGTCCGATCGCCGGCCGGACGTTCCGAGAAACGAGTCGATTCCCAGCATTGACACCCACGTCCCCGACCCTACGGTGCCCGACGAAACAGCCGCTTGCGGCTTGGCTCCTGACCCGGGAGACGGTTTGAAAACCACGCCCTCCCGGGAGATCCGACGAACCTCGTCCGGTCGTTCACAGGCGCGATTCAGGTTGAGCGTCGAAGGCGTTTTTTCGCGTTTCTCGTCGCTTCCTCGTTTTGCCCGGAGCCACGCCCCCCCGGCCGTGTCGCTACCACGTAACCATGGAAAACAACCAGCAGCCCGGCTCCGCCGAGCCCACCACGCCCGCCCCGCAGGCCCAACCGCAGGCCGCGACTCTCGCGCCGAACGAAATCCGCGTGCAGGGCATCCTCGATCTCACCAATGACAAGGCGGGCTCCCTGCTCGACGCCGCCAAGTGCGGCAAGACCCGACCGACCGACCCGTACCTGCCGAAGGAACTCGTCCGCCGTTTTCGCCTCAAGCAGGGCAGCTTCATCGAGGCCATCGCCAATCCCGACCCGCGTTTCCCGAATCCGAAAGTCCGTTTCATCGAGAAGATCGACGGCGTCGCGGTCGAGCAACGGCTGCGCATGGCGGATTTCACCCAGCTCACCACGATCACGCCCGACAAGCAGATCAAACTCGAGACGCAGGACCACCGCATGACGGTCCGCGCGATGGATCTTTTCTGCCCCGTTGGCAAAGGCACCCGCGGCCTCATCGTCGCCCCGCCGCGCACCGGCAAGACCACGCTGCTGCGCGACATCGCCTTCGGCGCGCTCGAGAACCATCCCGAGCTGCACGTCATGATCCTGCTCGTCGACGAGCGCCCCGAGGAAGTCACCGATTTCCGCCGCAGCGTCCCCGGCGCCGAAGTATGGGCCTCGTCCAACGACGAACCGCTCCAGAACCATCTCCGCGTTGCGGACCTCTGCATCGAGCGCGCGAAGCGCCTCGTCGAGACCGGCCGCCACGTGCTCATCCTCCTCGACTCGATCACCCGCCTCGCCCGCGCGCACAACAACGCCCGCTCCGGCGGCAAGACGATGTCCGGCGGTGTCGATTCCCGCGCCCTCGAGAAACCGCGCCAGCTTTTCGCCGCCGCGCGCAACACCGAGGAGGCCGGCAGCCTCACGATCCTCGCCTCGGCGTTGATTGAGACTGGCAGCCGCATGGACGAGGTCATCTTCCAGGAGTTCAAGGGTACAGGAAACATGGAGATGGTGCTCGACCGCAAGGTCGCCGAGATGCGCATCTGGCCCGCGATCAACGTGGCCGCCTCCGGCACCCGCCGCGAGGAGCTGCTCATCCCCGCCAAGGATCTCGAGGCGATCCATTTCTTCCGCCGCGCCCTCGTCAGCGCCCGCATCGAGGAAGCGTCGGAAACGATGATCACCCGCCTGAGCAAGACGAAGAGCAACGAGGAGTTCCTCAAGCTCATCGCCCGCTGAGCGCGCGGCTCGCTTCCTGTCCCGTCCGATTTCGCCCCGGTCCTCGCGACCGGGGCTTTTTTTTGCTCCGCCGTGCAGAAAACACTCGCCCGGTCCGTCGGCTCCGGCGTGATGCCTGCTACACCCCGTTTCGGCGCCCACGCCGTTTTTCTCCATGGCACTTCCCCATCTCACCGACGAACAGATCCGCACCTGGACTCGCCCACAGAAGGACCGCTGGTGGTTCGAGAACGTCTACCGCGGCGACATGCCCCAGCTCACGCTGCGCTCCGCGTTCACCGGTTTCCTGCTCGGCGGCATTCTCGCCGCTACCAACCTCTACATCGGCGCGAAGACCGGTATCTCGGTGGGCGTCGGCCTCACCTCCGTAATCTTGGCGTTCGCGCTCTACCGCGGTCTCGCCCGCGCCGGCTTCGCGGCGGATTTCACCATTCTCGAAAACAACTGCACCCAATCTATCGCGACAGCCGCCGGCTACATGACAGCGCCGCTGATCTCGGCGCTGGCGGCGTACATGCTTGTCACCGGCACCGTGCCGCCAGCGTGGCATCTGATCGTGTGGCTCGTCGTCGTGGCGCTGATCGGCGTGTTGCTGGCCTTCCCGTTGAAGCGCCGCTTCGTGAACGACGAACAGATGCCGTTCCCCGAGGGCCGCGCCTGCGGCGTCGTGCTCGATGCGCTCTACCACGGCAAGGGCAACGAGGGCGTCTTCAAAGCCCGCCTGCTCGGCATCACCGCCGGTGTAACCGCGCTCTACCAGGCGCTTGTCAGCGACGGCTGGATGCGCCTGATCCAATTCAAGGTCCTCCGCCTCGACGGCTGGGCCGGCCTGAAGGAGCCGTGGTATCTCCACGAACGCCTCGACACCTATTACTACGACCTCGCCGCGCGGCTCCACTGGTGGACACCGCGCATCCTCGGCACGGATATCCGTCAACTCGGTCTCCGCCTCACCCTCGACGCCGCGATGCTCGGAGTCGGCGGGCTGATGGGCATCCGCGTCGCCTCTAGCGTGATGCTCGGAGCGTTCGTGAACTTCTTCGTGCTCGCGCCGTTCATCATCCAACGCGGCGACATCGTGCCGCGCCTCGCCGCCGACGGCTCCACCATCCCGATCTCGCGCGTCGAGATCGTCAACCAGTGGGCGCTTTGGTGGGGCGTCACGATGATGGTCGTCGGCTCGCTCGTGGGCCTGCTCGGAAAACCGGACCTCTTCCGCAGCCTGTTCCGCCGCAACAAGACCGCCGCGTCCAAGCCGGCGGACTCCGGCCCCGACGTGCTCGCGCACATCGAGCTGCCGCTCTGGGTCTCGTACGTCGGCGTGCCGATCGGCGTCGTCGCCGGCGCGTGGGTTTCGCACACGTTTTTCGGCGTGCCGTGGCTACTGGCGTTCGCGTCGTTTCCCCTGATCGCGGTACTCACCGTCATCTGCACCAACGCCATGGCGCTCACTTCGTGGACGCCCACCGGCGCGCTTTCGAAGATCACGCAGTTCACGATCGGCGCCCTCGATCGCACGAATCCGGCAAGCAACCTCATCCCCGCCGGCATGACCTCCGAAATCGCCTCCAACGCCGCGAATCTCCTCTCCGACATCAAGCCCGGCTACATGCTCGGCGCGAAGCCGCGCCAGCAGGCGATCGGCCACGTGATCGGTATCTTCGCCGGCTCACTCGCCGCCGTGCCGCTCTTCTACCTGCTCTTCCTCCCGCCGCAGGCCGACGGCGCCCGCAGGGTTGCGACGATGGTTTCCGACCAGTTCGCCTTCCCCGCCGCGTTGCAGTGGAAGGGAGTGGCGGACCTCATCGCGCACGGTCTGAAAAACCTTCCCGCTTCCGCGCTCGTCTCGATGGCGGTCGCCGCCGTGGCCGCCGCCGCATTCGAAATCGCGCGGATCGCCACCCGCGGACGTTTCCCGCTCTCCGCCGTCTCGATCGGTCTCGGCGTCGTGCTGCCGCCGGAAGCGAGCTTTGCGATGTGGATCGGCGCGGTCGCCTTCTGGTGGTTCGGCCGACGCGA
>DATGXA010000194.1:0-4813 GCA_035299125.1 Opitutaceae bacterium
GCCAACACCGGTCGGGCGCGCGGTTCGCGCGAAGGTGAGCGGTTGCGGGCGGAGCTCTCGGCGTTGCAGCGTTCGTACGATTCGCTCGAGGTGGAGCGCCGCGCGCTTTCGACGCGACTCAGTCAGATGGCGCACGCCGCCGGCAGCGGTATCGTGGCGATGGAGCTCGTCGATCCGGAACGTTTCGCCAAGGGCGAGCGCCGCGGGCTCGTGGCGCTGTTGCAGTCGCTCAGCTCCGATCCGCTCGACGGTCCGATCGTGGTCGGCCGCGACGGGATGTCGGTGGCCGCCGTGGGCGTGATCGCCACGACGAAGAGCGTCGGTGCCGACGCCCCGCTGCTCTCCACCACGCCGCCTTCCGCCTGGTCGGTCTTCGATGCCGCCGAGCACGAGGGCCTCGTGAATCTCTTCAACCTGCCCGAGGTCGCCGACGACGAGCTGCTCGCGTTGTGGGTGAAATCAGGAGACGGCGACAGTTTCCGCCTCGTGGGCGAGCTCCCGCCGGCGCTCTACGGCGGCTCGGGCACGGTGTTCGTGACGCTGTCGGCGGACATGGCGACGCCTGCCGAGGTGCTCGTGACTCGCGAGAAACGCGGTCAGCCCACCGAGGCGCCCGGCACCACGACCGTGCTCCGCGGGCCGTGAACGCCGAGCCGCCGGGCGCGGCGCAACGGTCTTGAGCGCGCGCTGCGTTTCGCCACGTTCGTGCGCCATGTCGCCCGCCGCCGAGACTCTCGTCGCCGATCTGAAACGCGCCAACGTGCTCGCCTCCGTGGGCGCGCTGCTGGGTTGGGACGAGCAGGTGTTCCTGCCGCCCGCCGCCGCGGATCGCCGCGCGGAGCAAGCGGCGCTGCTTGCCGAACTCCAACACCGCGAGGCGACGAATCCGCGTATCGGCGACTCGCTCGCCGCGCTCGAGGCGCTGGGCGAGCGCGCGAGCGACGACGAGAAGGTCCTGCGGCGCCACGCGCGCAAGGACTACGACCGGCTCACGAAACTCCCGCCGGAGTTCGTGGCCGAGAAGGCGCGGCTCGACAGCGAGTCGTACCACGCGTGGGCCGCGGCGCGCGCGGCGCGCGATTTCCCGAAGTTCGCGCCGTTCCTGCAGCGCCAGCTCGAGATGGCGAAACGCGAGGCGCAGCTGCTCGGCCTGCCCGATGCCTACGACCACGCGCTCGACAAGCACGACCCGGGGATGACGGCCGCACGATTCTCCGCGCTTTTCGCCGAGTTGAAACGCGACCTCGTGCCGCTCGCGCGCCGGATTGTCGACTCGCCGGTGAAGGCGCCGCACGGGCTGCTGCGTGGTTTTTCGGTGGAGGCGCAGCGCGAGTTTCTCCGCGAGGTGACGACGGCGCTCGGCTTCGATTACGGGCGCGGCCGCATCGATGTGTCGCTGCACCCGTTCTGCTCGGGCGACGGTTTCGACGTGCGCATGACGACGCGTTTCGACGCCGACAACCCGCTCGATTCTCTCTTCAGCGCGATCCACGAGACCGGCCATGGGCTCTACGATCAGGGGCTGCCGCGCGAGTGGATCGGCACGCCGCTGGGCGAGGCGGTCGGCATGGGTATCCACGAATCCCAGAGCCGCCTCTGGGAAAACCAGATCGCGCGCAGCCGCCCCTTCTGGCGGCACTGGGAGCCGAAGTTTCGCGCGAAGTTTGCGCCGCGGCTCGACGGCGTCTCCTCCGATGCGCTCTACCTCGCGATCAACGAGGTCGCGCCCACCCTCATCCGCGTCGATTCCGACGAGGTCACGTACAACCTGCACATCATTCTCCGCTTCGAGATCGAGCAGCGCCTCTTCCGCGGCGAACTCGCGGTGGCGGACCTGCCGGCGGCGTGGAACGCACTCGCGGAGGAACTGCTCGGCCTCGCTCCGGCGCACGATGGCGAGGGTTGCTTGCAGGACGTGCACTGGTCGGGCGGGGCGTTCGGGTACTTCCCGAGCTATTGCCTGGGCAACATGATCGCGGCGCAGCTCTGGTACGCGGCGCAGGCGGCGTTGTCGGGCTTGGAGGAGGATTTTGCGGCGGGGAAGTTCGAGCGCCTGCTCGGCTGGCTGCGCGCGCAGATCCACACCCGCGGCCGCCGGCTCGAGACCGAGGAGCTCGTGCGCGCCGTCACCGGCGAGGGCATCTCGCCGCGTCACCTCGTGCGTTACCTCGGCGAACGCTACCTGCCGCTGTACGGCGCGTGAGACACGGCGTGATGCAGAAGAGCGACGAGCGTCGGGAGTCGAGTGCCCGAGAGGCGGTACGTCGCCGCGTGCCCGATCGTGGGGCGGCGTGGCGTCGGGGAGCGGCCCCTTGTCTCTCTCCCTCTCGGCGCCCGGACTCCTGCGCGCGTCTGAACGCCCCCGCGACGCGCAACCGCGGCGTTGAACGGAACGTCTCCGCCCGCGTCTCTCTTCCCGGCCGCACCCACACGATCGCATGAATTACCGCCCCTTCGGCAAAACCGGTTTCGATGTCTCCGAGATCAGCTTCGGCGCGTGGGCGCTCGGCGGCGGTTGGGGGCCGCAGTCGGACGACGATTCCGTGCGAGCATTGAACCGCGCGATCGACCTCGGCGTGAACCTGATCGACACCGCCGCCGGCTACGGCAACGGGCGCAGCGAGAAGATCATCGCCAAGGTGCTGAAGGAGCGGCGAGAAAACGTGTTCGTCGCTACCAAGACTCCGCCCGCGCCCGGCGTCTGGCCGCCGTCGCCCTATTGCCGCGCCGCGGAGCGCTACGGCGAGGCGTACCTGCGGGCCAACGTGGAGGAGCGTCTCAAGTGTTTGGGCACAGATCGGCTCGACCTGCTGCAACTCCACACGTGGACGCGCGCCTGGAACCGCGATCCGTCGCCACTCGCCGTCCTGCGGCAGCTGCGCACCGAGGGGAAGCTGCGGTTCATCGGCGTCTCCACGCCGGAGCACGACCAGAACAGCGCGATCGATCTGATCCGCGGCGGCTGGGTCGACGTGGTGCAGGTGATCTACAACATCTTCGAGCAAGAGCCGGCCGCGGAGCTGCTCGGGGCCGCGCGAGAGCACGGCGTGGCGGTGATCGTGCGCGTGCCGTTCGACGAAGGTTCGCTCACGGGGAAGTTCACCGACAAGACGACCTTCGCCGACGGCGATTTTCGGCGGCACTATTTCGCCGGCGACCGGTTGGTCCGCACCGTGCGACGCGTCGATGCGGTGCGGCAGTCTCTCGAGGGCAGCGGACTGACGCTCCCGCAGGCGTCGTTGAAGTTCGCGCTCGCACACCCGGCGGTGAGCACGGTGATCCCCGGCATGCGCAACACCGACCAGGTGAACCTGAACTGCGCCGCCGCCTCGCTGCCGCCGATGGCGCCCGAACTCGTCGAGAAGCTCCGCCCGCACAACTGGCGCCGCGGCATCTGGTACAGCGGGAAGCAGTAGCATTGCGGAATGGGGAATGTGGATCGGCGAAGACAGGTGGGCGGAAAAAGCTCACCGAGGGCGGGCGTGGTACGGCGGCGGCAGCCGCCGTGAAGCACGAAAACGGCGGCTCCTGTTGACTTTCAACAGGGCCCCTGTTGGATGCCGACATGAGCCGAACCGAACGCACCGAACTGTTGCAGGGCACGCTGGATCTACTCGTTCTGAAGACACTCGCGTCGTTGGGGCCGTTGCACGGCTTTGGCATCGCGCGGCGAATCGAGCAGATCTCCGGCGACACCGTGATGCTCAACCAGGGCACGATCTACCCGGCGCTCGTCCGCCTCGAGGACCAGGGCTGGATCGCCTCGGAGTGGGGCGTGAGCGAGAACAACCGACGTGCGCGCTTCTACGCGATCTCCGCCACCGGCCGGAAACAGTTGAAGGAGGAGGTCGCGAACTGGGAGCGGGTCGCGGCGGTGGTCAACGCAGTGCTGGCTGCGAACTGACCTCCCATGAATTGGCTCAACAAGGTCCGTCATCTCCTCGGCCGGCGCGCGCGACTGCGGCGGCTCGAGGAGGAGATGAGGACGCATCTCGAAATGCTGGTCGAGGAAGGGGTGCGTGCGGGATTGTCGCCGGCGGAGGCGCGGCGGCGGGCGCAGCTCGCGTTCGGCAACACGCTTGCCACGCGCGAGGAGACGGAGGATGCGCTCGGTTGGCCGGTCCTGGAGTCATTGTGGCAGGAGTTGCGGTTGGCGTGCCGTGCGCTGGTGCGGCGGCCGGTGTTTGCGGCGAGCATCGTGAGTGTCCTCGCGCTCGGGATCGGGGCGACGGGCGCAATCACCTCTCTGGTGCGCGTGGTCTATCTTTTGCCGCTGCCGGTGCCGCATCCCGAAGAGATTCATCTGGTGGCACAGGTTTCGGGCGGGGGATCGAAATTGCTCACTCGCCCGACGCTGCGCCGACTCGCCGAGGATCCTGCGTTTCACGGGGGGATCGCGGGCCACAGCGACGAGACCGGGGCGGCGATGAGCGTCGACGGCAAGGCGGTGGAATTCGTGTCCGTGCAATTTGTGACCGGGGATTTCTTCCGGACGCTCGAACTGGCTCCGGCCCATGGTCGAATGATCAATGCGGCTGACGACACTTTGGACGCGCCGGCTTCTGTGGCGGTGATCTCATGGTCATTCTGGCAGAGACGATTCGGGGGCGCGACGGACGTGGTGGGGCGGGTGCTGCGGCTCAACGGGCAGGCCGTCACGGTTGTCGGTATCGCGGCGAAGCGATTTCGCGGCGTGTCTTTGGGGAACGATGTCGATTGCTGGTTGCCCTCGGGATTGACGATCCCGCTGCGGCTCGCGCCGTCGCATTGGTCGATCTCGGAAGATGGTCCGGTTCCGCTTGCCGAGTGGGGG
>DATGXA010000195.1:0-10164 GCA_035299125.1 Opitutaceae bacterium
CCGTGGCGGGCGGGTCGCGCCAATGGCGGCGTGTTCACGCTTTATCCTGCCATCGACCTCAAGGGCGGCCGCTGTGTGCGGCTGACGCAGGGCCGCGCCGATGCGGCCACGATCTACCGCGACAACCCGGCCGAAGTGGCCGGCGAGTTCGCCGCCGCCGGGGCCGCCTGGATCCACGTGGTCGATCTCGACGGTGCCTTCACCGGCGCGCCGCAAAACGCCGCCGCCGTGTCCGCGATCGCGAAGGTCGCCCCGCGCATGCAGCTCGGTGGCGGGATGCGTACCCGCGAGGCCGTGGCCGCGGCGCTCGCCGCCGGCGTGAGCCGCGTGGTGATCGGCACCAAGGCGTGGGAGGACGAGGCGTTCCTGCGCGACGTCGTGCAGGCGCACGGCGACAAGATCGCCGTGGGCATCGACGCCCGCGACGGCTACGTGACGATCAAGGGCTGGGTTGAGAAAACGGCGACGCGCGCCGTGGAGCTTGCCAAGAAGGCCGAGGCGCTCGGCGTGCGCACGATCATCTACACCGACATCGCGACCGACGGCATGTTGACGGGACCGAATTTCGCCGCGCTCACCGAATTGCTCGGGGCGGTGCGCTGCGGCGTGATCGCGTCGGGCGGCGTATCGAAACTCGAGGATATCACGAAACTCGCCGCGCTCGCGAAACAGCACGCGCACCTCGATGGCGTGATCGTCGGCAAGGCGATCTACGAAGGCCGGGTGAACGTGGCCGCGGCGCTCGAGGCGGTCCGCTGAGCGGCGACGAATCGTAGCTGGTGGCGCCGCTCGCGAGAGCGGCGACACATTAACCTCAGCTCGGGCGGCTCTGTTTTTGGCAAAGTCGCGGCGCGGTTGCGCGCGACCTCGCGCATCAGCCGCGGCAGGCGGCAAGGAGCACGCGGGCGATCTGCACGAGACCGAACACGGCGACCGCGATGCCGCAGCCTTGGTTGAGGCGCCGCATCCAGTAGCCGCTGGCCTTGTCGCGGAACTGGCTGGCGATGCAGCTGAGGATCACCCACCAGAGCGTCGAGCCGCAGAAGATTCCGGTCACGAGCATCAGCGCGTCGAAATGGCTGCCGAGCCGCGCGGCGATGGCGAAGCCGGCGAAGATCGCGCCAGCGCCGACGAGCGTCATCGGGTTGCCGATCGTGATCAGGAGCGAGGTCGAGAACGCGCCGAACCAGCCCGGGCGCGGCGCCGGCGTTTTCGGCATCTCATGCGGCGGCGACGTGTGCCACACGATGTAGCCGATCACCACCAGGATGAAGCCGCCGACGTTCTCCAGGAGGTGGGCGTGGCGCGCGAAGAAATCGGAGACGGCCGAGATGCCGAACGCGAGGATCGAGCAGAGCAGCGCATCGGCCAACGCGGCGCCGAGGCCGGTGACGATGCCCGCGCGGGCGTGGTGGAGGAGCGAACGGCGGAAGACCAGCAGACCGACCGGGCCGACCGGCACGGACATGCCGAAGCCGATGGCCAAGCCGATGAATGGTATCTTCCAATCCATGCCCGTGTCGCGTGGGGTTGCGCGCGATTAGCGGCGAAGCTGACCGGAGCCGTCGATCACGAATTTGTAGCTGCAGAGCTCGGCGAGCCCCATCGGGCCGCGGGCGTGCAGGCGGTCGGTCGAGATGCCGATCTCGGCGCCGAGGCCGAACTCGAAGCCGTCGGTGAAACGCGTGCTGGCGTTCCAGTACACGGTCGCCGAGTCGACCTCGGCCTGGAAACGGCGGGCGGCGGATTCGTCGGCGGTGAGGATGGCGTCGCTGTGGTTGGAGCTGTCGCGGTTGATCGTGGCGATCGCCTCGTCGAGCGAGTCGACGACGCGGACGGCGAGGATGTAGTCGAGAAACTCGGTGCGGTAGTCCTCGGCCGTGGCGGGCTTCGTCGGCACGTCGGCCGAGGCGAGGATCGCTGCGCTGGCGGTGTCGCAGCGCAGCTCCACGCCGCCGTTACGCGACGTTTGGAGGGCCCGGGCGAGACGGGGCAGCGCGGTGGCGGCGATGTCGCGGTGGACGAGGAGCTGCTCGGCGGCGTTGCAGGCGCTCGGGCGCTGGACCTTCGCGTTCACGAGCAACGGCTCGGCGAGCGCGAGGTCGGCGGCGCGGTCGACGTAGATGAAGCAGACGCCCTTGTAGTGCTTGATGACGGGGATGGTGGAGTTCTCCGCCACAAAACGGATGAGCGCCTCGCCGCCGCGCGGGATGATGCAATGCACGAGATCGTTCAGCTTGAGCAGCGTGTTGAGCGCGGCGCGATCGGTCGTGGGGATGAGCTGTACCGAGGTCGCGGGCAGGCCGGCGGTCGCGAGGGACTCGGCGATGAGCGCGGCGAGCGCGGCGTTGCTGTGGAAGGCTTCCTTGCCGCCGCGCAGGATCGTGGCGTTACCGGATTTCAGGCAGAGCGCGGCGCAGTCGATCGTCACGTTGGGTCGGGACTCGTAGATGATGCCGATCACGCCGATGGGCACGCGGACTTTGCGGATCACGAGGCCGTTGGGCCGCGTGGTGCGCTCGAGCTCGGCGCCGACGGGATCGGGCAGGGCGACGATCTCGCGCACGCCCTGAGCCATCTGGCGGATGCGGGAGTCGTTCAACGTGAGGCGGTCGAGCATCGCCGCGGAGAGCCCGGCGGCGCGGCCGGCCTCGAGGTCCTTGGCGTTGGCCGCGATCAACGCCGGGATGGAGGTTTCGATCTTCTCGGCGAGCGCGAGCAGCGCGCGGTTCTTGGCCTCGGTCGAGGCGACGGCCAGTTTCAACGAGGCCGCGCGGGCTGCTTCGGCGAGTTGGCGGACAGTGGAAGCGAGATCGGTTTCCATCGGGAGCGCGGATTGAAAAGGCCCGCGCTGCGCGGGGAAAGGGAAAAGGGCGAAACCCGCCGCCTGCTGCGCGTCACTCGCCGCAGAACCCTCCTGCGTAATTGATCGATGAATCCAGGTCGATGGCGGCGATCGCCTCCCAGCTCGCGCCGAGCTCGGCGGAGACCGGCTGTGTCTCGAGCCAGGCGCGGGCCACGGCGGCGTCCTGTTGCCGGAGATTGCGGAAGGTCTGGAAACGCGCCGCGAGCTGGAGCTGCGGATCGGCGATGGCCGCGAGTGTGTCGGCGGAGGCCAACGCGGCGGCCGGCTCGATGCTGTTGATCGCGACGGCTGCCAAGGCGCGATCGCGGAGCTCGCCGGCGGGGAGCGTGTGGGCCCAGTTCGCGGCGGCGGCGGCATCGGTCGCGGTGAGACCGCGGGCGACCTGCACGGCGGTTTCACGGGTCGCGAGCTGCGGGTGCGCGACGATCCAGCGGGCGGCGTCGGTCGCGGGCACGTTGCCCAAGGCGGTCTGGATGGCGTCGCGTTCCGCACCGGCCTCGGGGAGCGTCTCCACCGCGGCGAGCAGCGCGGTCGGATCGGAGTCGGCGGCATCGGCGAGACGGAACGCGGCGACTTGGGCCTGCAGCAGCGGATCGGTGGTGTTGTCCGCCCAGGCTTCGGCGGCGGGGCGGTCGGAGTCGCGCCAGTTGTTCCAGGCACTGCGCAGCGCGGAGGCGAGACCGGCGGCGGGCACGTGGGTGCGCAACACTGCCACCGCGCGCTCGGGATCGGTGCCGAAACTCGTTTCGGCCAACGCGCGGGCGGCGGCCGCGGCCTGCTCGGCGGGCAGCGACTCGAGGCAGTCGAACGCGAGCGCCGGTTCGCTTCGCGCGATCGTCTGGAGTGCGGAGCAGGCGGCCTCGGCCGGCGGGCGGAGGCGCGTGAGAGCGGCGGCGGCTTCGCGCGGAGAGTTTTGCGCGATTTGGAGCAGCACACCGGTGGTGGCGGCGTTCTCCGCGGGATCGCCGCGCAGCGATTCGCACCAACGCAGCGCGGCGGCGGGGTCCTTCTCCGCCCACGTGCCGGCGAGCAGTTGCGCAGTGTGCTGGCGGAGGTTGCCGTCCAACGACGCGTAGAGCGCGAGCGCGTCCTCGGGCGTGGTGGCGGCGAGTCGGCCGATCGTGTAGCCGAGCAGGTGGGGCGCGACGCGGAGGTCCGCTGTCGTCGCGAGGAGGACCGCCTCGTGCGCGTGGGTATCGGCGATGGTGACGACGATCTGGTCGGCGAGCGAGCGGCGGTCGCTTTCGGTGACGTTGGTCCGAAGCCAATCGGCGACGGCGCCGGGTTCGCGCCGGGCGAGGGCGGCGAGCGGGATCGCGAGGGCGGAATTGCGCAGCGGAAAACGCGGCGCGTTGTGCACGAACTCGAGCGTGGCGCGCGGATCCGTTTCCGCCCAAGTGGTGAGGACTCGGTCGATCTCGGACCATTGCGCGATGGGATTCGGCGCGGCGAGCAACGCCGCGAGTTCCGCGCGCGGGTTTGTGATGGTGGGCGGGGGCGGTTCAGCCGAGTCGCTCGAGCCATCGACGAGGTTGTCATCGGGCGTCGTTGCGGCGGCGTTGGCGCCGACGGGCGCTGCACTCGGGTCCGCTGGTGCTGCGCTGGGCTCGGCCGCCGCCGGTGCGACGGGCCGCATGCCGACGCTGAGTCCGATGCCGCAGCCGAGCAGAAGTCCGATGCCGAGAAGTGCCGCCTCGCGTTTCATGCGGCGAAGTTGCCGCGAAGCGCGCGCGGGTGCGAACCGAGATGCGCGAGCGGTCCGGCGGGCGCTCCGGCGGAACGACGGCGCGGGGAGCGGTCGCGGGCGGTGCGCGCTATTGGCCGCGGTGGGCGGCGAGCTGCGCGTCGAGCTGGCGGAACGCCGGCGCGAAGTCGCCCTCGAACTCGCTCTTCCAGTCGGGCACGCCGAGCTTCTCGAGGCAGTAGAGATAACGCGCGAGCACGTCCTGTTTCGAGAGCGCGATCGGCTCGTCGTTGCGGAAGGAGAGGCCTTTGTACTCGTGCTCGGTGCCGAGCGCGGACCAGTAGAGGAGCGCGGCGGTACCGTGATCACGGAGACGCAGCGCGGCGTCGGCGAAGTTGCCGAGGCGCTCGCCGAAATCGGCGGGCGGCTTGTTCGCGAGGCGATGGATCGTGAGGCGGTCGACCATCTCGCTGATGCTGCGACCCTGCGAGGCGCCGAACTGGGAGGTGTAGAGCGGATTGCAGCGGTACACCTCGGGCGCGATCTGCTCCCAGAGCTTCGCGGCGCGGCGGACCTTCTTGCGCGTGTCGAAGCCGTCGCGGGTGACGGTGGAGAAGAAGCGTTCGTAACGCGCCCAAGCGGAGTGCGGGTAGGCGGCGAGCGTGCGGTCGTGCTGCGCGATGGCTTCGTCGAACTTGCCCTCGTCGTGCAACGTCTTGCCGTGCTCGACGGCGGTGGTGAGCTGGCGGCGGAACGGCCCGAGGCGCGCGGCGAAGTCGTTGATGAGCTGGCGGGCGAGCGTGCCGTCGCGGCTGAACGACGGGAGCACGCCGAGCAATGTGCTCGCGCGGTCGATCTCGCCGGCGGCGGCGTGGAGGAAGATCGGCATCGCGGCGACGAGCAGATCGCCGGGCGCCATCTCCATCACACCGCGCCAGAACTCGGGGTTGCGGTAGGTGAGGGCGTCGGTGTCGAGCGGGGCGTCGGGCGCGAGCGCCTCGAGCCGGCGGCCGAGCGCGATGACGCCGGCGTATTGCGGGTCGGACTGGGTCGCGCGATGCGCGAGCAAAGGCAGCGCGTAGGTGCGAGCCCAGACGCGGAGCTCGGTGTATTGCGTGGCGAGGTCGGCGGCGATGTAGCGGTTCAGTGCGGCTTCATCGGGCGGAAACAGCCGCGGGACGAAGGTGCCGACCTCGGTGAGCGGGCTCGCCGTTTCGCCGGGCGTCTGGATCCGCAGGCACACGGTGCAGAGCGGCGCGCGCAGATCGGACAACGCGGCCAGGCGGGTCAGGAGGGCGTCGGCAAACTCCGGCGACAACGCGGGGCGGCCGGCGAGTTCGTACTGCGGCGGGTTGGCCGGGCTGAGCAGGATCTGGATGAGCACGCCCGGCGGGCGCGACTCGGCGGCGAGCGCGGCTTCGGCGGCGGCGAGCGCGGGCTTGAGCCAGTTCGAGAGTGTTGCGGCCTGCGGGAAGTTTTCGGCGAGAATCGTGCTCGAGGTGACGAAGACGACCGCGAGCGGGCGCCGCTCGGCGGGTTCCTCGGTGACCGCTGCGGCGGGCTTTTCCGGCGCGGCGTTTTCCGGTGTGGCCGCGAGATCGGCGGGCAACTCGGCGCGCGCGGTGCCGACGAGCAGGGCGGCGAGGCCGAGCAGACGCAGAGGGCGCAGGAGTCGCGACAGTGGGCCGAGAGGCATCGCCGGATTCAGGCGAAGCCGGTCGGGACGGGCAAGAGCGGGCGTGGAAGACACGGGCTGTTGCGACCGCGACGGCGAGCCTTGGTGGCGCGGTGGATGGCGGATTCTCGTTTCCGGGGGCTGGTATGTGGCGCCCCTCCCCGAGGATGGCGACGGAGCGCACCGCGTCGCGCAGAGCGGCGTTTGTCTTCACCCAAATGTCACCCCAGCGGTTTGACGGGTGGATTCGCGGATCGTCGCGTGGGAGCGCTCGGTTTCGGAGCTTCCGCCGAGCCGATCCCCTGCCATGAATCAACGCGCTCGTTTCCCTCACCTGTTTTCCACCGCGTCGCGCCGGTGGATGCTGTTCTTCCATCTTCCGCTGCTCTGCCTCGGCTTGGCGGCCGCCTACGGCTATTGGTGGCACGCCGGAACGCTGTCGCGACGGCTCGAGAGCGTGCAGCGCACCGTCGCCTTCGCCGGGCGTATGAGCGTGCACGCGCAGGAGGTGCAGACCGCGCTGCTCCTGACCGAGCGCGCGCTCGGCGACGGCGTTCCTGTATCCGAACCGTTGTATCGCCTGCAGGTCGCGGCCGATCGGTTCAACACGATCATCAATTCGTTCAACGAGGGCGGCGAGGCCGTCGAACCCGACCTGGGCCGGCTTATGCTCGACGCGATCGAGCCCGGCCGGGCGTTCGAGACGCTCCAGCAGCTCAATGTCGCCTGGTTTGAGCTGAAGAACCGCAGCGATCTCGTCATCCGCCGCGAGAGCCAGAAACGCCTCGACGCGGCGATTGCGCGTTCGGCGATCGAATACTCCCTCGCGCAGCAGGAGAACCTCGCGAAGCTCGCGACCGAGTTCGCGACCCATCTCGAGACGGCGCAACAGGAGGCCATCGCGAAGGCGAGCTTCTGGCGCAACGTCTGCCTCACCGCGGCCACGCTCTCGTTTCTCGCGGTGCCCGCGGTCTTCCTCTTCAACCGTGCGCGCTGGGCGCGCGACATCGCCCGCGCGACCGCCGTGGAGCTGGAGACGAAGCGGGCTGCGCTCGAAGAGAATCAACGCGTGCTGAAGGAGCACGAGTCCGCGCTCGCAGCCGCCCAACACGAGTCGGCGCTCATCATGGACACCGTCCAGGAGGGCCTGCTGTTGATCGATTCGCGCGGTGTGATCGGCTCGCAGTATTCGCGGGAATCCGCCGCGATCCTCCGCCAGCCCGATCTGGCCGGGCTCAATCTCCTCTCGCTGCTCCAGCCGCTCGTCACCGAGAAGATGCACGCGACGCTCGTCGACTACCTCGCGCTGCTCTTCGACGCCAACCGCAAGGAGCGCACCGTCCTCAAGGTCAACCCGCTCGCCGACATCGAGGTGAACTTCAGCAATCCCGCCGGCGGGTTCACGACGCGTTTCCTCGGCTTCGCGTTTCGCCGGATCATGGACGGCCCGCACGTCGGCCGCGTGTTCGTCGCGATGCGCGACATCACCGCGCAGGTCGAGCTCGAGCGCCGGTTGCGCGAGGAGGAGAAGAAGAAGGAACGGCAGTTCGAGATGCTGCTCGGAATCGTCCACGTCGATCCCGAGCAGCTCGATCTCTTCGTGAAGCTCGTCGGCAGCGAGCTGGAATCGATCAACGGCGCATTGCGCGCCGAGGAGTTCGCCGCGACGGAATCCGTCGAGGCGCGCACGCGGCTCCGCGAACGGCTCAATCAGGTCTTCCGCTCGGTCCACAACATCAAGGGGAACGCCGTGTACCTTAAGCTCGACTACTTTCAGAAGACCGCCGAGGAGTTCGAGAGCCGCCTCTCCGAACTCCAGGGCCGCTCGAAGCTCGGTGGCGACGATTTCCTCGCGATCGTGGTGTCGCAGGCCCGCCTGCGCGCGGACTTGCTCGATCTGCAGGAGCTGCGCGGCAAACTCACCGGATTGCGCACCGCCGGGAAAGCCTCCGCGGCGGCCGCCGACAACATCCTCGAGCAGCTCTCGTCGCAGGCCACCGAGCTCGCCGGCAGGCTCGACAAACCGATCGAGACCGACTTCGATCCGCTCGCGCTCGCCGCCATTCCGCCCGAGCGCCGCCCGCTCGCCCGCGACATCCTCATCCAACTCGTCCGCAATTCGCTCGCGCACGGAATCGAGGATGTGGAGAGGCGCAAGAAGGCGGGAAAACGCCCTGCGGCGCGGCTCACCTTGCGCTGCCGCCCGCCCGGCGCAGACGGTCTAGCCGGCTTCGTCTTCCGCGACGATGGCGCCGGACTCGATCTCGCCAGGATCCGCCGCCGCGCCGAGGCGGAGTCGCTGATCGCCGCCGACTCGAAGCTGTCCGACGGCGAGCTCGCAGCGCTGATCTTCGCCCCCGGTTTCTCCACCGCCGCCGCCAACGACGGCAACGCCGGCCGCGGCATGGGCATGGACATCATCCGGCACCACGTGGTCGACGAGGTCGGCGGAGAGATTGCCGTGCGCAGCCAGCCCGGCTCGTTCTGCGAGTTCGCCTGCCTTTTCCCGAGCGAAACCCCCGCCGTCCTGTCATGAAACTCCTGATAGTCGACGATTCCCTGATCGTCCGCCGGGCCATCGAGCGCAACGTCTCGTGGGCCGGGTTCGCCGAGATTCGACTCGCCTCCAACGGGCGCCGCGCGCTCGAGGAATACCGCGAGTTCCGCCCCGATGTCGTCACCATGGACATCACGATGCCGGAAATGGACGGGTTGACCGCGGTCGACGCGATCCTGCGCGAGGACCCCGCAGCGCGGATCCTCATCGTCTCGGCGCTGGCCGACAAATCCACCGCCGTCGAGGCGATCAAGCGCGGAGCGCAGGGCTTTCTGCTCAAGCCGATCACGCCCGAATCGCTCCGGGATGCCGTGGCCGAACTCCTCGAAACCTGAGCCCTCTATGGACGAAGCCATTCTCCGTGTATTCTCCGTCTGCGCCGCCGGCTATTTCACACGTGTCGCCCTCGGGCCCGCCACGGTCGGCACGCCGTATCTGCAATCCGATGGCGACTCGGTCGCCGCCGACTTCACCGCCGTGATCGGCATCACGGGCAAACGCCGCGGGGTGGTGTGCTTCGCCGCGCCGCGCGCGCTGCTCCAGGCGCTGCTGCCGGCGATGGGTGAGGCCAACGGCACCGACGCGCTCTGCGCCGATCTCGCCGGGGAGATCGCCAACACGCTCGCGGGCAACGCGCGCGCCGAGCTCGGGGCCACGTTCATGATCTCCGTGCCCGTCGTCATCGCCGCGCCGCAGCCGGTGCCGACGTTCCCTCGCGATTCCATCTGCTACGTGCTTCCGCTCGTCTGGCAGGGGCATCGCGCCGCGGTCTGGGTCGCGCTTCACCAGGCCGACGAGACGCCATGAACGCCGAAGCGTCGCCAGAGATCGGGTTCACGCCGGAGAACGCGCTCGGCATCCTGGTATGCCACGTGTGCCGCTATTTCGAGACGCTCGGCGGCGCACGCCCCGAGCTCGGCGAGGCCTCGCTCGAACTGCGCCCGCCGGAGCGGCTCGCCCGCACGGGCTACATGTCCGTGTCCGGCGCGGCTGAGGGTTGGATCGCGCTCAGCCTGCCCGACCCGCTGCTACATCGCATCCTCGACTTGCTCGGCGAGCCGCAACGCGATGCCGCGGCGCTGCTCGACCTCGTCGCCGAGATGGCGGGTGTCATCACAAGCAACGCCCGCGCCGAATACGGCGACAAGCTGCGCGTCGCGCCGCCGTTCGCCGTCTCCGCTGCCGATCCCGAGCCGCCCCTGCGCCGGCCTCCCTGCGCGCTCAAGCTGCCGTTCCGCTGGGAACGCCACGACGCGTTTCTCCTCATCGCCCTCCTTCCGCCACCCTCCACGCCATGAGCACCAACTCCTCCGCGGCGGCCTTCGAATCGTATGTCCGCACGCCCGATTTCGAGGCGATTGCCCCAAAACCCCAAAACCCCA
>DATGXA010000196.1:0-10239 GCA_035299125.1 Opitutaceae bacterium
GCACGGCTTCGAGCGTCGCGTTCGAACGCCCGACTTGCGTCCGGTGCGTCCGCGTCTTCGTTTTCGCCACCATGCCGAAGCCCGAGCCCGCTTCCGCCGGCGACGCCGCCCTCCCGCTCCCGATCACGGACGAGCTGGATCTGCACACATTCCGCCCGGAAGAAATCGAGGCGTTGTTGGACGATTATCTCGCCGCCTGCGCCGAGCGCGGTCTGCGCACGGTGCGGATCATCCACGGCAAGGGCACCGGCGCGCTACGCGAGCGCGTGCACGCCTGGCTGCGGCGTTCGCCGCGCGTGGAGTCGTTCGCGCTGTGCGAGGCCGGCTCCGGCGGCTGGGGCGCCACGCGAGCCGTGCTCGCGCGGCACCGAGCTTGAGATCAAACCAGTCCGGCGGGCCGACCCAATTCCGGCAGCTCCGGCGCCTGCGGCTCGCGCTTCAGAACGGCAGCGGCGACGAGCGAGATCACGACGGCAAAGAACATCGTGCCGAAGAACGTCGTCACGCCCTGCACGATCGGGTTCAACATGAAGCCCATGAACTTCTCGGCCATCGCGTACGCTTCAGGCGGCTGCCCCTGCTCCTGCATCTTCGCCATCTGCGCAGCGATCATCGCGTCCTTGAAACCCGGATTGATGACGAAACCGTAGAGGATCGAGAAGAGCATCGAGCCGAGCCCCTGCCACAGCCCGATCAGGCAGCCGCCGCCCACACCGCGGCCGTAGCTCATCCCCTTGCCGGGCGCCTCCTCGCGCCACGCACGCAGCCCGAGCACGATCACCACGACGCTGATCGCGATGCCGATCACGAACAGCAGCGCGCCGACTTTCCAGTCGTTCATCAGCTGCGCCTTCTCGCCGTGCAGCCCGAGGGCAAACAAAACCATGTTCATCACCGCGCCGAGGATCGCACCCGCCAGACCGTAGAGCATGTAGGTATTCATCGCCCGACGAGTAGCAGAAACCCGGCGAAGGGCACGCCCACAACGGACAAGCGGCGCGCGCGGCCCATCGGCGGACACGTTGCTCCATCGGCGGCGGATTGACTCGCCGCGACGCGACCGCACCGTCCGCGCACCCACGCATGCCTGCGATCCAAGCTTGGTTTCCCACGTTTCTCTACTACGCGCCGCTCGGCCGTCGCGGTCTCCCCGCCTTCAATCGCCAGCTGCTCGCCGAAGTCCGGCAACTCCGCGAGGCCGACGAACCCGGGCGCCGCTGGTGCGCCAAGAACTATCCCGGCGGTTACACGTCCTACGGCTCTGTAGCGAACCTGCACGAGCTCTCGCCCACGTTCGCCGAGCTCGAGAGATTCATCCGTCGCCATGTCGGCCGCTATGTCGCCCACCTCGACCTCGAAATGAAGGGCCGCGAACTCGCGATGACCGATTGCTGGGTGAACTTCATGCCGCGCGGCGCCGTGCACAGCCTGCATCTTCATCCGCTCGCGCTCATCAGCGGCACGTACTACCTCGCGACTCCCGCCGGCAGCGCGGCGATCAAGTTCGAGGATCCGCGTGTCGATCGTTTCATGGCACGCCCGCCGGTACGCGATCCCGAGCGCGCCGCCACCCGGCCGATCGTGCGTTACCCCGCGAAGACGGGTCACGTGGTGCTCTTCGAGAGCTGGTTGCGCCACGAGGTACCGGCCAGCGACACGGCCGCCGAGCGCATCAGCATCAGCTTCAACTACGGCTGGTTCTAGGCGGCGCGCGGCCGCCCGCCGGCGCCAACCAACCCGCGACGTGGCATTCCGGTCACGCGACCCGGCGCTTCCCCGATGCGCCCCGGCCGCTTTCCGTTTGCTGCTTCCCTACCCCACGATACCGTGACGCTGCCATGATCGATCTCATCAAGAAAACCGTCCTCGCCGGCATCGGCGCCACCGTCCTCACCAAGGAAAAGATCGAGTCCGTGATGCAGGACCTCGTGAAGCAGGGCAAAGTCTCGACCGACGAGGCCAAGGTGCTCGCCGCGAAGCTCGCCGACGAAGGTCGCAAGGAATGGGAAACGACCAGCAAGGATCTCGCCGAGCGCATCCGCGAGCTCCTCGACAAGGCCGGCTACGCCCGCCAGACCGAGGTCGCCCAGCTCGAGCGCCGCATCCAGCTGCTCGAGGAAAAGGTCGAAGCCTCCTTCAAGCTGCCGACCAACTGAGGTCGCGCCGCGCTGCCGCCCGCCGATAGCGTCCGCGGCGGGCGAGATTTCGCTGGGCGCGATCCGTCTCCTCCAGACGTCCGGTCGCCCACCACGACCGCACGCGCCCCTTCCCGTTCCCGGCTCAGCCCGCCGCCGCGGCGGCAGTATTCCGCAAACAACCCTCCGGCATGTCGCCCTTCGATATCCTCACCAACGCGGTCCGCGCGAAGGAGATTGCCGGCGTGTTCGCACGTCACGGGTTTGCGGAGTTCTTCCAGCAGATCAATCCGCCGCCGGGCTTCCTGCAGCGCATCATTCCCCAGCCCCGCCAGCGCTTCAGCGTTTGGGAGCGCCTGCGTCTCGCCGCCGAGGAGCTCGGGCCGACGTTCGTGAAAACCGGCCAGCTCCTCAGCATGCGGCCGGATGCGATCCCCGAGCCGCTCGTCTTCGAGCTCCGCAAACTGCAGGACGCGGTCAAACCGCTCCCGTTCGCCGAGATGCGCCCGGTGCTCGTCGAGGAGCTCGGCGAGGCGTTCGAGAGCATCTTCTCCGAGTTCGACCAGACCCCGATCGCCTCCGCGTCGCTCGCGCAAGTTTACCGCGCCCGTCTCGCCGCCAACGGCCGCCTCGTCGCCGTGAAGCTGCAGCGCCCGCACCTCCGCAAGCTCGTCGACGCGGATCTCGACCTGATCTCGTTCTTCGCCACGCAGCTCCACGCCCGCGTCGCCGCACTCACGCCGTACAACCTCCCGACTGTCGTCGCGGAGATCCGCGTGGCGTTCGCCCGCGAACTCGATTTCCGCAACGAGTCGAAAAACCTCCGGTACTTCAACGCCACGAATCCCTTCGTGCAGACCGTCTTCGGTCCCGAGGTGCACGAGGCGTACACCCGCGAACGCGTTCTGGTGATGGATTTCATCGAGGGCGTGAGGCTCGACCAGACCACGCTGCCACCCGACCAGGCGCACCGGCTCGCCGTCGACGGCGCTCGCTCGCTTTTCCACCAGGTGCTCGCCGCCGGCTTCTTCCACGCCGATCCGCACGCGGGAAACCTCCTCGTCACCCCCGACGGTCGGATCTGCGCCCTCGATTGGGGGCAGGTCGGCCAGCTCACGCGGCGCATGCGGCACTTCCTTGCCGAGCTCTTCGAGGCCGCCTCCGCGCTCGACGCCGAGCGCATCGTCGGCGCGGCCTCGGTGCTCGCGGCGCCGCACCGCCGGCCCGATTTCCGCGCGATGGAAAAGGAGGTCACGTTCGCCCTGCGGGAGAATCTCAACTACGCCATCGGTCACCAGGAGATCGGCCGCATCATCCTCTCGCTGCTGAACATCTTCGGTCGCCATGGCATCAACGTCGCGCAGGACTACTGCCTGATGGCGAAGGCCGTGCTCTCCATCGAGGAGGCCGCTCGCTCGATGGACCCCACGTTCGATCTGCGCCAGGCCGCGGAGCCCGTGCTGCGAGACATCCACCGCGAGCGCTACAGCCCGCGCGTGCTCGTGCGCCAGCTCCGTCGCGGTCTCGCCGGCGCCATGACGCGCCTCGGCGACCTGCCCGTCGATCTCCACCGGCTCGCCCAGCGCATCAGCCAGGACGACCTCACGATCAACTTCCAGCACCGCGGCCTCGAGGATCTCGACGATGCGATCAACAAGGCCGCGAGCCGGCTCACCCTCGCGATCATCGTCGGCGCGTTGATCGTCGGCTCCTCGTTGATCATCCACGCCGGCGTGAAACCTTCGGTGCTCGGCTACTCGACGCTCGGCGTGACGGGTTACCTGCTCTCGATGGTGATCGGCCTGTGGATCGTGTGGGATATTTTCCGTCACGGCCGGCACAAGTAGCCGTCGCGGCCGGGAGACAAAAAAGACCGGCGTCGCCGCCGGTCGAGATTGGTGCCGAGGAGGGGAGTCGAACCCCTACGCCCTTGCGGGCGCTAGACCCTGAATCTAGTGCGTCTGCCAATTCCGCCACCTCGGCTTCAGGGAGACGCGGACGCTGGACAGCGGCCGCACCACCCGCAAGCGCTTTTTCCGCCGATTCGGCACACCGCGCTCCCCGCGGCGTTTCCGCCCGTGCCGGCGCGCGAGGCGCAGGTCAGGCGTTCTTCCGCAGCGAAGGCTTCGCGTGAATCCAGTAACGGGAGACAACGAGGAAATTGTGCCGCAGATCGTAGCCGAACTCCGTGTCGTTGATCTGCAGGTTGGCCGCGTCCTCCTTCTCGCCCTTCTGACGGAGCAGGGTGCGCATCGCCTCGAAGTCCCGCGTGACGAGCGCCTTGGCGGCGTTGAACGCCTCCTCGATGCTGAAATTCTCGCCCCAGCAGTGCGACTTCTGGGCGGCCGTGCCTTCGTCCCGCGTGGTCAGAGTGAACTGGAACAGTGAGTAGGTCTCGGGAGTAAGTTCAGGTAGTACGTTCATGTGGGGTCCTGCACGTCTCGCGCTGAATGCGAAAACATGCCGCGGGTGAAGTCGAGGGAAAGTTGCAGCGACGCGGCGAAACAAGTACTGCAACTCGTCACGCCTTCCGTGGTCCTAGTTTCCGCCCATGCACCTGTTGTCCCGACTATCCCGCCTGGGGTGCGTTCTCGCCACCCTCTCCGCCGTCGCCTTTGCCGAGGAGACGCGCTCGCGCCAACCGGCCTCCGTCGACGATCAGGACGCCATCAGCCTGCGCGGCCTGTTCGATTTCCAGCTGCCGAAGCTCATCCGGCCGGAGTCCGTCCGCTTCACACTCAACCCGTCCTTCGGTGATGTGCTGCACCGCGACCAGATCCGCTTCCGCACCGGCGTGCGCTACGCGTTCACGAAACACTTCGAGGTGAGCGCCGAGATCGTCCCATTCATCGACAACTTCGGCGGCAATGGCGCCAACGGCTTCGGCGTGGCGGAGTACCGCTTCGGCACGAAGCTCGGCTGGCGTACGTTGCTCGATCCGATCGTCGACACCGCCTTTGGCGCCACCGTCGCGATGCCTGCGCCCGGCGCGCCGGAAAAGCTCACCATCGGCACCACGCGTTTCACGCCGTACGTTGTCTTCTCCCGCGACATCTCGTCCGTACGCGGCCTCGGCGCCTTCCTGAACCTCGCCTACGAGTGCTTCGATTCCGATCCCGATCCGGACCGGATCCCGCGTTACCGCCCCACGCGCGACAACATCATCATCACGCCGGGCGTGGTGCTTCACCGCGCGCCGTGGCACTATACGCTCGCCACCGCGTTGCGCACCACCGCGCTCGACGGCGAGAAACGTGAGTACTTCAGCGTGCTCCCCTACGTGAGCTACGAGGTCCCCGAGCGCTGGCTGCCATTCATCTCCGGCCGCGTGGTCGTCGGCGCGGGCTACGAGGCGATCTTTTTTGGCGGCGAATACGAGCAACGGATCACCTCGCGCCTGCGTTGGGATTTCGACTGGGTCCGCGCCGCGCGCAATCTCGGCAGCGACGTGCTCGACACCATGCCGTGGCGCAACGGCCGCTCGGAGAGACACTGAGCCAAGTCCGCCTCGGTAGCCACGAGCCCCACGCTCCACTGCCACGATCAGCCCTCTCCCGCCCTGCGTGCCCCGCCGCCGGTCAACGGCACGAAGCGCACGGGAATCGTCGTCTCGTCGCGCAAGCCGTCCGGCTCCTTCGTGAATACGTGCAGCCACTGCTCACCGCGACCGCCGAGCGGCACGACCAACCGCCCGCCGAGCGCCAGTTGTTCGCCCCACGCGGGCTGCACCTCCCGCGCGGCAGCGGCGACCACGATGCCGGCAAACGGCGCTCGTTCCGGCCAGCCGCACCGCCCGTCGCCTGGTCGCACCTCGATGTTTCGCGCGCCGAGTCGCGCCAGCGTCGCCTCCGCGCGCCGAGCCAACTCCGGCACGATTTCGATCGAGCACACCTCGCCGACCAAGTGCCCCAGCACCGCCGCCTGGTAGCCGCAGCCCGTGCCGATCTCGAGCACGGTCCCGCCCGCAGGTGGTGACAACAACTGCAGCATGAGCGCCACGATGTACGGCTGCGAAATCGTCTGCCCGTGGCCGATCGCGAGCGGGTTGTCGCCATAGGCCTCGGCCTGCATTTCGACTGGCACAAATTCATGCCGCGGCACCGCCGTCATCGCCGCCAACACCCGCACGTCCGTGATGTCTCGCGCGATCAGCTGCGTTTCCACCATCCGGCGCCGCTCCGCCCCACGCGCCGGATCAGCGCCATCGTTCGCCGGAAAACTGAAACTCGAAACAGGCATCGGGTTACGCCGCGAACATACCCGCCCCCCACCGCGATGCGACCGCCGGAGTGCGCTCCGACAGCGCGCCTCACTTTTCCCTTATGTCACGGGGACAATGTCCGATTGGCACCCTGCCCGGACGAGCAATCCGCCCCAGCAATGCTGCCAGGCGGTCGCTAAGCGACGGCGTTCCCATGGCTGAAACCACCTTCCCTGACATCGAGACCATCACGAAACTGCTGGAGAACGCAGTCCTGAAGGTCATGCAGACAACGGCTCATCTGGGCGCGAACTATCTCAAACGTCACTCGAAGTCCGAGACCGACGGCACGCCCTTCTACACCGCCGGCTCTCGCGACCCGCTCATCGTGGGTTCCGTCGGCTTCACCGGCGAAGCCAACGGCATGGTTTATCTCTACATGGAGAGCGACCTCGCCGCCCAGATCGCCTCCGGCATCACCGGCATGCCCGTTTCCGAACTGCTCGGCCCCGACGGCAACGAGATCATCCGCGATGTCGTCGGCGAGATCACGAATATGACCGTCGGCACGTTCAAGAACGGCATCTGCGACCTCGGCTTTCAGTGCAAGGTCACGCTGCCGACCGTGCTCCGCGGCTCCCAGCTTCAGGTCGAAACCGTCGCCAACGCTCAGCGCTGGACCTTCGACTTCGAAGTCAAAGGCCGGCCGCTCATCGCCGACCTCTTCATCCAAGAGGACAACGGCTCCTGACCGCGCTCGCCGCGCCGTCCGCGCGTGCCACCGCAGTGCTCGCGCCCGCTCGCGAGACGCGGGCTGCATTTCCGCTCTTCACGCTACGCCCGCACAGGAGCGCAGGCGCGCTGAATATTCCCAGCCGCGCTCGCCGCCATTCCGCGTCAGCAAGACTCGCCGTTTCCCGCTGCCACGGCGGGTCTCCCGACCGCGGTAAACATCGCACCGCAAGCCCCCGCAGCGGAGCCTGCCGGCGCTCGCCTCTCGGCACTCGGCTCTCGGCGACCGCAGCGCGCTTCAACGGCGCGCCGCATCCATACGGACCTGATAGCCCTTCCCAAGCGCCCAGTTCCGGGCCGCCTTTCGATTGCTGAACACGATGGGGGTGAGCGGATGGGCATCGCTGGCGCTGACCAGGCGGAAATGTCCATCGGAGAGCGGCGAGACGATGGCCTCGCGCGTGTGGAGGGACGACATCGGATCCATCGATTTCGCTCATCGGCCGCACGCCCTCCCGGTTGAAGCCGTTTTGCCGTTTTGGGGAAACCACCCCGGCACTACTCTCCTCCGCCACCGCCGCAGCCGCGCCCGATTTCCCTTTGCCTGCCCCGCGCCCCGCAGCCACGGTTCCGCCTCCGATGCCACGCCTCAGCCGCAAGCAACTCGTCACGCATCTCCACCGCCGGCTCCGTTGGGCCGATCTCGATCCCGCCTACCTCCGCCGGCTCGTCGCCCTCGGCCGCGCCGAAGATCTCGCCGGCGCCGGCCTCCGCCGCGCCCCGCGCCGCACCGGCGATGTCACCACGCTCGGCCAGCGTCTCACCGGCCGCGGCACCGCCGATCTCGTCGCACGCGAGGAGCTCGTCGTCTGCGGCCTCGGCCTCATCCCGCTCGTGCTCGCCGCCTACGGACGCGGCTGCACCGTGAAACCCCGCGTCCGCGACGGTGCGCGCGTCGCGCCCGGCACCGTCGTCGCCACGCTCTCCGGCCCCTCCCGTGTGCTGCTCCCGGCCGAGCGCCCGCTGCTGAATTTCCTCCAACGCCTCTCCGGCATCGCCACGACCACACGGCGCTATGTCGACGCGCTCGGCACCAGCCGGACCCGACTTCTCGATACGCGCAAGACGACACCCGGCTGGCGCATGCTCGAGAAGTACGCCGTCGCCTGCGGCGGTTCCTGCAACCATCGCCTCGGCCTCTTCGACCGCGTGATGCTGAAGGACAACCACCTCGCCGCCGCCAGCGCCACCGCGGGCGAGCGCCTCGCCGCCGCCGTCCGCCGCGCCCGCGCCGCCGCGCCCGATCTGCCGATCGAGGTCGAAGTCGACGCGCTCGCGCAGATCCCGCCCGTGCTCGAGGCCGGTGCCGACATCATCCTGCTCGACAACTTCACCGTCCCGCAGCTCCGCGAAGCCATTACGCTCATCGGCGGCCGCGCGTTCACCGAGGCGAGCGGCGGCGTGAACCTGCGCACCATCCCCGACCTCGCGGAACTCGGCCTCGACTTCATCTCCACCGGCGCGCTCGTGCACCACAGCGTGTGGATCGATGTCGGCCTCGATTGGCGGGAGTGAATCGACCTCGGGGGATTCCCTCCGTCCGCCTCCGCCAATCCGTGATCGGCAATCCGCAATCGAAAATCGTCATGCCCCGCCCCACCCGACCAGCCGCCGAGATCGAGGCCGCGCTCCTTCGCGAGTTCCTCGCCGCCGGCGAGGCCTGCGTGTCGGGCGCGCGGCTCGCGCAGCTCGTCGGCCTAAGCCGCGTCGCCGTATGGGGACATCTCCACCGGCTGGAGTCGGAGGGTTTCGCGTTCGAGGCCGTGCACAGCCGTGGTTATCGGCTCACCCGACGCCCGTCCGGGCTCAATCTGGCGCTGGTGCGCGCGCTCGCGCCGGGCGCGCCCGACATCGTTTTCCTCGACCGCGTAGACAGCACCAACGAGGAAGCCGGCCGCCAGCTCGGCGCCGGCCGCGCGACGCCGTTCCTTGTGCTCGCCGCCGCCCAGACGCGCGGCCGCGGGCGTTTCGGTCGCGTGTGGCACAGCCCCGCCGATGCCGGCAACCTCTACACCTCGTTCGCCTTCCGCCCCGAGCTGCCGCCCGAGCGCATGCACCTCTTCACGCTCTGGATGGGGCTCAACCTCTGCGACCTGCTCGCCGCCGAGACCGGCGCCGCGCCACAACTCAAGTGGCCCAACGACCTCCATTTCGGCGAACGCAAGGTCGGCGGCATGCTCACCGAGGCGCGCATCGACGCCGACACCACGCGCGAACTCGTCTTCGGCCTCGGCCTGAACATCACAACCTCGCCCTCCGCCTGGCCGGCCGAGATCGCCGCCCGCGCCACCTCGCTCGCCGAACAGGCCGCCCGCACGCTCGATTTCAACGCCGTCACGGCCGCGATCGTCACTCGCGTGCTCGCCGCGTACCGCAAGTTCGTCGCCGCCCCCCCACTCGACGAGATCGCCGATCTCTGGAAACGGCACGACCTGCTCGCCGGTCGCCGCGTGAGCGTCGTGCACGGGCGCGAAACGCATTCGGGCCTCGCTCGCGGAATCGACAACGAAGGCTCCCTGCTCGTCCGCACCGACGCCGGTCGCACGCTGCGTTTCCGCGCCGGCGAAGTCACGCTGCGCAAGGACTGAATCGGCCACCGCGACCGCGTGTGGTCGCTGCGCTCGCGCCGCTGTCCGCTCGGCTTCCACGCCCCGGCGGAAACAAAAAACGAAAGGCGCCCCACACGCGGGCGCCCTTCGCGGAGATCGGCAGAACAGCCGAGGTGTTTTCGACTCAGGTCCGGCGCGTCGAGCGCCGGCGCCACAGGACGAACAGCAGCGTCATCCCACCGAACAGCGCCGCATAGGTCGTCGGCTCGGGGATCGCGGATTGCGCAGCGAGCGCGTAGAAACCGCGCGCCACGAGGGCCTCGCCGGCCGCGTTGAGATGGCCGCCGTCCGACGACCACTCGGCCGCCATCTGTTCGTAGAGCTGGCCGCCGCTCGAAAACGTCTGGAGCTCGCCGCTCGACGAGTGCGCTTCGATATCGGCGATGTCGAAGACCACCTTGTTGTTCGCCGCCGCCCAGCTGCGGAGCGTCTGGTTGAAAACACCGCGCTGGACGTTTGCGCCTGACGAGACCTCGAGCGGGATCGTCATGTAGACAAACGT
>DATGXA010000197.1:0-35424 GCA_035299125.1 Opitutaceae bacterium
GGAAGCCGCCGCGCGCCTGCTCGACGAGTTCGGCATCGCGACCGAACGTCGCGCGCTCTCCGCGCACCGCACGCCCGACGCCGCCCTCGACTGGGGCCGCGGCGCCGGTAGCCGCGGACTGAAGGTCATCATCGCCGCCGCCGGCGGCGCCGCGCACCTCGCGGGCGTGATGGCTGCCGTCACGCCGCTGCCGGTCCTCGGTGTGCCAATGGAATCTGCGTCGCTCAAGGGCCTCGATTCGCTCCTCTCGATGGTGCAGATGCCCGGCGGCATTCCCGTGGCGACGTTCGCCATCGGCAAACCCGGCGCGCTCAACGCCGCGCTCTTCGCCGTCGCCATCCTCGCGCAAAGCGACGAACGCCTCCGCCAGGCGCTCGACGCCTATCGCGCCGCGCAGACCAAGAAGGTCCTTGAGGCGAAGCTGCCCTGAGCGGCGGCACAAGTTCTCCGAGGGAGGAGTCTGCTTGCAGGCGGTTCCGAGTTTGTCGGCCGTCCGCGTACCAGTCGCCTGCGAGCACGCTCCTACACTCCAGCGGCCCTGTGCCGTACATCCGTATTACGCATCGCTGTCCACTTCTCCGCTACCCATCACACCACCATGAGCACCTCTCGTAAACCCGGTCTTGGCACACTCGCACTCCACGCCGGCCAGACGCCCGATCCCTCCACCGGCTCCCGCGCCGTGCCGATCCACCAGACGACGAGCTACGTTTTCCGCGACGCCGAACACGCCGCGAACCTCTTCGCCCTGAAGGAACTCGGTAACATCTACACGCGCCTCATGAACCCGACGACCGACGTCTTCGAACGCCGGCTCGCCGCGCTCGAGGGCGGCAGCGGCGCGCTCGCGCACAGCTCCGGCCAGGCCGCGATCACCGACTCGATCCTGAACATCGCCGGCGCCGGCGACCACATCGTCTCGGTCGCACAGCTCTACGGCGGCACCTACAACCTCTTCCACTACACGCTCCCGAAGCTCGGCATCGAGGTGAGCTTCGTCGACGGCGAGGATCCGGAGAACTTCCGCAAGGCGCTTCGGCCGAACACCAAGGCGTTCTACGGCGAGGGCCTCGGCAATCCACGGCTCAACATCTTTCCGTTCGCCGAGATCGCCGCGATCGCTCGCGAGGCCGGTATTCCGGTGATCGTCGACAACACCTGCCTCTCGCCGATCCTCAACCGCCCGATCGAGTGGGGCGTCAACGTCGTCGTGCATTCGACGACCAAGTACATCGGCGGCCACGGCACGTCGCTCGGCGGCATGGTCGTCGACGGCGGCAACTTCAACTGGGGCAACGGCAAGTTCCCCGGCCTCAGCCAGCCTGACGCGAGCTACCACGGCATCGTGCACTGGGATGCGTTCAAGGCCTTCCCCCCGGCTGGCGGGGCGAACATCGCCTACATCATGAAGATGCGGCTGCAGCTCCTGCGCGACATCGGCGCGTGCATCAGCCCGTTCAACTCTTTCATGATGCTCCAAGGTCTGGAGACACTTCACCTGCGCATGGAGCGCACTTGCGCCAACGCGCTCAAGGTCGCCCAGTTCCTCGAGAGCCACGACCGCGTGGCCTGGGTGAACTATCCCGGCCTCAAGAGCAGCAGCTTCCACGAACTCGCGAAGAAGTACCTCTCCGGCGGCTTCGGCGGGCTGGTCGGTTTCGGCGTGAAGGGCGGCTACGAGGCCGGCCTCGCCTTCATCGGCCGCCTCAAGCTCCTCAGCCACCTTGCTAACATCGGCGACGCCAAGTCGCTCGCGATCCATCCGGCCAGCACGACGCACTCGCAGCTCTCGCCCGACGAGCTGGTCACCACCGGCGTCACGCCCGACTTCATCCGCCTCTCGATCGGCATCGAGGACATCGACGACATCCTCGCCGACATCGCCCAGGCGCTCGAGGCGAAGTAAGTCAAGAGCTCGCGCTCTCCTGGCGAAATCCGCCAAGGATTTCGTGTCCATCTTCCCGAAGCCGGCCTCTTCAACGAGGCCGGCTTCTTCGTCTTGCGAGCGGCTTAAGCGGTTCGCATGACCGCGGCGCGCGCCGTCTTTGCGTTCGCCCCCGCGCCGCGGCGCGCAATACTCCGCGCCGTTCCCGCGGTTTCTACTACCCATGCCCCTGAACCACCATCTACCCACGGTGGCCGATCTCGCTCGCATGATCGACCACTCGCTCCTCCATCCCACTCTCACCGACGAACAGCTCCACGCGGGGCTCGCCGTCGCGCGCCGCTGCGGCTGCGCCACCGCCTGCGTGAAGCCGTACGCCGTACCGATGTCCGTCGAGGCGCTGCTCGGCAGCGGCGTGGGCGTGTGCGCCGTGACTGGTTTTCCGCACGGCAACAGCCACACCGCGCTCAAGGTCACCGAGACCGACCGTGCGATCGCCGAGGGCGCGACCGAGATCGATGTCGTCGTGAACATCGGCAAGGTCCTGGCCGACGACTGGGACTATGTCGCCGCCGAACTCACCGAGGTGAACGCCATCTGCCTCGCCCGCGGCGCAGCGCTGAAGGTCATTTTCGAAAACGACTACCTCCAAGAATCGCACATCGTGCGCCTCTGCGAAATCTGCACCGAGGTCGGCGTCGCGTTCGTGAAGACGTCCACCGGCTACGGCTTCGTGCAGCAACCCGACGGCGCCTACCGCTACCGCGGCGCGACCGACGACCACCTGCGGCTCATGCGCCGGCACAGCGGTTCCCACGTGCGCATCAAAGCCGCCGGCGGCATCCGCACACTCGACGATGTCCTGCGCGTGCGTGTGCTCGGCGTGAGCCGCATCGGCGCCACCGCCACCGAGAAGATTCTCGCCGAGGCCGTGCGCCGCGGCCTGCCCGGCCCCGTGCCCGCCGGGCTGGTCGAAGCTTCGACACCGTTCGCCGCCGCCAGCAACTGATCCCCGGTCGCGCACGCGCGCTCTGCTCTGTGAGCTGCTCTCGCGAGCAGCGTTTCGCGATGAGCGCAGCACGCGTACCGCCCTGCATCAATCTCCCGAACCGCGCGCCGCCCCGTGTACCGTGCTCCCAAACGCGGCTTGCCCGGTCTGGCGTGCTCGGGCTTCGTTGACGTCTTCCCGCGGTCCGCCGTGGACGTCGTGTCGCCCCCGCGATCGTCGCCCGCCGGCCCCGGTTCTCTTCCCTCGAGTCCCTCGTCTCTTCTCTCCCATGCAATACGGCTACTTCGACGACGCTGCCCGCGAGTACGTGATCACGCGCCCCGACACTCCCCGCGCCTGGTCCAATTACCTCGGCTCCCGCCGCTACGGCGCGATCATCACCAACAACGCCGGCGGCTACAGCTTCACCCGCTCGCCCGCGTCGGGCCGTTTCCTCCGCCACCGCTACAACGCCGTGCCGATGGACATGCCCGGCCGCCAGTTCTACCTGCGCGACGCCGCCTCCGGCGACTTCTGGTCCGCCGCGTGGCAGCCCGTCGGCAAGCCGCTTGACCAGTACAAGACCTCCACGCGCTTCGGCCCCGGCTACGCCGTGATCGAGAGCGAGTACTCCGGCATCATCTCGCAGGCCACGTACTTCGTGCCGATGGAACAGGACTTCGAATACTGGCACCTGCGCGTCACGAACAACTCCGGCAAGCCGCGCAAGCTCTCCGTCTTCTCGTTCTGCGAGTTCACCACCGAGTGGAACCTCACGCAGGACACCTTCAACCTCCAGTACGCCCAGTACATCTCCGACGCTGTTTTCAAGGACGGCATCATCGCCGCCTCGTCCTGCAAACGCCTCCCGGAGGATCCGGCCAACTTCGCCAACAACGACCAGTCCCGCTGGTGGTGGATGACGCAGGTCGGCGGCACCGTCGCCGGCTTTGACTGCGAGCGGGAGAAGTTCCTCGGCGTGTACCGCAGCTACGACCGCCCCGAGGCCGTCGAGCGCGGCCAACTGAGCAACAGCGAGCATTTCGCCGACAACGGCTGCGGCGCCATCCAGAGCGATCTCACCCTCGGCGCCGGCGAGACCGCCGACGTCATCGTCCTCCTCGGCATCGGCAAGGCGCCGGTCGCCAAGAAGGTCCGCGCGAAGTTCGGCAACGTCGCCGCCGTCGAACGCGAGCTGGCGAAGCTGAAGAACTACTGGCACGGACTCCTCGATACGATGCAGGTGCAGACGCCCGACGCCGACTTCGACCACATGGTCAATGTCTGGGGCGCCTACAACGCGCTCATGACCTTCGAGTGGTCGCGTTCCTGCTCGCTCGTCTACACCGGCGACCAGCGCGACGGCTTCGGCTTCCGCGACACCGTGCAGGACTTCCTCGGCGTGACCGGCATGATCCCCGAGCTCGTGCGCGAGCGCATGATCCTGATGCTCTCCGCGCAGGACTCGACCGGCGGCGCGCAGCCCGAGGTGCGCCCGTGGTCGCACAAGCCCGGCGCGATGAAGCCGACTCCGCCGTCACACTACCGCAGCGACGATTGCCTCTGGTTCTTCAACTCCGTGCCGGCGTACGTGGCCGAGACCGGCGACCTGAAGTTCTACGACCTCGTCGTCCCGTATGCCGACAAGGGCAAGGCCACCGTGTTCGCCCACCTCCGCCGCGCCCTCGAGTTCAACCTCGAGCGCACCGGCAAGCATGGCCTGCCCTGCGGCCTGCTCGCCGACTGGAACGACTGCCTGAAACTCGGATACAAGGGCGAGAGCGTGTTTGTCACGTTCCAGGTCCGCATGGGCCTCGAGATCTACGCCGACATCGCCGAGCAACTCGACCGCCCGAAGGAGGCCGCCTGGGCCCGTGCCGAGCTCAAGAAGCTCGACAAGAAGATCCAGAAAACCTGCTGGGACGGGAAGTGGTTCATCTGGGCCATCGGCGAGGACGGCACCGTCTTCGGCACCAAGAAGGCCAAGGAGGGCAAGATCTACATCAACACCCAGTGCTGGGCCGTGCTCTCCGGCGCCGCCACCGGCGAACAGGCGCACCAGGCGCTCGACTCGATGGAGGAGCATCTCGCGTCCGACTACGGCGTGGCGCTCTGCAACCCGCCCTTCGACAAGACCCCCGTGAAGGTCATGCGCGCCGTGCTCTTCAACCCGGGCACCAAGGAAAACGGCGGCATCTTCTCGCACACCCAGAGCTGGGCCGTGCTCGCCGAGATCGCCCGCGGCAACGGCGACCAGGCGTACCGCTACTACCGCTCGTTCATGCCCTCCGCGCAGAACGACCAGGCCGAGATCCGCGAGATCGAGCCCTACGTCCACTGCCAGAGCACGCACGCCCCTGCGTCGAAGAAGTACGGCAAGAGCCGCGTGCCGTGGCTCTCGGGCACGGCTTCGTGGTCCCACTACACCGCCACGCAGTTCATCCTCGGCATCCGCCCGCAGAACGACGGCCTCGTCGTCGATCCCTGCATCCCGAAGAGCTGGACCGGTTTCAGCGTGAAGCGCACCTTCCGCGGCAAGAAGCTCGAGATCGACGTGATCAACGCCCCCGGCGTGAACCGCGGCATCCTCTCGCTCACCGTCGACGGCAAGGAAGTCGAAGGCAGCTTCATCCCCGCCGATCTCCTCAAGGACGGCGCGAAGATCGTCGCTCAGATGGGCTGACGCGCGTGCTGCACGCCTCCCGCTCCGGCGGGAGGCGAACGGCAACGGCGAACGGGTGTTCACTGGCGGCCTCCGCTCCAACTCCGTTCACATTCGGGGAAGACCTGCGGCGCGGCGGATCAGCCTCCACCTGCGGCGGGCGTCGACGGCTCCGATTGCGCGTGGCGTATGTGTGGTTCGCCGGCCGCAGCATTTCTCCGCCGCTGTCGTTAGGGAACAGGCGGTGGCGGGCGGCCATTCTGGAGTTCCTTCAGCCACGCCTCGGCGCGGAGTAGGTAGGGATCGTGGCCGCTGGTATGGTCGGCGCGCGGCATGACGACGATCTCCTTGGGCGCTTGGATCTGGTTGAAGCTCGCGTAAACGCCGGGCGGCGGCACCACGGTGTCGATCAAGCCCACGCCGATCAGCGTGGGGCAGTGGATGCGCGGGGCGAAATTGACGACATCGTAGTAGAGGCTGGCGGCGCGTACTTTCGCGGGATCGCGATCCCAAGTTTGGTTGAGCTGCGTGGGGTAGGCGGCGAGGCGCCCGACATCGGGCCCGAGTTGGTCGCTGCCGGCGGGGACTTCGGCGAGCGCGGCGGTGATGCGCGGGTTGAGCGCAGCGGCGACGAGGGCTTGCAGGCCGCCTTGGCTGGCGCCCATGACGACGAGTGTACGGCCGTCCCAATCGGGGCGCGTGGCCATGTACTCCACGGCGCGGTGGCAGGCGAGGTACATGCGGAGGAAGTAGCTCGTCTCGCGGTCGTCGTTGCCGATGTGCGGGTAGTTGCCGAAGTCCGTTTTGGCGAGGTCTTGGTAGAATGACTCGGGTTTGCCGATCGGCAGATCGTGGGCGTTGACGTTCAGGGTGAGCCAGCCCTCGGCGGCGCGCCCGAGGACCCAGTCTTTCTGAAGACCGTAGACGCCGGCCCACTGGAAGATGACGAGGACGGGGAGCTTCTTTCCCGCCTTGGGCCGGGCGAGCTGAGCCTCGACATGGGTGCCGCGGAGGTTGTCGAGGCGGACGAGCGAGTAGGAAACGTCTTCGCGGCCGGAGTCGCCGGGGGTGGCCACGGGGTTGAGCGGGATCTTGGCGAGCTCGGCGAGTTTGGCCGTCCAGAAGGCATCGAAATCCGCGGGTGCGGGGATGGCGGGCGTGATCTGCTCGGGGGCGATCAACGCGCCGCCGAAGGTCTTGACCTCCGCGCCGTTGGCGGCGGTGCCTTGCACCTCGAGCAACTGCCAACCTGGCGTCGTGCCGGCAGGAGCGGTGAGCGTGGCCTTGCTGGCGGTGAGCGCGAGCTCGTGCCACTCGGCAGTCTCAAGTCCTCCGCTCCGCAGGCGATAGCGCGGTTGTTGCACGTCGCCGGTAAGGGCGATTTGCCAAGTGATGGTCTCACCAGCGCGGTAGATTTGACGGCTGGCGGAGACGGTGAGTTGCTGCGCATGCGCGAGCAGCGGCAGCAGGGCAGTGCCGAGAACGAGCGTGGTGATCCGGCCGAAGCCGGCGCGGCGGAGCGGAGGGGCGATCATGGGGCGAGAAGTGCATGATTGGGCCGAAGGGCGGCGCCGGCCATCCTCGATGAGCGCGTTGGCTGACGTGAATTTGCACGACCGAGAGTGACGGGCGAACGGCGCGGGTTTTTCGCAACTCAACGCGGCGGTGCGTGTGTTGTGGGGAGAACGAAATTCTCTCCCGCCATGAAACTCCTGCTCTCGCTGATCCTCTGGACGCTGCTGCTGGTGCTGTGCTGGCCGCTCGCGTTGCTGCTGCTTTTCGTTTTCCCGCTGCTCTGGCTGCTCGCAATCCCGTTTCGGGTTTTCGGGGCGGTGATCGAGGCGCTGCTGGCATTCGTGCGGGCGCTGCTGTTTCTGCCGGCGCGGTTGCTCGGCGGCTGAGGGCGGCGGAGCTGCGTCTGCGATGTGGCTCGCAGGGCAAACAAAAGCGCCGGTCCGCTCAGGGACCGGCGCGAAGGGGAATTGGGTTGGCGCGTGAAGCGGTGCCGGATCAGAGGACGTTACCGACGTAGCTCTGGAGGGAGCGCACGCCGACGCGTTTCTGCTTCATCGCCTTGATGCCGCGGAGGGCGGCGAAGGCGCCGGCGATGGTCGTCATGATCGAGATGTTGTTCGCGACGGCGGCGGTGCGGATCTTGTTCTCGTCCTGGCGTGGCATCATGCCGGAGGGCGTGTTGATGATGAGCTGCATCCGGCCGTTCTTGATCATGTCGACGACGTTGGGGCGGCCTTCGTCGAGGCGGGGTATGCGGGTCACGGGTACGCCGTGTTCCTGCAGGACCTTGGCGGTGCCGGAGGTCGAGTAGATGCTGAAGCCGACGGCGACGAGCTGGCGGCCGAGGTCGACGGCGCGCTGTTTGTCGGCGTCTTTCACGGAGAGGAAGACATTGCCTTGGAGCGGGAGCGAGGGCTTGGCGGCCATCTGCGTCTTCGCGAAGGCGATGCCGAGGTCGTCGTCGAGGCCCATGACCTCGCCGGTGGAGCGCATCTCGGGTCCGAGGATGATGGTGGCGCCAGGGAAACGGTTGAAGGGGAACACGGCCTCCTTCACGCACCAGTGGCGCGGGGTGAGCTCACGGGTGAAGCCGAGCTCGGCGAGCTTCTTGCCGGCCATGCATTTGGCGGCGAGCTTGGCGAGGGGCTGTCCGATGGCCTTGGAGACAAACGGGACGGTGCGCGAGGCGCGCGGGTTGACCTCGAGCACGTAGAGGTCGTTGTCCTTGATCGCGAACTGGACGTTCATCAGGCCGACGACGTTCAGGGCCTTGGCGAGGGCGATGGTGGCTTGGCGCACCTGCTCGAGCATGGGCTTCGAGAGGGTGTGCGGCGGCATGACCATGGCGGCGTCGCCGGAGTGGACGCCGGCGAACTCGATGTGCTCGAGCATGCCGCCGATGATGGCTGTCTCGCCGTCGGCGATGCAGTCGACATCGAGCTCGTGCGCGTCCTCGAGGAATTTGTCGATGAGCACGGGCTTGTCGGGCATGACCTCGAAGACTTGGCGGATCACCGCGCGCATCTCCTCGATGCTGTAGAGGATGAACATGCCGCGGCCGCCGAGCACGAACGAGGGGCGGAGCAGCACCGGGAAGCCGAGCTCGGTGGCGTGCTTGAGCGCCTCCTCCTCGGTGAGGGCGGTGCGGTTGGCCGGCTGCTTGAGGTTGAGCTTGTTGAGGATGCCGGCGAAGAGCTTCCGGTCCTCGGCGAGCTCGATGGACTCGGGGCTGGTGCCGATGACGTTGACGCCGTTGGCCTTCAGGGCGGTGGCGAGGTTGAGCGGTGTCTGGCCGCCGAACTGCACGATCACGCCTTGGCACTGCTCCTGTTCGTAGATTTCCAGGACGTCCTCAAGGGTGAGCGGCTCGAAGTAGAGCCGGTCGGAGGTGTCGTAGTCGGTCGAGACGGTTTCGGGGTTGGAGTTGACCATCACGGTCTCGTAGCCGAGCTCGCGGAGGGCGAACGAGGCGTGGACGCAGCAGTAGTCGAACTCGATGCCCTGGCCAATGCGGTTGGGGCCGCCGCCGAGGATCATGATCTTCGGGCGGGAGCTGCGGATGACCTCGTTCTCGTCGCCGTAGGAGGAGTAATAGTACGGGGTGAAGGCTTCGAACTCGGCGGCGCAGGTGTCGACGAGGCGATAGGTGGTCTTCACACCGAGCTTGCGGCGGTGTTCGCGCACGGTCTTGAGCGGCGCGCCGCAGAGGTGGGCGAGCTGCGCGTCCGAGAACCCGGCGGACTTCACGCGGCGGAGCGTGGCGGCGTCGAGATCGGCGAGGAGCTTGGTCTTGAGCATCTCCTCCATCTCGTGGATCTCCTTCAGCTGGGTGAGGAACCACGGATCGATGGCGGTGATGTCGAAGATGCGCTCGACGGAGAAGCCGGCCTTGAAGGCGTAGCGGATGTAGAAGACACGTTCGGCGTTCGGCGTGCCGAGCTTGGCGATGATCGTCTGCTCGTCGGGCAGGTTGTTGTCGCCGAGCTTGCCGCCACCGCCGAAGCCACGGGCGCCGATCTCGAGCGAGCGGAGCGCCTTCTGGAACGACTCCTTGAACGTGCGGCCGATGGCCATTGCCTCGCCGACCGACTTCATGGCGGAGGTTAGGGTGGTGTTGGCGCCGGGGAACTTCTCGAAGGCGAAGCGCGGGATCTTCGTCACCACATAGTCGATCGTGGGTTCGAAGCTGGCGGGCGTTTCCTTGGTGATGTCGTTGCGGATCTCGTCGAGCGAGTAGCCGACGGCGAGTTTCGCTGCGATCTTGGCGATGGGGAAACCGGTGGCCTTCGACGCGAGTGCGGAGGAGCGGGAGACGCGCGGGTTCATCTCGATCACGACCATGCGGCCGGTCTTCGGATCGATGGAGAACTGGATGTTCGAGCCGCCGGTCTCGACGCCGATCTCGCGGATGACGGCGAAAGAGGCGTCGCGCATCGCCTGATACTCCTTGTCGGTGAGCGTCATCGCTGGCGCGATGGTGATCGAGTCGCCGGTGTGCACGCCCATCGGGTCGAAGTTCTCGATGGAGCAGATGACGACGCACTGGTCCTTGTGGTCGCGCATGACCTCCATCTCGTATTCCTTCCAACCGAGGAGACATTCCTCGATGAGGACCTCGTGCGTCGGGGAGGCTTCGAGGCCCCCGGCGACGATGGTGTCGAACTCCTCGCGGTTGTAGGCGATGCCGCCTCCGGTGCCGCCGAGGGTGAACGAGGGACGGATGATAAGCGGGAAGGTGCCGATGGCGTCGGCCGCGGCGCGGGCGGCATCGATCGTGTGGACGGTGCGGGACTTGGCGACATCGAGGCCGATCTTGAGCATCGCGTCCTTGAAGAGCTGGCGGTCCTCGCCCTTGGCGATGGCGGGCGGTTTGGCGCCGATCATCTCGACGCCGTGCTTCTCGAGGATGCCGAGCTTGTGCAGCTCCATCGAGAGATTGAGGGCGGTCTGGCCGCCGAGGGTGGGGAGAAGTGCGTCGGGTTTCTCGACCTCGATGATGCGCTCGAGCATCTCGACCGTGAGGGGCTCGATGTAGGTGACATCGGCGAACTCCGGGTCGGTCATGATCGTGGCCGGGTTGGAGTTCACGAGCACGACCCGATAGCCCTCTTCCTTCAGGGACTTGCAGGCCTGGGTGCCGGAGTAATCGAACTCGCAGGCTTGGCCGATGATGATCGGACCTGCTCCGATGATAAGGATGGTTTCGAGGTCGGTGCGCTTCGGCATGGCAAAATTTCGCGGAGCGTGAAAAGCGCCCGGGGGCGGCGCAAGCGGGAAGTCGGCAGCGGCGAAATTGCCGCGCGTGGCCGTGGGCGGAACCCGGGAAAAGACCTCTAGCGCCCGTCGGACGGATCGTTGCTCGCCGCGTGGCGCGGCGGACTGGTCCGGGGTGCGCGTTCAGCCGATCCGCGCGACTTCGACCCCGAGGATTTTCGCGGCCTTGGCTTTGTCGCCACGGCACGCGCGGAGCACTCGCTCGACGTAGGTCTTCTCTTCCTGCGCGAGGAAATCGGCGAGGGACGGAAGATCTTTCAGGTCGCGGAAACGTTCGGGAAGTTGCGCGGCGGTTATCGTCTTGGAATCCGCTTCGGAAACCACCGCGGAGACGATTTGGCTGAGTTCGGAGATGTTGCCGGGCCAGCGGTAGGCGGACAGGGCGGCGATCGCATCCGGGGCGAATTCGACCTGCTTGGTGTCGAACTTCGGGTTGCGCACCGAGGTTGCAAAATTCTTGAGCAGTTGCGGGAGGTCTTCGATGCGCTCGCGAAGGGCGGGAAGCATCAGCGGCAGGGCGCCGATGCGATAGAAGAGCTCGTCGTGGAATTTTCCTTGGTCGATGAGCTTCTCGAGATCTTCCGTACTGGAGCAGCAGAGGCGGAAGCTCGAGCCGGCCGTGCGCAACACGCCAACCAGCACTTTCTGAATCGGGAGGGGCAGGGCGTTCACCTCTTCGAGGAAGAGGGTGCCACCTTTCGCCTGCTCGATCCAAGAGCCGCCCTGGCTCTGCGCACCGATGAGGCCCTCACGGATCTCGTCCTCTGTCACGGAGGAACAATCGAACCGTACTAGCGGGCTGCCGGGCGGGTTGCCTTGCGCGTGGATAAGCTCGGCGATGACTCGTTTGCCCGTGCCGGGTTCTCCGATAATGAGAACGGGAGTCTTCGAAGTGGTGAGTTTCTTGATCTGCGGGCCGATCTTTTTGATCTTCTTGCTCTCACCGACGACGAAGGCCTCAAGCTGGTCGGCTGCAACCGTCTCGTCGGCATGCGCCGGACCGGCTCCAGCAGCGGGTGCTAGAGTCTTCTTCGCGCGGGTGACGCCGAGCTTCTTGAACTCGACGCCGCGTTTTAGGGCGGAGATGAGTTCGTCGACCTTGAACGGTTTCTGCAGGAAATCGAAGGCTCCGAGCTTCAACGCGTCCAGAGCATAGGTGGTGTTGGCGTAGGCGGTCATCACCACGACGACGGCCTGCGGATCGTGCTTCTTGAGTTCGCGCAACAGCGTTATGCCGTCCATCGGCTTCATCTGCACGTCGACGAGAACCAGATCAAATTTCTCGGCTTTGTAGCGCTCCAAGGCCTTGTTACCATCGGTCGCAAACGCGGCGGTGAAGCCGATGGGCTGGATGACGGCCTCCAGCATCTCGTGGATGGAGGTGAGATCGTCGACGATGAGAACCGAGGGCATGGCGCGAGGTAACGGAAGGGAGCGGACCGGTGCAAGCCCGGCGCGGCGGCTTAGGCGAGTCGCCGGAACGGATCAACTGTTTCCACCGATGACGTTGGCCATATTGAAGATCGGGAGGAACATCGCCATCACGATGCCGCCGACGAACACACCGAGGAAGCAGATCAGCAGCGGCTCGATCAGTGAAGTGAGGGCGGCGACGGTCGCGTCGACCTCGGTGTCGAAGAAGTCGGCTACTTTGCTCATCATACCGTCAACGTTGCCTGTGGATTCGCCCGCCCTGACCATGTGCTTCATCATCGGCGGAAAGTAGGCGTTGGTGGCGAGGATGTCGGAGATCTGCCCGCCTTGGCTGATGTGTTTGGCGATGTCGGCGCAGGCTTTCTCGATTTGGGTGCGATCGCTTGAGGCGGCGACGATCTCCAGTGTGCGCAGGATCTGGACACCGGAACGCATGAGCGTTGCGTAGGTGCGGCAGAAGCGGGAAAGCGCGATCTTGTGCGAAAGCGGACCGAAGATCGGTGCCCGATGGACGAGGCTGTCCTTGAACTCGCGCCCTTTGGGAGTGGCGGCGAATTTCTGCCAGACCTTCCAGAGGCCAAATAATACGACACTGATATGGAGGATGCTGATTTTCGTGAAGGTATCCGGCCAGCCCCAGCCCGGTTTCAGGAAATTGCTGACATCGATCAGTATCTGCGTGGGAAGTGGAAGCTGGGCTCCGAAACCGGTGAACATCTCCGCAAAAACCGGGATGACGAAGACCAGCAGCACGTTTACCAACACCACTGCCAAGCTGATGACGGCGATCGGGTAGGCCATGGCTGATTTCACCTTCTTGGAGAGCTTTACGCTCGCCTCGAAATACGCTGCGACCTTTTGCAGGATCTCCGCCAGATTGCCCGAGGCTTCGCCCGCCTCGACCATCGAGATGAAGAGCGAATTGAAACCCTTCGGGAACTTCTTCACGGCGGCGGAGAACGAGCTTCCGGCGGAGATTTCCAAGCGTACCTCGCGTATGATGACGCGGAAAACTGGATTCTCCATCTGCTCCTGCAGCGCCTCGAGGGAGGCGACAAGCGGCAGACCGGCGGCCAGCAGCGCGGCGAGCTGGGCAGTGAAGATCGCGAGCGATTCGAGCGGGATCCTGTAGTTCTTGGCCTTCTTCTCGTACGCCTTCTGTTTGGCGAGTGACTGGGACGCCATGAAGCTCAGCTTCGGCGCACCGGCGGAGGTGCGGGACGAGGCCACGGTAGCGGGTGAGGCCGAGGACAGAAATGCCATGGGACAAAGAGGCGGGGTTGGTTTTGCGTCGAATTAGCCGGGCGCGGGAAGGTCGTGCAATCCCCTATCGGTAAATTCCATTTGAACAAAAATGCGGAATTCCCCCCGGGCTGGTTTTCGCAGCTTCTTCAAAAACGGTCTCGTGCGGCTCTGTTCGGAGCCGCAGCCAATGCCCCTTCCCGCCGGACCCGAACAAATGAGTCTCCCGACGCAGATGGTCCAACGGGACGTGAACATCCTAGGCCAAAGTCCGGCCTGCACACTGCCTACAGGGAGCGACGCACGCCTCCGCTGCGTGTGTCAACCCGCGCGGCGCTCGGAATCGGCGCCGGTCTGAGCGCGCCGACTCGCGCGCCAGTTGTCGCGATGCTTGCGGATCCAATCGAGCAACGCCCGTTCGAAACCGATGTCGTACCCCAAGCGCTCCGATTCGAGCCACTTGTGCTTCAAGATTTCCTCCCGCTCGGCGAGGAACTCCTGATAGAGGCTCGACTGCTTCACAAAGTCGCGGTTCTCGGATGATCGGGGCGCGGGGTTCATTCTCGGTGGGTCTACGAGGCGAGCTGGAGCTGCCGCCGGCCTTCTTCGCTGATCAAACCCGGGTGCCATGCCGGCTCCCAGACAATTTCCACCCGTACAGTCCGCACATCCGGGAGCGTTTGCAGCTTCCGCTGCACTTCACCCACGATGCTGTGCGACATCGGACAACCCGCGGACGTCAACGTTAGGCGCACCTGCACCTGCGCTCCGCCCTCCGGGGAAGCGGTCGTCTCCACCCCGTAAACCAACCCCAGATCGACGAGGTTGACGGGGATCTCCGGGTCGCGACAGGTCCGCAACGCCGCGAAGATCTCTTCAGTGGTGGGCTGCATTACGTGAGGGACGCTAGGGTAACTCGGGGGAGTGTCAAAGCTTGGCTTTCCCCAAAACGTCGCGTCAGGCGAGCTTCGCGAGCAATTGTGTCGCGAGGTGCCGATAGGCGGCTGCCCCCGGATGCTGCGGTTGCGCCACGACGAGCGGCGTACCGGCGTCGCCGGCGGCGCGGATTTCGGCGTACAGCGGGATCTGTCCGAGGAGCGTCGTGCCGAGCTGCTCGGCGGTGCGCGCCCCGCCACCTTCGCCGAAGAGCGCGACGCGATTTCCCGTGGGATCTTCGAACCAGCTCATGTTTTCCGCTACACCGAGGATCGGCACGTTCACTTGGTTGAACATCGAGCCGCCGCGCGCCGCGACCTGCGTGGCGGCGACCTGCGGTGTGGTGACGATGACGGCGCCATCGAGCGGAATTGTCTGCGCGAGCGTGAGCTGGGCGTCGCCGGTGCCGGGCGGCAGGTCGACGACGAGCACATCGAGCTCACCCCAGAGGACGTTCTGGATGAAGTTCCGAATCGCCGAGGTGATCATCGGACCGCGCCAGACGACTGGCGTGTCTTCAGTAATCAACAACCCCATCGACATCACTTTCACGCCGTGCGCCGTCAGTGGCACGAGCATCTTCTGCTCCTCGAGCAAGCCGGGGCGCTGACCGGCGAGCCCCATCATCAACGGCACCGAAGGCCCGTGGATGTCGCAATCCATCAACCCCACACCCTTGCCGCCGCGCGCGGAGAGTTCCTGGGCCAGCGCGCAGGCGAGGTTCACGGCGAGCGTGCTCTTGCCAACGCCGCCCTTGCCGCTCGCGACCGCGATGATCTTGCGCACACCGGCCATCGGCGCGCCGGCGCCGGGTGTGGCGGCGGCGGACTGCACGGGCCGCGGCGGCGTCTTCGGCGCTGCGACGGCGATGTCGACGACGATCTCGCGCACGCCCGGCCGGCCGCGCAACAACGCCTCGATGTCGCGCCGCAGCTGCTGCGGCACCTGCGCATCGGCGGTGGTGAGTTGTAGCGATACTTTGGCGACTCCGTCGATCAATGCCGCGCCCCGGACCAGCCCGAACGACACGATGTCGCGGCTGAAACCGGGGTATTTCACCTGCTTGAGGAGATCCTTGAGTTCGTCGGGAGACACGGCGGGAACAACGATGGTTTGCCGGCGTCAACTGCCTTGCCAAGCGCCGGTGAAATGTGCGGAGTGCACCTTGGTGCTGCCGGAGGTCCTGTAAACCAAATTTGCCGGCGCGCAGCAGACCCTTTCTCAACCATGTTCCGCACTCTCTTCTCTCTCGTGTTGGCAGGTGCGCTGGCGGTCTCGGCCGCGGCGCAGACTGAACTTGGCCCGGTCGTGATTCGGGCGGATCTGAAGTCGAAGGCGATCCGTATCACCGGCTCGCCCGAACTCACCGGCCTGGCGACCACGGCGTTCAAGACGCACGGGGCTTTCCGCGTCGTCGCGAGCGACGCGGCCTACACGCTCAACTTCACGCCGGCCGGCGGCAATCAGGTGCGGATCGAGATCACCGCGGGCAACCCCGCGCGAAGCGTGCTCAGCCAGACCGTGAGCGGCACCAGTTCGCGCAACGCGCTCTTCCGCGCTGCCGATGTCGCCGTGCAACAGATCACGAACCTTCCCGGGTATTTCGCCGGCAAGATCACGTTCATCAGCGAGCGTACTGGCAACCGCGAGGTCTACACCTCGGATCTTTTCTTTGGCGAAGCGACGCAGGTCACGCGAGACCGGGCGCACGCGCTCTCGCCGCGTTGGTCGCCGGATGGCTCACGCATCATCTACACGAGCTTCTTCCGCTCCGGTTCGCCGGACATCTACGTCATGACTCCGGGCTCGGGGCAGCGGACGTCGTTCGCCAGCTTCAAGGGAACGAATTCGGGTGGCCGTTTCAGTCCCGACGGCTCTCGCGTCGCGGCGGTGCTTTCGGCGGGCGGAAATCAGGAGATCTTCATCGCCAGCGCGAGCGGCCAAGGTTTCCGCCGCGTGACAAACTCCCCTGGTGTCGAGGCGAGCCCGTGTTGGTCGCCGGACGGCTCGCGTTTGGTCTTCACCTCCGATCGTGGCGGTCGGCCGGCGCTCTACACGATGTCCGCCGCGGGCGGCGCGATGTCCCCGCTGCCGACGAACATCAGCGGTTACTGCGCGGAACCGGATTGGAGCCGCGCGAAGCCGAACATGATTGCGTTTACCTGTGGTGTGGGCGGCGGTTTCCAGATCGCTGTATACGACATGAACACGCGCCAGTCGCGCATCATCACCAGTGGCGGTGGCGGCACCGACTACCTCGAGCCGGTTTGGCTCGCCGACGGTCGCCACATCCTCTGCACAAAACGCGCGGGCAGCTCGCGGCAACTTGTGGTCGTCGACTCCGAGAGCGAGGCGCGGAACTTCCGCGCGGCCGTGATCAGCCCCGCGTCGATCGGCCAAGTTTCCCAGGCGAACTACCTGAAACGCTGAGCACTTCGGTCGCGCGCCGGGCCGGCGCCCGACCGAGTCGGAAAACGAAAAGCCGCGCGAATCGCTCGCGCGGCTTTGTCGTATGGCGGGGCGTCAGTCCCCCGAAGAGTGGCTCACTTGAGCGCGGCGAGGTAGTTGGTCTCGGCGGCGTCCCAATTCACGACATTCCAGAAGGCAGCGACATAGTCGGGCCGGCGGTTCTGGTAATTTAGGTAGTAGGCGTGCTCCCAGACGTCGAGGCCGATGACCGGTTTGCCCTCGAAGCCTGCGACGGCCTTGCCCATGAGCGGGCTGTCCTGATTGGCGGTGGAGCCGACGGCGAGCTTCTTGTCCGCGCCGACGACGAGCCACGCCCAGCCGGAGCCGAAGCGAGTCGTCGCGGCTTTCGCGAACTCTTCCTTCAACTTATCGAAGCTTCCGAAAGTGCTGTCGATGGCTGCGGCGAGCTGGCCTTTCGGAGCGCCGCCGGCGCCCGGAGCGAGGATCTTCCAGAAGGAAGAGTGGTTGGCGTGGCCGCCGGCGTTGTTGCGGACCGGGCCGCGGATCGCTTCCGGGACTTTCGAGAGATCGGAGATCAACGTGAGCACGTCGAGCGACGCGAGCGCGGGCTGGTCCTTGAGGGCGTTGTTCGCGTTGGTGATGTAGGCCTGATGGTGCTTGCCCCAGTGGATCTCCATCGTGCGCGCGTCGATGTGAGGCTCGAGGGCGTTGAAGGCGTAGGGCAGCTGTGGCAGTTCGAATGGCATGGTAGTTTTCTGATTCAGGGTTGATGGATGGCGCGGAAAGTGTCGCCGGGCCACGGCGACGTCAACCGACGGCGGAAATTGACGCCGTCGCTTATGGCGCCGCGCGACAGGATAAGCCGTTTCTGGGAAACAGCTACTGCGGCTCTTCGGCGGTGTCCGTGGTGTCGTTGCCCACGGGGGCTGCGCGTTTCAGCCGGAAATAGGCGCGCAGCAACTCCCGACACTCGGTTTCCAGCACACCCGACTCGCGCAGAGGCCGGTGGTTTACGCGGGGGAGGGCGGCCAGATCGACCGCGCCGCCGAGGCAGCCCATCTTGGGATCGGGCACGGCGTAGATCACGCGCTTGATGCGCGACATGATGGTGGCGCCCGAGCACATCGGGCAGGGTTCTTTGGTGACGTAGAGCGTCGCCTCCTCGAGCCGCCAGTCGCCGATCGCGCGCGCGGCCTGGGTGATCGCGAGGATCTCGGCGTGCGCGGTCGGATCGTCGGAGTGTTCGACTTGGTTGTGCGCCGCGCCGATGATCTCGCCGCCGCGCTCGATGATCGCCCCGATCGGCACCTCGTCGTCGCGCCAGGCGTCGATCGCCTGATTGTAGGCCAAACTCATGAAGAACCGCTCGTCCCGATACAGCTGCGAGAGGTGCAGTTTGGGAAACGGGCACTCGAGGCGATCGGTGGAGCGGGCGGTCATTGGTGGCGCGGCGGAATGGAGCCTTGACTTACCGGGGCGCGCGCGGGCATTCAATGGCTTAACGCAAGACCCTGCACACGACACGCATGCATTCCATCTCCTTCGTCAGTGTGCCTTCCACCCATGTCTGACGGCAAATCGATCGAGGTTGAAGGCAAGATAGTCGCAGTACTCCCCGGCACGATGTTCCGGGTCGAGTTGAACAACGGTCACACCGTTTTGGCTCACATCTCCGGCAAGTTGCGGAAGCATTTCATCAAGATCATGGCTGGCGACATGGTGCGCATGGAGATGAGCCCGTACGATCTGGAGAAGGCGCGTATCACCTATCGCGTCCGCACTCAGGCTCCAGCCGGCATGCCGCCGCCGCAACGGCGTCGGTGACCCGCTGCCGGGCGCGATGCCCATGCCCGGCAAGAAACACAGGCCAGCGCCGAAGCCTTCGGCTCCGCTTCCCCCGGATTTGCGGGATCGGATCGACGCCTTCCTGGCCTTCCTCCAACTCGAGCGAGGTCTGTCCGCCAACACCCTCGCTGCCTACGAGACCGACCTGTTGCAGTTCGCGCGGGCGCTGAAAACGGGGGGTATTACAAACTGGGCGGGGGTACTGGGCGCCCATGTGTCGGACTGGCTCTACCGACTCTCCGAGGCTGAAACCGCGGTCTCGAGTATGGCCCGGAAACTCTCCGCCGTGCGTATGTTGGCCCGCTTCCTTGTGAAGGAAGGTGTTTGCCGCACGGATTTTACGGAGCTGGTCGAAGGACCGAAGGTGGTCCGGAAACTGCCGGCGACGCTCAGCATTGCCGACATGAAAAAGCTGCTCGCCGCTCCCACCACGGGCACCCCGCACGGGCTGCGGGATCGGGCGATTCTTGAGCTGTTCTACTCGAGCGGCCTGCGTGTGTCGGAATTGGCGGAGCTCAACCTCCAACAAGTCGACCTCCAACAGGGATTTGTGCGCGTTTTCGGCAAAGGATCGAAGGAACGGGTCGTACCGGTCGGCGGACAGGCCGCCGAAGCCGTCGCGACCTACCTCGCGGCGGGGCGTCCCGGGCTGGTAAAACCACGCACCGGCAGCGCCGTTTTCCTGTCGGAGCGCGGTCAGGCGATTTCGCGGAAGACGATCTGGGCCCTGATCAAGGGCTACGCCAAGAAGGCTGGTCTGCCTCAGAACGTTAAACCTCATCTGCTTAGGCATTCGTTTGCCACCCACCTGCTTTCCGGCGGGGCTGATTTAAGGGCCATTCAGGAGATGCTGGGGCACGCCGACATCGGCACCACGCAGATCTATACCGCGGTCGAGACATCGCGGCTCACTGAGCAACACGCCCGATACCACCCTAGGGGGCGCTAGCAAAATCGCGGCTTGTCGGAGTCGAGGTCGCGGCTACTTGTCCGCGCCCCGCTCGTAAAAGGGCGGTCAAGTCCAGTGCCAGGGGCCACCCCAGCCAGTGGCCACGAAACACCGAACCAGAAAGATACCGTATGATCCGACACATAATCCGACTCCTCATGGCTGTGATGCTCGTGTGCCTCGCCGCGAGCCTCCGTGCCGGCGAGCAATGGGAGACGCTTCAGGCCATCCACCTGATCGAGAACCCGCAGAACAGTCCGCGCCCGGGAGCCCATGGTGAGCTGGGAGCCTATCAGTTCCGCCAGACCACATGGCGGATGCACTCCCGCGCTCCGTTCCGCAACGCCCTCGTCCGCAGCCACGCGGACCAGGTAGCCGTCGCCCACTACGACTGGCTCGTCCAGCAACTCCAGCGCAACGGCCTGCGTCCCTCCGCCTACAACATCGCTCTCGCTTGGAACGCTGGCATCGGGGCCGTCGTCTCCGGCCGTGCTCCTCGCGCCAGCCATCAGTATGCCCAGCGAGTGGTGAACATCGCCGACGAGCTTCGCCGCGCGACCATCGCGTCCTCGATCACCTCGCGGGCGCCGATGAAACCGATCATCCTCACGCCGTGAGCGCCGCGGCTTCGCGCCGCTTACTCTGCCAACAACTCGCCCTGCACTGCCGTCGGTGGTGCAGGGCTTTTCTTTTCCGGCTTGGAGTTCAGGTGCCGTGGCGGACGCGCCACCTTGGCTGACATCGCGCTTTCGCGGTCTGCCACGATGCGCGTGCACATCGCCTGTACATGCATCTTCAGCCAACGCGCCGTCGGACTCGTCGTCGTGTAGTCGGCGGGACCGTAGTGATCGATACGGCCGACCTGCCGCAAGCGGTCGTTCTGCTCGAACTCCGCGGCCACGTCGGGGTTGTAGACCGCGTACGCCTTTCCGCCGTTCTTCTTCACGACCGAGAAACACGGCACATCGCTCGGGCCGTCGGCGATGTAGATCATGTTCTGGAACGGAATCCGCCGGTCCTCCGGCGCGATGTTCGCGTTCACGTCGATCTCGGGATTCTTGTTCGTGCCCTTGTTGATCTCGAACAACGCGCGGGTCTTCGTCGTGTTGTCGATCAGCGCGCCGATCTGCGCGATCTCCGCCTCGGCTTCGATCTCGAATTCCTTCTGGCCCACGAAGCCTGGCGGCAACGGGTTCTCGATGAACTCGCACGCCCAGATCCCGTCCACGTGCGGCGCCATCGCGCTTCCGTGGATCATCTCGGCCAGTCCGGTGCTCACCACGTAGTGCTCGAGCTTGATCTCATGTTTTTGAAACTCCGGTTTCTCGCGCACCCACTCGCGCGCCGCCGGGAAAAACTCCGGCAGCCCTGGGTAGAGCCGGATCTCGCGGCCGCACTCGCGCAGGATCTTGTTGTTCAACCCCCGCAGGCGCCCGTGTTTCACGTACGTGAGCAGGTGGTTGAGGTAACCGTTCTCGCCGGAGACATGGTAACCGCGCCGCCGGTACTCCTCGATCATCGCGTTGGTCTCGGCCCAGAAATCCTGGTCCACGATCCCGAAGCGTCGGAACAGCGGCGCCTGCATGTACTCGGGGATGAGCGTCTTGTCGAAGTCCCAGATGCAGGCGATGATGTTTTGCGTGAACAACGGTGTGGCCATGGGCGAGGGAAGGGCGCCGCAGTCGTCGCGAACCGGTCGCGGCCTTGCGTCCGCCGCAGAAAAACCCCATGCCCTCCGCTCCGCAACGTACATTTTCCCGGCCCGCCGCCCAATGCCCGCACTGCCCGATATCGCGCCTTTCCGCCGACGCAAAGAGGAGCTCGACGCCCAGATGGCCGATCCGGGTTTCTACGCCAACCCGCGCCTTGCCGCCGAAGTCACCCGCGAGAACCAGCGCCTCGCCGCGCTCCTCGAGAAACACGCCGAGTGGCAACGCCTCGGCCGCGACCTCGCCGAGAACACCGCCCTCGCCAAGGACCAGTCGGCCGATGCCGACCTGCGCGAACTCGCCGCCGCCGAGCTGCCCGCTCTCGCCACCCGCCGCGACGCTCTCGAGCGCGAAGTGCTCGTGTCGATGATCCCGCCCGAGCCCACCGATTCGCGCAACACCGTCTTCGAAATCCGCGCCGGCACCGGCGGCGAGGAAGCTGCGCTCTTCGCCGCGGAACTCGCCCGCATGTACCAGCGCTACGCCGAAGGCCGCGGCTGGAAGGTCGAGCCGCTCTCCACCAGCCCCAGCGAGCGCGGCGGCTGCCGCGAGGCCATCTTCCTCGTCTCCGGCTCCGAAGTCTACAAACAGCTCAAGTTCGAGAGCGGCGTCCACCGCGTGCAACGTGTCCCGCTCACCGAGGCCAACGGCCGTATTCACACCTCCACCGTGACCGTCGCCGTGCTCCCCGAGGCCGAGGAGGTCGACGTGAAGATCGATCCGCAGGACCTTGAGATCACCGTGCAACGCGCCAGCGGCCCCGGCGGCCAGGGCGTGAACACCACCGACTCCGCCGTGCGCATCATCCACAAGCCCACCGGCCTGATGGTCTACTGCGCCGACGGCCGCTCCCAGCTCAAGAACAAGGCCAGCGCCATGTCGGTCCTCCGCTCGCGCCTGCTCCAGGCCGAGCAGGAGAAGGAGCGCGCGAAATACGCCGCGCAGCGCCGCAGCCAGATCGGTACCGGCGACCGCTCAGAGCGTATCCGCACCTACAATTTCCCGCAGAGCCGTTGCACCGATCACCGCATCGGCTTCACGCTCCACAGCCTCCCCCAGATCATGGAGGGCAACCTCGACCCGCTCATCGCGGAGCTCCAACGCGTCGACTTCGAGGAACGTTTCGCCGCCCTCACCGGCCAGCCCGTCCGTCCGCGCCACCGTGATGAGGACGAGGATTGAGCGGAGGAATCTAGGAGCTAGGAGAAAGAATCCAGAATGAGGTCACCGTGCTTCACACTCCGTCCGATTGGCGACCTCCATTCCTGATTTCCTGAGTTCCACATTCTCCTGCCTCCGCATTCTAGCTTCTAGCACCTAACTTCCAGTTTCTTCCTCATCCCGTGCAGCCGCTCCTCGACATCGTCCGCAAGACCACCGACTTCCTCCGCTCGAAAGGCGTGGAGAGCGCGCGGCTCGAGGCAGAGGTGCTCGTCGCCCACGCGCTCGGGCTGAAGCGCATGGACCTTTACCTGCAGTTCGAGCGCCTGCTCACCGACGCCGAGCTCGACGCCGTCCGCCCGCTCGTCAAACGCCGCGGCCAACGCGAACCGCTCCAACACATCCTCGGCGAAACCGACTTCTTCGATCTCAAGCTCAAGACCGACCGCCGCGGCCTCATCCCGCGGCCCGAGACCGAGCTCCTCCTCGAGTTCGCCACCAAGAGCTTCGAGTCCACCCCCGCTCGTATCCTGGACCTCGGCACCGGTACCGGCGCCATCGCGCTCGCGCTCGCGAAGTTCTGGCCCGAGTCCGCCGTCGTCGCTGTCGACCGCAGTGCCGACGCGCTCGCGCTCGCCCGGGAGAACGCCCAGAAGCTCTCCCTCGCCGATCGCGTGCACTTCGTGGAATCCGACTGGTTCGCCGCCCTCGCCGGCGAACCGCCGTTCGCGCTTATCGTCTCAAACCCGCCGTACCTCACCGCCGCCGAGGTCGCCGCGGCCGAGCCCGAGGTGCGCGACCACGATCCGCACAGTGCGCTGGTCGCCGAGCGTGACGGCCGCGCCGATCTCGAGACGATCATCCGCGGCGCGCCCGCGTTCCTTGCGCCCGGCGGTTTGCTCGCTCTCGAAACCGGCATCGCCCAACACGCCGCGTTGATGGAATTCGCACAGCCGTTCGGATACACGTCGATCGAGTCCAAACGCGACCTCACCGACCGCGAGCGCTTCCTGCTGCTGCGCCGCTGAGCCGGGCCGCGTGCCGGCGGCGGCGGCCTGCGAGACATCGCGCCGTCCTCCCATGGCAAAGTGACGCCTCGCGCCATATCGAGCGAAGGAGGGTCAGGCGCGCCGCTCCGGTCTCCCCTTGTTTTCCCTTCCGTCCGGACCGTTCACCTGAGCGTGCTCCTGTGCATCCCTCTGCCGCGGTCGTTCGTTGGGCATGTTCACCCGGTTGCGCGGGAAGTGCATTCGTGGCATCAGTATCCTCATGAAAAAACTCCCTCTTACCCTCGCTCTCTTCGCATTCGGCGCCTTTTCCGCTGCGGCGGTTCCGGCCTTCGATCCGGCCTCCCCTGAGGCGGTCGCCGTCGGTCGCCGCGCTACAAATTGGGGCCCGATGCCCGAGTACCAAGTGGCGCCGCTCAAGACTGTCGCACCGGATTACAGTGCGGCGCTCAAGCAAAAGGGTGCCGCTGGCAAGGTGATCGCCGCGGCTCTGATCGGAGCCTCCGGGCAGGTCGTTGATGTGACAGTCGTCGCCAGCTCCGGAGACAAGAAGCTCGATGGCGTGGCGCTGGCTGCGTTTCGCCAATGGCGTTTCCCCTCCCTGCGCGACGGTCGTGTTCCCGTGCGGTACGTCGTGAAGCAAGCGTTCGAGTTCAAGGCGACCGAGTAACACACCTCAATCTGCCTCCGTGCGGCTAAGTCTTCGGACTTGGCCGTTTTGTTTTGTGGAGAACGCGGCATGGCGGGGCAGGTCGGGCGTGCGCCGTTACTGGCTCGCGGCCTCTTCGTGCAACAACGTCGTCTCGGCGAACAGTCTCTTCAGGAAGCGCAACGCGGCGGGTTTGTCGGCAGGATCGATCGCGAGCTCGATGTCGTATTCGCAACGGCCCTCGAAGCGCGTGGCCTTTGTCGGATCGAGCGACACACGCAGCCGGGCCGCGCTCCAGCGCAATTCGCGGATCACGTCGTAGCCGCTCCGCAGCTGGCCGTCGCATTCGAACCGGATGTCGCCGAAGCGCCCCGGCTTGAGGTCTGGGCGCCGCTGGATTGTGCAGTAGTGGTCGTCACTCGAGATGTGGAAGACGAGCAGGTCGTATTCCGAGGTCTCGGCGAGCAGGGTGGTGACAGCGAAACGAATCATGGCAGGTGGTGCGGAGGGACAGAGGACAGCGGGCAGAAGACCGGACGCGGAAACTGGAAGAAAGGACAAAGGTACGGCGCGGTTGGGCGGGTTGCCGCCCGGGTGCTGTTTACCACATTCCGCATTCCCGCCGGTATCCGTGCCTTCTTCGGCCTCTCGTTCGAGGCTCTCCGCTAGGTTGGCTTTTCTCCGACCTTCGCCGGACCTAGGCGCAGGATCAACGACTCGCGGTGCTCCCGAATCGATGAAGGAATCTCCCTACATTCTCCCGAGGACTGACCGATCAGGAACCCCATGAACCCCGCCTATCCGCGGCCTGTAGCCTCCGAGGGAGCTGCCGGTAGGTATGCGTGCAAGAAAGGTCCTGATCGGATGCGGGGTTGGTCGCCGGCTCGGATCTGGGGCCGGGGTACCGCAGCTCGGACCTCGCGTCGCCGCTCTTCCGCACAGTGGGCGGTTGTTGCGTGTACATTTCTTTCGCAACCATGAACTCCTGGACCATTTGGAAACGCATCGTCGCCGGCTTCGCCTCGGTACTGTTGATCACAGCAGCGCTCGGCGTTTTCACCCTCTACAAGATGGCCGGCATTCGCGGGGATGCCGACGAAATCGCCGAACACATTCCCGAGCTCGAAAGCACAGCCAATCTGCTGGAAAGCGCCAAGGACAACATAGGCCTCGTCTACAAGCATATCTACAGCCCGAGCGCTGACGACATGGCCAAACTCGAGGCCGAGATCAAAGCCAACGGCGAGGCCAATGCGAAGATCCTGGCGGAACTCCAGGATCGCGCCAAATCCTCGGGTACCCGCGCGGAACTCGACGACGTCAACGCCACTCGCGACGCCTATCGGAAGATGCGCTCCGAGATCCTCACAGCCAGCCGCAGCGCGACCACGCCCGAGGCGTCGGCCACCGTGTGCGCCCGGGCGCGGGCGGAATTGGACCCGCTGATGGCGCGCTATGCCGACGCGCTCGGCAGGTTCTGGAAACTCGAGAAAGAGGAAGCCGAGAAAGCCGCCGCCACTATCGATGCCGACGCGAAGCGGACGACGGTCGGGATCGGCCTCGGGCTGGGCGTGGCACTGTTGCTGGGCATCGGTCTCGCCTACGTCATCAGCCGAGGGATCGGCACCGTGCTGAAACGGATCAGCGCGACGCTGGGCGAAGGCGCCGCGCAGGTCGTGTCGGCTGCCGCCCAAGTTTCCTCCTCCAGTCAATCGCTCGCGCATGGTGCCAGCGAACAGGCCGCGTCGCTCGAGGAGACGAGCGCCTCGATCGAGGAGATGGCGAGCATGACCAATCGCAATGCTGAGAACGCACAAAAGGCCAACGACCTCGCCAAGCTGGCACGGGCCGGTGCCGAGCGTGGCAGCACCGACATGCAGGCGATGAGCACGGCGATGGCTGCCATCAAGGCCAGCGGCGCCGACATCGCGAAGATCATCAAGACCATCGACGAGATCGCCTTCCAAACGAACATTCTCGCGCTCAACGCCGCCGTCGAAGCCGCCCGCGCCGGAGAAGCTGGCGCCGGTTTTGCGGTGGTGGCCGAGGAAGTCCGCGGGCTCGCGCAGCGCAGCGCGCAGGCGGCCAAGGAAACCTCGTCGCAGATCGAAGCCGCGATCAACAACACCAACCAGGGCGTGCAGATCAGCGACAAGGTCGCGGGTGCGCTCTCGGAGATCGTCACTCAGGCTCGCCAGGTCGACGAACTGGCCGCCGAGGTCGCCGGCGCCTCGAAGGAGCAGAGCCAGGGTATTTCGCAGGTCAGTACGGCGGTCGAACAGATGGACAAGGTCACGCAATCCAGCGCCGCCAACGCCGAGGAGACCGCCAGCGCCGCCGAGGAGCTCAATGCGCAGGCCGAAGCCATGAGCCAGGCCGTATCCGAACTTCTTGCACTGGTCGGGGGCGTCGCGCGCACAGCGTCGTCCGTTTCGCGTTCCGATCGTCCGAGCGCGGCTCGGGCCAAACCGACTCCCGCGACGCACGCCGCCATGAAGCCGGCCGAGAAACCCGCGGCGACGCACGCCGGCGGCGCCAGCGCGCACGCGCCGGTTGCGCACGGCGATCATTCCTCGTTCTTCGCGAAGAAGTGACCAGCGGGAGGATCCTCCCGCTTCCCGGACGAATGTCCCGCGAAAGAGCGGATCGCAGTTTGGCGGTTCCGCCCTCCCCGCGGCACTCTGCCGCCACGGAGAATTGTTCCCTTGCCACCTTCGACCTCCTGAAACCTTTTCCGGCCTCGCGCGTTCTAGAGGCACGATGAAAGTCAGCATTCCCTTTCTTGCTCTCACCGTCCTCATGGCCACCGCTCCGGCACACGCAGCCGAGCCGGCCCCCGCGCCCACCGCGACCGCGTCGGCGCCGGACGAATTAGCTTCGCGGCTGCAGAGCATCACCGCGCGGCTCAACCTCACCGAAGACCAGAAGGCGAAGATCTCGCCCATCCTCCAGCAGGAAGCCGCCGACCTCCGCGCCTTGAAGGAGAATACCAGCCTGCGCCGCAGGGAGAAGTTCCGCCAGTTCCGCGACATCAACCAGAAGGCTAGCGAGCAGATCCGCGCGCTGCTCACGCCCGAACAGCAGCCCAAGTACGACGAACTCCGCGCCGCCGCTCGCGCCGAGATGAAACAGCGCCTGAAAGACCGCCGCGCGAACGAGGCGCAGTGAGCGCACTCGCGCCGACGCGCCATGCTGGCCCCGTGCCCTGCGCGAACGTACGCTGGAAGGGAAGACCACCGGGCCCGGCGCACGATCGCGAAAAACCCGGAGCCACGGGGCCCCGGGTTCTCTTGTCGCAGGGCGCTAGGCGCGCGAGCGAGGTGGTTGTCTACTGGGTCGTGGGAAGGGATCTCAGGTAGGCGACGATGGCGCGTGCTTCGGCTTCGCTGAACCGGTATTGCGGCATCGGCGGACGGAGCGGGCCGGCGGTCCGCGTGCCCGTGGTCAGGAACGTCACCGCTTCGGCATCGGTGTAGTTGCGCAGTCCGGCGATGCCGGGTGCGACGGATGACCACGGCATATCGACCGTCGGTTCGAAGGGCAGCTGCGAGCCCTGCAACCAGCGCGTGCGATCGAACTCCCCGGTGGGCAGTCGGGCGGTGTGGCAGTCGCTGCACAGACCGACGTTTTCGACGAGCCGGCGGCCTTCGGTGAGGAGGTCGCCGGCGGGCGGGGCTGTTTCGGCGGCGAGCAGCCGCGAGCTGACGAGCAGGGTGGTGCCTGCGAGGAACGTGGAGACGTTTCGGGATGTAATCATGGGTAGCAGTCCGCTGTGCGTGGGGTGGCGCAAAGAAGCCCGCTCGCGCCCACCCTCAATCGGCGCAGCTCCTTTGCCAGAGGGTAGAAGGCACGCTGCGGCGCCGGGTTCCCCGCTGTAAGGAAGACAACGACAAGGCGTGCGCGCGTGCCTGCGCACGCAACCGGTTTTGCGGTATCGCTGTTCTCGCGAACAGCGACCACGTGGAACGAAGATCGGTTCTGCGGCCCGGAACGGTGTGGCGCCGCTCGCGAGAGTGGCGGAGTAGGGACCCGCACCGACGGCGCCAAGAACTGCTCTTGCGCGCAGCTCCACCGGAGTGCGTCAGGGAGCCGTTGCGGCCGGCGCGGGCACCTGCTCGATCGTGCAACCTTTCTTGCGGAGCAGCGCGATGAGCCCGTCGTTGCCGGCGAGGTGCGCCGCACCGACCAGCACCAACTCCTTCGGCTCGCTGGCGAGCATCGTCTCCAATTTCGGGAGCCAGACTTTGTTGCGGTTCGAAATCAGCGTGGCGTAGATCCGCGGGTAATCGCGGCGCATCTCGGCGGAGAGCGTGGCGTCGAGCTTGTCGAGATCGCCGATGCGCCAGGCGGCGACGGTATCGCCGAGCACGGCGGGCAGGCGGGCGAGGTCGGCGAGTGTCGCGACGAGGAGCTCGCTTTCCTGGCCGGCACCGAGGCTCGTCACGAAACCGATCTGCTCCTCGACGGTCTCGAGCTGCGCGAGTCGTTTGCGGGCGGCGATGGCTTTTTTCTGGAACTGCTGGTCGACGCCTTCCGGCGTGAAACCGAGCCGCTGGAGCTCCACGCCCATGATCGTCATCATGACCATCCACGGCTTGAACGACTGGAGCTGCGCGGCGGGCAACCCGGACTTCGTGGCCCAGTTTTGCACGGCCTGCCACGCCTCGGGCGTGAGTGCGTCGGAGAGTTTGGAACCGTCGGTGTAGAGCGCCTGCGCGACGAGCTTTTGCTGAGTCTCCGGGGATTGGAGCTGCGCGAGATCGGTTTCGAAGCAGACGACCGCCGCTTGCGCGAACGCGGCGTCGAACTCGGGCGGCAGCGGCAGATCGGCGGCGCGGAGATAATGGCACGTGCCGCCGAGGTAGAGGACGCGGCCGTTGCGGGTGACCTTCCAGACGGACGATTCGGCTTCGAGGCCGGCGGCGAGGACGAGCGAAACGAGGAGGGCGGCGAGGATGCGTTTCATGGCGTGGCGGCACAGAAACGCGGAGAAGACGCGAAGACAACGTATCGATGGCGCGCACGCGCCGTTTCACGGGTCTTCGTGGTGGAGCGGCGGCGGGGCCGGCGATGCGCGTGTCCCGCGGGCCGACGCCCGGGCGGGTGCTGATTTTCGCAGTTTACCTTTGAGGCGTTGCGCCGATTTTCGAGGCGACATGATCGTCATCCACGATCCCGCGTGCGCGGAGTTCGGCAGCCCCGAGCGGCCCGAACAACCCGCCCGGGTGATCAAGACCGCCGAGCTGCTGCGCGCCAACCATCCTGATTGGGAATGGCAGCGGCCTGGCGCGGTCGCCGAGGAGACGGTCCTGCTCGCGCATGATGCCGCGCTGCTCGCGCGCCTGCGCAAACCCGAGGAGTTCGATGCCGACACGCCGTATTTCGACCGCATCGCGGACCACGCGTTGCGCTCGGTGGCCGGCGCGCTCACGGCGATGGACCACGCGCTTGTGGGGCGGCAGGCGTTCTCGCTGTTGCGTCCGCCCGGGCATCACGCCACGCGCAGCCGGGCGATGGGATTTTGTTATCTCAACCAGGTCGCGGTCGCGGCGCTCGAGGCGCGGCGGCGCGGGATCGCGCGCGTGGCGGTGTGGGATTTCGACGCGCACCATGGCAACGGCACCGAGGACATCCTCGCGGGCGTGGCCGGCACGCTGTACGTCTCGGTGCATCAGGCGCCGTGTTATCCCGGCACCGGGCTCGGTTCCGAGGAGAACTGCTTGAACTTCCCCGTCGCGCCGCGCCTGCCCCGCGAGGAGCTGCTCGAGATCATGCGGCGCTCCTGGAACGCGCTCCTGGCCTTCCATCCCGACCTCGTGCTCGTGTCCGCCGGCTTCGATGCCTACGAACGCGATCCCGTCGCACAGCTCACCGCGAGCGTGGCCGACTACGGCAGCCTCGGCCGCTGGGTGCGCGAAGCGAACCTTCCCACCGCCGTAATTCTTGAGGGCGGTTACAGTGGCGACTTGCCGTTGCTCGTGGACGCGTTTCTGACTTCCTGGGACGCCTGCCCCGCCGCCGCGCCCCGCTGAACGACTTTCCCTGTGTCTCCACACGCCGAAAATTTCACCCTCATCTCGTTGCCCGGAGAACTCGGGCCGCTGCTCGCTGCGCTCGACCGCGCGACGGAGGTGTCGATCGACACCGAGGCCGACAACCTTTTCCGCTACCGCACGCGCGTGTGCCTCATGCAGATCCACGCGGCCGGCGAGACCTTCCTGCTCGACCTGCTCACCGGCGTGCCGCTCGACCCGCTCTGGGAACGCCTCCGGCGGAAGCACCTGATCATGCACGGCAGCGACTACGACCTGCGGCTGCTGTACGAGGAGTACGGATTCGTGGCGACGTCGCTCTTCGACACGATGCTCGCCGCGCAGCTGTTGAACCGCCCGCGCTTCGGCCTGGCCTCGCTCCTGCAGGACCACTTCAACGTGACCCTCGCGAAGGAGGGCCAGAAAGCCAACTGGTCGAAGCGGCCGATCACCGACAAGCTGCTCAACTACGCCGCCAAGGACGTGATCTTCCTGCCGGCCCTGCGTGACCTGCTGCTCGCCGAGCTCGAACAGCGCGGCCGCGTCGACTGGCTGCGGCAGAAATGCGACTGGCAGATCCGCACCGCGCTCTCCGGCTTCCCGAAGAACGACGACAACTCCTGGCGCATCGGCCGCTCCGAGCACCTGCGCGGGCGCGGCCTCTGCGTGTTGCATGATCTCTGGCACTGGCGCGAACGGCAGGCCGAGCGAATCGACACGCCGCCGTTCAAGGTTGTCGGCAACGACATGCTGCTCCACCTCGCCGCCGCCGCGGATTCCGGCGACGCGCGCGCGGCCTTCGAGCAGTTGCATCTCGGCAAACGCGAACGCCTGCGCGAAAGCTTCGCCCGCGCGCTCGAAGCCGGCCTGTCGCGCGATCCCTCTTCGCTGCCGCGCCGCCGCAGCAACGGCGGCGATCGCCAGCCTCTCTCCGCGCGCGAGCTCGAGCGGCAGGACAAGATCCGCGAGACGCGCGACCGCGAGGCGAAGCGCCTCAACCTCGATCCCACGCTCATCGCCAGCCGTGCGCAGCTCGCGCAACTCGCGCGTGAGCCGGAGAAACTCGCCGAGTTGCTGCTGCCCTGGCAGGCGCGGCTGCTGCAGGATTGCGAAGCGCTCGCCTCCGCGGCCGTGGAGAGCTGAGCCAATCATTCGGTCGCGCGACGAGCGGCGAGGGTCCGTGCGTCGCGATCCGACCGAGGATGGCGCATGGGCCCGATGGGGCGGCGGTTCGGCCTGCCCACAGAGTCCGTCGGCGCGCTCTGAAGACCCACGCCACGGGCCGTCCGCTTGCCCTGTGGCGCCAGCCCGCGCGCGGGAATCCAAAGACGCCACCGCTTCCGTTGACGCCGGCCCGGCGGCCGCCACGATGCGCGCCGTGAACGACTCCTCCGACGAACTTGAATTGGCGCGCTCCGAGCCCGGCGAAGTGGGCCTGGTCGAGGCGCGCGATTTCGTCTCCGAGGAACCGTTTATCTTCGACAACGGCCAGACGATCCCGGGCTTCACGCTGCGCTACGAGACGTACGGCCGGCTCAACGCCGCGCGCGACAACGCCATCTTCGTCGCGCACGCGCTCAGCGGCGATCACCACGCGGCGGGCGTGCACTCGCTCGCCGATCGCAAGCCGGGTTGGTGGAACAACATCATCGGGCCCGGCAAGGCGCTCGACACGAACAAGTACTTCGTCGTTTGCAGCAACTGCCTCGGCGGCTGCGTGGGCTCCACCGGGCCGAGCTCGCTCAACCCCGCGACCGGCCGGCCGTGGGGCACGGCGTTTCCTCAGCTCACCGTGCGCGACATGGTGCGCGCCGACAAACGCCTGCTCGACCACCTCGGCGTGACGGCGCTCCACGCGGCCGTGGGCGGCTCGATGGGCGGCATGCGCGTGTTGCAGTTCGGCATCGAGTTTCCCGGCTTCGTGCGACGGCTGCTCCCGATGGCGACGACCGCGCGCGAGAATGCCCAGGCGATCGCGTTCAACGCCGTCGGTCGCGAGGCGATCGTGCAGGATCCCGACTGGCACCGCGGCGAGTACCCGAAGGGTGGCGGGCCGCGCGTGGGGCTCGCGATCGCGCGCATGATGGCGCACATCACGTACCTTTCCGACGCGTCGATGGAGCAGAAATTTGGGCGGCGGAAACGCGGCGGCACGACCGCGCCCGAGGCGGTGGCGAGCTTCGATCCGCAGTACGAGGTCGAGCGCTACCTCCAGCATCAGGGCCAGTCGTTCATCAACCGTTTCGACGCCAACACGTACCTCTACATCACCCGCGCGATCGACGACTTCGATCTCGCCGGCTCGTACGGCTCGCTCGAGCAGGCGTTCCGCGAGGTGCGCGCGCGCACGCTGTGCGTGGCGTTCACCAGCGACTGGCTTTTTCCCACGGCGCAGAACCGTGAGATCGTGCTCGCGCTGCTCCGTGCCGGAAAGGCCGCGAGCTACGCCGAGCTGGCCACGGACCTCGGTCACGATTCGTTCCTGCTCGATTCGCCGCAGCTCTACGATCTCGTACGCGATTTCCTCGCCGGCCCGCTGGAGTGAGCAGGGAGCCACCGGTTGATCGACGAGCGTCGAGCGACGAGGGCCGGACAATCGGTGCGAGGGCATCGACCAGTTCGGCGACTTGGCGTCGTTTCGGTCGTCCTGCTCTCGCCGCTCGATCTCTCGACTCTCGACCGCTGGATCACGGTTAAGGAAGCCGTGTGAAGACCGATCTAGCGGTTCACGTCCGAGGCATTCTCCTCGCCCCGGTCGCCGCATGTCTTTCGCAGGCAGCCGAGCCACTTCCGCGCCCGGATTGTCCCGGGTCGCTTTCGCCGCTCTCGCTCTGGTGCTGCTCGTGGGCGCCTGGCTGGGGGCGCAGTCGGTGGCGCGCAGCCAGCGCGAGCTTCGCCTGACCGGCGCGATGGCCCGTAACGTCGCGCTGCTGGAAGCGGTGTTGCGCACAATCACGCCGCTGCAACACGAGCGTGTCGCGGTCCTGCGCGACGAAGCCGCTGCGGGGACGCAGGAGCTTTCCGGCGCACGGCGCGCGGTCGACCGGGCGCTCGCCGAGTTGGAGGTGGCGCTGGCGGAGGCGGCGATTCCGGAGGAGGCAAGGAATGATGTCAGAGCGGAACTGGCCTTGCTGCGCGATGCCGGACGCAGAACGCCACAACAACTCACGCACGCCATCGCGGGATTGCTGCAGCTTGACCGCGCCGCGATCGCGGCGCCGACTTCGGGCGGAGCCGGCGAGTTGATGGCGCTCGTATACCCGTTGCAGGTGCTGCAGGAGGACGCGGCGCAACTGCATGCCTGGTTGCCCCTGTCGCTCGCTCGCGCTGCGGAGCCGAGAGGCGAGCCGCAGCGGCTGGCCGCCGCGTATGGCCAGTTGAGGGCGGCGCTGGACGAGCCGACGCATTTCCCCTTCGAGAACGCGTCGGCGAGGGTGCGCGCCTTCGCCGAATCGGAATCGTGGCGACGACTCGATGTCGTCTGCCAACGTGCGCTTGCGCCGGGGCCCTTGCCAGAGGCGGAGGTGGCGGACTCGGGGGCCGCTGCTGCGACAATTCTCGTGCAGGAGCTCCGGTTGGCCTGCGCCGAGGAACTGACCGGCGCGGCTGCGCGCCTGCAGGCCGAAATCGCCGCTGCGCAGCGGCAGACCGGGGCTGCCATCCTGGGACTGTTGGTGCTCGCAGCGTGCGGCGGCGCGGCGGTGCTCGGCGTGCGGCGGCTCCGCCACGAGTTACGCGAACGTCTGCGACTGCAGCGGGAGCTCGAGCTGTCGCGCGACTCGCTCGTGCAGTTCCGCCGGGCGCTCGACTTGAGCGCGATCGTGGCGGTCACGGATCGCGACGGCGTGATCGTCGAGGTCAACGACCGGTTCTGCACCTCGACCGGCTACCGGCGCGAAGAGGTGATCGGGCACACGCACCGGCTGATCAAATCGGCGCACCACCCGCCAGAGTTCTTCCGCACGCTGTGGGAGACGATCGCCGCCGGACGGATCTGGAGCGGGGAGATCTGCAATCTTACCAAGGCGGGCGAGGAGACGTTTTTCGACACGATGATCGTGCCGATCTCCGGCCCCGACGGACGGCCCGCGCAGTTCATCGCGCTCCGCCACGATGTGACCGAGCGCAAGCGCCTCGCGCTCGAGTTGGAGCGGATGGCGTTGGTCGTGCAGAAGACGACAGTCGCGATGTTCATCGCCGATCCGGTCGGCCGGATCGAATGGGCGAATCCCGCATTTGAGCACCTGACCGGTTACGAACTTCCGGCCCTCCTCGGCCGCACACCCGCCGTGCTGCTGCACGGTCCCGAGACCGATCCGGCGACGGTCGCCCAGATGGAGGCGGGGTTGGCGAATAGCCGCGGTTTCGACGTCGAACTCGTCAACTACCGCAAGGACGCGACGTCCTATTGGGTGCACGTGAAGACCGATCCGGTGCTCGGGCCGGATGGACGCGCGCAACGCTTCGTGGTGGTGGTGACCGACATCACCGCGCGTCGCCGCAGCGAAAGCCTCGTGGCGGGAATGCTCGATACCGCGGCCTACGCGCTGATCGCCACCGACCCGCGGGGCGAGATCGAGGTGTTCAACCGTGGTGCGGAGCAACTGCTCGGCTACTCGGCGGGCGACCTTGTCGGCCACGTGACGCCGCTGTCGTTCATGGATCCCGACGAACTCGCCCGGCGCGCCGAACAGCTCGCGAGCGAGCTCGGCCGGCCGGTGCAGCGGAGTTTCGAGGCCGTGACCGCGCGCACCGAGGCGACGCGGAGCGCGGATGAGAGCGAGGCGACCTTTGTCCGCCGGGACGGCAGTCGCGTGCCGGTGCGACTCGTGACGACCGCGATGCGCGACCGCGCGGGACTCGTGACCGGTTTCCTGATGCTCGCGAGCGACATCACCGCCCAACGCGAGTCGATCGAGCGACTGCGGCGCAGCGAGGAGCGCTGGCAGCTCGCGATTTCCGGCAGCAACGATGGCGCGTGGGAATGGGACATCCGCACCGATCGCATGTGGGTCTCGCCGCGCGACCGGGAGATTCTCGGGCTCTCCGAACTCGAGGAAACGATCTCGCGGGCGCAGTGGGTCGGGTTGATGCACCCCGAGGATGCCGAAGGCACGCGCGAGGCGGTACGGCAGTATTTCGCGGGAGAGACACCGGTCTACGAGTTCATCTATCGGGTGCGGCAGGCCGGCGGCAAATGGCGCTG